>JASFER010000084.1:0-21665 GCA_050124755.1 Desulfobacteraceae bacterium
GAATATTCACCAGAAAACCAGCGCCGGGCTCACGCCCCTTTTTTGGGCGGCTGTCAAAGACCGCGCCGAAACCGCGCGCCTGAAAGCGGCCGCATGAACGGGGACTGGTGCTGGGGCATGTTCATGGATGACCACTGCCCGGTCAAAGAGATATTTCTCAACGAGCAATAGGATATAAAATGGGGTCTGAATCAGCATATCCAAAACACCCCAGACTCGCGGTCGGAGCTATTGTTTTTAAGGACGACAAAGTCTTGCTGGTCAAACGCGGCCGGCCTCCGGCAAAGGGCCAATGGGCTATCCCCGGGGGCAATGTCAAATTGGGTGAAAGCCTGCAGAAGGCGGCTCAGCGCGAGATCTTCGAAGAAACCGGCATCACCATTCAAGTCCGGGAACCCGTTTATACCTTTGACGCCATTGTCAAAGACAACGACGGGAAGATCCAATTTCACTATGTCATCGTCGATTTGGCGGCTGAGTTTGTGCGAGGGAGGATCAGACCGGGAGATGACGCCGCCAATGTTCGCTGGGTGGCGGCCGAGGAATTGGGTCGCCTGAACGTCAGCGCGCCCACATTGAAGCTGCTGAGAGACCAATTTCAATTCGGCACCTGATGGAAGTATTATTCCAAGCCTTGACAATCTGAAAATCACCCCCATTATATGCGCGAATCGAAAGGGATCAAAGGATTTGAATTTGCTGAACAAAGCCTAAAATATCACTCGAAAGGCATTTTCAAATCCCTATCACCATGAAAACCTGGGATCGACCGATCTATCTTAACAAGGTAAACAACAAACAAGTACCGAGGAGTGTTTATGGAAGCCAGTAAGCAAACCCATCAATTCAAAACCGAAGTTCAACAGATCCTCAATTTAATCATCAATTCGCTCTACTCGAACCAGGAAATCTTTCTTCGGGAGTTGATCTCCAATGCATCGGACGCCATAGATAAACTGCGTTTCAAATCCCAAACCCATGATAGCCTGTTGGGAGACGATGGGGAATTCAAAATCAAAATCCGGCCGGATGGTATCGCCCAAGCCCTCGAAATCAGCGATAATGGCATCGGTATGACCTATGACGAGGTCATGGAGAACATCGGTACCATCGCCAAAAGCGGCACGGCGGGCTTTTTGGATATGCTGGAACAGGCACAAAATGCCGATCTGCTCACCCCTGAACTCATTGGTCAGTTTGGCGTGGGTTTCTATAGCGCTTTCATGGTTGCCGAAAAAATCACAATGATTACGCGCGCCGCCGGTGCGGAAAAAAACGAGGCCGTCAAGTGGGAGTCCAATGGCGATGGTTCGTTTACCATTGAACCTGCTGAAAAAGAGAGCCGGGGAACGTCCATTGTTTTAGCATTGAAAAAGAGGGGCAAAGACGACCCGGACTACACCGATCAGTGGCAGATTCGAAGAATCGTCAAGCAGCATTCGGACTTTGTCAATTATCCCATCGTGATGGACGTGGAAAAGGATGAGCCCCTTTCCGATGAAGAAATCATCAAGGACAAGGACGGCAAACCCATTGGAGAGACCACGCGCAAAGTCATCAAAGAGGAAACGCTGAACTCCATGAAGGCGATTTGGACCCGGCCCAAAGATGAGGTCAGTGATGAAGAACACGAAGAGTTTTACAAGCATTTGGCCCACGATTGGAATCCGCCTTTGGACCGTCTGCATATGAAATTTGAGGGCACCACCGAGTACTCGGCCCTGCTCTACATTCCCTCCAAAGCACCCTTTGACCTGTTTCAACCCGAACGCAAACATGGTATTCAGCTTTACTGCAAGCGGGTATTTATCATGGACGATTGCAAAGAGTTGATGCCCGAATACCTGCGATTCATTAAAGGTGTGGTGGACGCACCGGATCTCAACCTCAATGTCAGCCGCGAAATCCTTCAGCAGGACCGGCTGGTGATGAACATCCGCAAGAACATCGTCAAGAAGATCCTCGGCCAATTGGCTGATATGGATCCGGAAAAATATAAAACTTTCTACGATGAATTTGGACCGGTAATCAAAGAGGGCATTTACACCGAACCGTCCAAAAAAGAGAAAATCGCCGCGCTGGCGCGTTACAAAACCACAAGATCCGAGGATAAATGGGTATCCCTGGACGAATACATTAAAAACATGCAGGCAGACCAAAAAGAGATTTTTTACATCACCGGCGATGATATCAATGCCCTGCTGAACAGCCCTCACCTGGAAAGACTCAAAGAAAAAGATTACGAAGTCCTGCTGATGACCGATCCTGTGGACGAGTGGGTGGTACAGAGCCTTACCGAATACGACGGCAAGCCCCTGAAAAGTGCGGAAAAAGGCGATCTTGAGGGTGAGAAAAAGGATGACGAAAAAGAACAGGACTTTAAAGCACTGTTCGGTTTTATCAAGGGCCAGCTGGAGGCCAAGGTCAAAGAAGTTAAAGCATCGTCCCGCCTGAAGGATTCAGTGGCCTGCCTCTCGGGTGAAGATCATGATATGAGCACCTATATGGAAAAGATATTAAAGGCTTCGGGTCAGGCACCCCCTCCGGTAAAACGGGTGCTGGAACTCAACATGGCACACCCTCTGATGGAAAAGGTTAAAGCCTTGTTTGAAGCGGATCGCGAAAACGCATCATTAAAGGATTACAGCCGGATGCTTTTTGATTTGGCTGTGGTCGCCGAAGGCGGCAAATTGGAAAACCCGTCGCGTTTTTCCCGTTTGGTCGGCGAGGCCATGGCCAAAGCCATGGATCAGTAAATCCCAATGCTGTTGAATCAAGGGGACAATTGAACGTCGAACATCGAACGTCCAACGTCGAACCCCGAATTTGGTTCGCCTTCGGCGGTCAATTGGTATTTTTACCTGACAAAGCGCCTGTCATTTTTCGATGAATCGGATCATTTACGAACGCATCGAAAGATCTGAATTTTAGCTTGTCGTTTATCCCGGATTAGACGCAAGGTCGCAATGACATGCTTTGCAATCGATAACTTGGAGGAGCGAAGCGACATCCTTATTCGACGTTCAATGTTGGACGTTCATAATTAAATCTATTCTTGATTGCTATCAGCCCTTAATTCAACAGCATTGGGGTTTATCCCCGCCCGCAGAACGGCTTTTTCAACCAACTGGGGATGCCATGGATATCCAGGTTGTTGATTTATGGTTTCCCGTCGATAAGCAACATGGACACGATCGCCTCAAGCGATTCAACCCCCCTCAATTATTTTTAAAATTTGACAAAACCGGGATGCACGTATAGAAAATAGACATTCGGGTCATCTTGCGACTGAGCCTAAAGACTGTACTGGTTATCGAACGGATCGGTTGAAATCATGCTCGCCATCAACCAGCCATACACCCTGCTGTTGGCTTTCGCAGCCATATTGACCGCCGCTTTGGCCGTTTACACGCTGAGGCATCGCCCCAATCTAGGCGCCCGGTCCTTTTCTGGAGCATTGGCTGCCGTATCACTATGGGCGTTTGTAAGCCTGTTTGAAGTTTGCTCCCAGGATCCCAACACCAAGATCTTCAGCTACCAAATCAAGTATCTTTTCATCGTCTTGGTGCCGCTGGCGTGGCTGACCTTCAGTCTTTATTATTCAAACCGGCTACGAAAGCTTAAACGCGTTCATCTGGCGATGCTTCTCCTTGTACCGGCCGTCACCTTGCTGCTGGTGGCCACCAACCATCACCATCAGCTGATGTTCAAACGATTCGAAATCATCGATATCAAAAACTACCATCTGCTCTATCCTTACTTTGGTCCGCTGTTTTGGGTGCACACCGCATACAGCTATTCGATTTTAGCCGTCGGTTTCGTTATTATTGCCAAACATATCATCGACTCTCCCACTCATTTTCGCCGCCAGCTCACCTATCTTATGATCGGAGGCCTGGCACCATGGATATCCAACATCATGTTTATCCTGAAAGTCGGAAGTTTGACCTATTTCGACTTAACACCGGTGGCCTTTTGCATCACCGGTGTCGCCTTTATGTGGGGTGTGATGCGCCATCGACTGCTGGACATTGTGCCCATTGCCAGAGATGTGGTGATTCACAACATGCGTGACGGCGTTATTGTGGTCAACAACGAGGACCTTATCATCGATTTGAATCAAACCGCCCGTCAACTCTCCGGCATCAAAGGCAACCATGTCATCGGCACCCGCGCTGAGCGGATCATTCCATGGTGGGACTGGATGATTCATCGAAGGGATTGGGAGCAACTGATTGTTCCGCCCATAATGGATGTCCGTATTGAAGGCCAAAACCGCATGATCCAGGTTAGCCGGTCCCCTTTGATCAACAATGAAAAATCCTTGGGACTTATGGTCACGCTGCATGATGTCACCGCCAATCAACAAGTGGAAACGGCGCTGCGTGAAAGCGAAGAGAGATTTAAATCTCTCAGTGAAAATGCGCCGGTGATCATCTTTTCTTTAGATGTGAACAGCGCTTTGAGCTATGTCAATCCAGCCTGGCGAAGCTTGCTGGGATATGATCGTCAAGAGGTGTTGGGACGACCACTGCTGGATTTTATTCATAAAAACCAGAAACAATCGATGGCCGATACTTTCGAACAGCTGATGATGGGGCAAACCTCTGTGGCAGAGATCAACTTGCACCTGGTCCACAAAAACGGCACCCAGCGACTGTTCAATACAAGCGCCTCAGCCAATTCCAATGCGGTGGGTCGGGTGACCGGCATTATCGGTTTGGCCAAAGACATCACAGGTGAAGAGCAGTTGCAGCAACAGTTGTTTCAATCCCAAAAAATGGAAGCCATCGGAACTCTGGCCGGAGGCATCGCGCATGATTTCAACAACTTGCTCATGGGCATGCAAGCCAACCTGTCGCTGCTGAGGCTGGAAGCAGGACAGTCCCAATCCGTTATTGAGAAACTGCAGCGCGTTGAAGATCAAATTCAGATCGGCGCTTCCTTGACGCGTCAACTGCTTGGATATGCGCGCAAGGGCAAATATACGGTGACCGTTTTCGATCTCAATGTGCTCATTGGAGAGACCTTGAACGTCATCATGCGGACGAATAAAAAAATCGTTGTCAAGCGGCAACTTTCGGAAAAACCGATCTTTATTCAAGCGGATCAGGGGCAGATGGAGCTCGTACTGCTCAATCTTATCTTGAATGCCGTTGATGCGATGCCCGATGGCGGTGAACTGGGGGTGACTTCCCGCCTGGAGTACGCCTGTTTTTCGAAAGATGGCGTCAAAGTTCAAAATAGCGGGCAATCTGTGAAGGTGGAGATCACAGACACCGGTATCGGTATGGAAAAATCCACTCTGAACCGTATCTTTGAGCCTTTTTTTACCACCAAGAAAATGGGACAGGGAACCGGACTCGGTTTGGCTTCGGTATACGGTGTCATTAAAAACCATTCGGGGAATATTGAAGTGCAATCGAAACCCAATCAGGGCTCGACCTTTACGCTGACGCTTCCGGCTGCTGCCGATCCGAAAAACCGGCATCCCGTTAACCAGGATTCCATTGCTTTGCCTGAAGGCAGCGCGAAAATTTTATTGGTGGACGATGAACCCCTGGTCTTGAAATATTGTCACGAAATGATCGTCAGCTTGGGATTTTCCGTCATCTCGACCCAAAAAGCCGATGAAGCGCTGATGATATATGAAGATCTTTGGAAAGAAATCGATCTGGTGATCCTGGATCTGGTGATGCCTAAAATGGACGGCATGCAACTATTTGTAGCCCTTCAAAGCATCAATCCCCATGTTCAAGCCATTGTGACCACAGGTTACGCCATGGACGACCGCATTTCCAATCTGATCTCCACCGGCCGCCACGATTACCTCAAAAAACCTTATAACCGCAATGACCTGGCCAAGGCCATAGGGGGTCTTCTATGTCATAAATCCCAAATACCGCCATCCGGTGAAATCCATGCCTTAAAGTGCTTCCGATAAAATTCACTGAAAACTGCCGCAACCGGTTTACAATTGACAAAACGGTCGTTCATGGTAAAAAGGTGGCTGATACCCGCCGCGCTTCTTAAACTGATTGAATATCGCTGACATCGACCTAATACTGGAATAAACATGACTCATGTTCGCCATTGACCAGCCCTATACCGTTGCCCTGATTGCTTCGGTCATCATCTCCCTCAGCATGGCTGTTGCCGTTCTGCTGCTCAGGCGCAACTTGGGAGTATACGCGTTTGCCTTGCTCAAGGCCTCCATAGGACTGTGGGCGTTAACCTCACTCTTTGAAGTCTGTTCCCTGCACATTCAAACCAAAGTATATGCATACAGCCTTAAATATCTGTTTATCGTCATAGTGCCCGTTGCCTGGTTCGTATTCGGCCTCTACTACTCGAACCGGCTGAGGGAACTGAAACGGACCCAAATTGTGTTGATGGCCATCATACCGGCCATCACCGTTTTTATGGTCATCACCAACCGCCATCACCATTGGATGTTTACCTCCCTCGAGGTGATCGAAACCCAAACCTATCTCTTTGTCGTCCGTCAATTCGGTCCCTGGTTCTGGGTTCATACCGGTTACTCCTATGTTTTATTGTTCCTCGGCTTTTTCTTCATGGCCAAACACCTCATCGATTCACCATCCCACTACCGATGGCAGGTGGCCACCCTTTTAGTGGGCGGCCTCACCCCGTGGGTGGCCAATATGGTATTTACGTTCAACCTGATGCCCTACTCCTACCTGGATCTGACACCCTTTGCATTTACCATCAGCGGAGTGGCTTTCATGATCGGCATGCTGCGCTTTCAGCTTCTGGATGTGGTGCCCATCGCCCAGGACGTGGTGATCGAAAATATCGACGATAGCATCATCGTTTTGGATAATGAGTACCGGATTCTGAATCTCAACCCGGGCGCAAAACGCCTTGTCGATACCCGCCAACCCAAAATTATCGGCACCAAAGCGGAAAAAGTTTTCTCGTGGTGGGTAAAACTGGCCCTGGACAATGAGACCATCGCCGATTCGGAGCTTCCCATTCTGGACATCTGCATAGATGATCGGCAGCGCCTGCTGCGCCCCAAAAAGCTGCCGCTCTATTGCCATAACAGGATAGCGGGACTGTTGATCACGCTGCATGACGTCACCGACACGCTCTTGGCAAAAGAGGCCTTGCGCACCAGCGAAGAGCGCTTTCGATCCCTCAGCGAAAACGCCCCGGTGATCATCTTTGCATTGGAGCCCGGTGGTGCGCTCAGCTATCTGAACCCGGCATTTGAAAAAATTCTGGGGCACCAAAGACAAAAGATCCTGGGGCAACGGCTCACCGATCTGATCAGCAATCCGGATCGCAAAGCGTGCCTTCAGACCTTCGATCAATTGGTTCGTGCTGAGAATAGCGTTGCGGAACTCAATATCACCTTCCACCATAAAGCCGGCACCAAACGCATATTCAATACCTGCATGGCCGCCAACTTCAACGCCCAAGGCAACTTTAGCGGAATTATCGGCATGGCCAAAGACATCACCGAAGAACATGAACTGCAACACCGGTTGTTTCAGTCCCAAAAAATGGAAGCCATAGGAACCCTCGCAGGAGGTATCGCACATGATTTCAATAACTTGCTTATGGGCATGCAGGCCAACCTCTCATTGATGCATTTGGACAAAAACACCACACCTGCCTTAAACGACAAAATCACAAGGGTTGAAGATCAAATTAAAAGCGGCGCCAATCTGACACGACAATTGTTAGGTTATGCCCGCAAGGGAAAATATATGATCACCACGGTTCACCTGAACCGCCTCATTGAAGAGACCTTGACCGTGGTTCAACGCACCAACAAGGCCATTCACGTGCAAAGCCTCCTATCCGATAATCCCGTTCTGATCAAAGCGGATAAAGGCCAAATGGAGCTGGTCCTGCTGAATCTGTTTGTCAATGCGGTGGATGCCATGCCCTACGGCGGCCGGTTGACCGTTTCGACACGGCATGTGACCAAAGACGATATTCAAATAAACGGGAATCGTAAAATCCACTATTGCGAACTGATGGTTGCGGACAACGGCATCGGCATGGACGCGGCAACCCGCAAACGGATATTTGAACCCTTTTTTACCACCAAAGAGGTGGGGCGCGGCACCGGTCTCGGACTGGCATCCGTCTACGGGGTGGTCCAAAATCATGGCGGCCAAATCCATGTCGAATCAACCGAGGGCGACGGGACCATGTTCACGGTTTATCTGCCCGCTACCCATGAACAGATCGAAGAGAGAGCACCCTTCCATCATTGGACGCTGCAGGCCGGCAACCATATGATCCTGCTGGTGGAAGACGAACCCCTCATTCGCAAGTACTCCCTTGAAATGATTCAAAGTCTTGATCTGTCGGCGTTTTCCGCTCAAAACGGACAGGAGGCTATCGATATCTATCAAAAGCATCACGATCAAATCGATCTGGTCATTCTGGATATGATCATGCCGGGGATGGATGGTTTAAGTGTCTATAAAGCGTTGCACCAAATCGATCCCAATGTGAGGATCATCATCACCAGCGGATATGCAACCGATGAACGGTTCGAAGAGATCCTTTCCCAAGGCGGCAACACATGCCTTAAGAAGCCTTACACCCGCAAAGAGCTGGCCGATAAGATCGCAACCGTCTTGAACGTCGAGCCTGTCGAATTGCGTAAAGTTGCGGCTGAATCGGTTTAGGGTAATCCCCAAATATTCCCTGAACTTTCCCGGGTGCAGCCGATGGTCAAGCGGCCGCCATCAGGCATGGCCTGGATGGCATTGAGATAAAGATTGAGCAGGCACTGGGAAAACCGATCCGGATCGATCAAAGCACGGCAAAGGCCATCCTGAACATTGAGCTGAATTTGGACCTCCTTGGCGGCGGCATCTTGCTGGATCAATTGCAGGGAGTGCTGCAGCAAATCATTTAAACCGCATGTACCATGGGGCATGACCTGGTCGGGAAGCTGCCCCAGGGCCGAGGATTTTGAAATTCCGGAAATCTTTTCAGCTGAAGTATTGAAAAATGCAATGCGCCCCTGCGGATCGGTGGCAATCAAGCCTACGGGAAGGTGGGCCACCACTTCATTGGCAAAAACCGACGTATCTTGCAAAGTACGCTGGGCAACGCGGTAGTTTTGCATCCAGAACAGGGCCACAAAACCGGCAAATCCCAATAGCAACAGCAAAACGGAGAGGACGACGGTCTGGTGAAGCTGACGTTGAATGGGATCTATCCTGAAAAACAGATCAACATTCGTGCCAATAATTATGGGAAATTCGATTGCCCGATAATGGCTTTGGCGGGAATTAAACCGGTGGCCGCGGCCGAAACGATATTGCCGGCCACACCCGGCCCGTCCCCGGCCACGAACATGCCTTTGACAGCGGTTTCCAATTGGTGATCGGTATCCACCTGGGTGGCGAAAAATTTGATCTCGGGCGCATAAAGCAGGGTCTCGTCGTTGGACACGCCCTTTACGACACTATTGAGCTTTTCCAACCCCTCGATGAGGTTCGTCAGGATGCGTTCGGGCAACGCCATGGCAATATCACCGCATACCACATTGGTCAGGGTGGGGGTGAGATAGCCTTTTTGGACGCGGTGCCAAGTGGATCGTCGCCCCCGTTTCAGGTCTCCAAAACGCTGCAAAATGGGCTTGCCGCCTCCGATGAGGGTGGCCAGCTGACCAATGGATTCCCCATAGGCCTGATTGTCCGTCACTGGTTCGGTCAAAACCACTTTGGAAAGCAAGGCAAAATTGGTATTCTCCGATTTTCGATCCCGATAGGCGTGGCCGTTGACGCATACGAAACGGCTATAGTTTTCCATGGCCACATAGCCACCCTGGTTGGTGCAGAAGGTGCGCGTCTGGTCGTCATATTTTCCGGTTTGGATAAAAAAAGTGGGATCGTAGATCACATTACAAAGATCCTGCATGATGTCATTGTGAACTTCCACGCGGACGCCCACTTCGATGCCGCGCTGGCTCAGAGCCAATCCGTGTTCGCCGGCCAATTGCCCCATCCAGTCGGCACCGGCACGCCCTGGCGCCAGGATCACATGTTGTGTGCGATAATGCTTTCGGTTGGTCATCACACCGGTGACACAGCCATTTTCAACAACAACGTCGCGGACCTCTTCCGAAGTATGCATCACCGCCCCATGGCCTTTAATATGATTCGCCATAGCTGAAATATAACCGGGCAGGCGCTCGCTTCCCAGGTGCTTCTGTTTGATGATCAGCAAATCGATGCCATTGCGCTTGGCCGATTTGCGGATAGCCTGTGCGGTGGCCATGTCGGTGGGGTATATCGGACCGTCCATACCAAAGCGGTTAAAGATCTGTTCGGTCTCATTGATGAGATCCTGTGCCTTGCTCACCGACATGAATTGGGAAAGATCGGTCTTGCCCAGCTTGTAGATGTAGTTCAGCTTGCCGTCGGAAAAAAGACCTGCACCGCCAATGCCGCTGAGAATATTGCACGGTTTGCAGCGCTGGCAGACATCATTCGCTTTCATCGGGCAGTTGCGCCGTTGGGGGGTCCGGCCTTTTTCAATCACCAATACGCGCAGGTCGGCGTTTTCACAAAGGTAATATGCTGAGAACAACCCCGCCGGCCCGGCACCGACAATGATGACGTCATAGGTATCAATCAAAGTTTTGGATGTAGGCGTCACCGCATGCCATCCTTGGATGATGAAAATATCTTATGATCTTCAGGCTGTGGAGCCATATTCATACTAAGTAAATCCATCCCAATGATCAAGCTTTCAGCCATTTCCAACCAAATTAAATTTGCCTTTGACTCGGTATGGGTGCTGAACATATAATATAGAAAATCCGCAAATTTAATTACCTTTTACCGGGAGAGAATCGCTGCTTGCCGATGGTAAGTTTGTTCGACGGTATGACTTAGATTGCCAAGTGCAACCAAAAGCCGCTACCACAACCCAAAGCACCCGCAAGGAGGTTTGCATGGCTGTAAAAGTTATTATCAAGCGTCACGTTCCGGAATCAAAATCACGGGAAATGATTCCACTTTTCAGAAGAATGCGCTCACTGGCCATGAACCAGGAGGGTTATATTGCCGGCGAAACCCTGCGCAACATGAACGATCCTGAAGATTTTATCGTCATCAGCAACTGGCAGTCGTCGGATTCATGGATCAAATGGCTCAAAAGCGCCGAGCGTCAGGAGATTCAAACTCAGATTGACAACCTGTTGGGCGGTCAAACCCAATACGAAATCTACCACTACGGATTCACAGAATAGGTCCCGTGACAACCATAGGCTTTAGAACCTGATCAGTTTTTTCAGCCTATCGGGGAGGCGTCTATTCGCGCACAGACGCAGGAGAGTTCCAGGCGCCGGCTAGTGTTGTGCCCCGGAAATAACTTGTTAAAACAGATCGGGGGATACACCACTAGGGGACCAGCTGGTCTTCAATTTGCCCGGCCGCACTCCATAAATCATACCATGCTTGCCGCAATGCTACTTGAGCGGCCGCCAGTCGAACCTGCGCGGCCGTTAAATCTCTCTGGGCCTCGTTGAGACGCACCAGCGATCCTACGCCGGCTTTATACTCTTTTTCCACCAAATCGCGGTTCTTTTGCACCAGGCGCGCATTGGTGCGCTGGAGTAACAGCTGCTTCTGGGCCGAAAGGACCCGCTCGGTGGTGGTGTGGACTTCCGAGGCCACGTTGATTTTCACATTCTCCAAGCTTTTTTCAGCTTCACTCAGCCGCATCTTGGCCTCCTGGTGCTGGGCATGAAACAGGCCACCGGCAAAAATGTTAAATGAGAGATTGATACCCACGGTGGATCCGAAATCCTCACTTTCAAATCCGAAGTCATCGGTCCGTTCACCATTGTAGGAAGCCGACAGTGAAAGGGTAGGATAGTAATTCCCCCTCTTAGATTTGACATCGGCTTGTGCCTGCTGAACAACCCAATCATTTTGCAGTAAATCCGGCCGTCGGGTTTGTGCATCTTCCAACAGAGGCTCCAACTGGGGGGATTGAAGCTCATCCTCCCTGGCCTGTTCCAGGGCTGCCAGCTGCAGGTTTCGAGGTAGACGCGCATCCGGCAGGCCCAATAACGCCGCCAAACCAATGCGTGCGGTTTCATAGGTGCGCTCGGCAACGATCCGGTCCGACTGGGCGGAGTTGGCTTTGACTTCAAAGTTGAGCACATCGCTCAAAGCACCGGTACCCACCTTATGACGCAGCCTTGCCTCGGTAAGCTGGCGCTGATTGAAGGCTTCATCGGCTTTGGTAATGGCAATATTTTCCAGCGACAGCTGGGCCGACAAAAATGCACTGGAAACTGCCTGAAGCAGCAACCGGCGGGCATCGTCCCTTGCGGCGGCAGTGGCTTGCTCCCCGTGTTTGGCCGCCGCCAAATCGAACCATCGGCTGAATCCGTTAAAGAGTACCCAGGTGGCGGCGATGCCTGTCCGATAGTAGTCTTCAGGGTCGGTTACCGTGGCCCCGGGGCCAAACAGTGCCTGACTGCTGGCCAATTGGCCCTGGTACGCATTGTCCGAAAGATCGACGCGCGTCTGGGAGGCGGTGAGATCCACCCTGGGCCAATAGGCCGAGCGCGCCTGCCGGACGGCTTGACCGGCCTGGTCGACACGGGCCCGGGCAGCCGCCAGGGAGGGGTTGTCCGCTAAGGCAGTTTTGGCGGCCGTGGGCAGATCCAACACCTTGAGCTGATCTAAATCAGGCGCACCGGTTCGCTGCTCTTGGGCCCACCCCGCCTGAAGCCAGCACAACATCATCGCAAAGATGACCAGTGGAAATATCCTTCTCCCCTTATAACACCTCGATAACCTGTTCATGCAGCACCCAACCCTTTCAATTTTTAATAATTGAACATTCAAATAGTGTGGTGTCCCGGAACGATGGGACCTCTTTTTTTATTGTCTCGACCAAAATGTCAAATGACAAAATCCAAATCTCAAATGGCGGATGGGAACCGATTAAATATAAAATCGGTAGGATACCTTAATTTGACATTTGGGCTTTGGCATTTGGATTTGAATGCTGTGGTACTGCATTGGCTATCATGCCGCCATAGCCATATACAAGTTATTTCCGGAAAACAACACTTCTAGTTGTCCATCGCTTCATAAGTGATGGGAGGCCTGGTTTCAGGACTATCGGCCATCAAATCCAGATGTCGATCTCTGGCCGGTTCCACCTCCACCCGCCTGGGCCAATACCCCTTGCGCAGCCGGTGCACCAGCAACCGCAAATCATTGAGGATGGTCAACAAACTGGGCACCAGCACCAAGGTCAATACCGTGGCAAAAGCCACTCCGGCCGCCAGGGACAGCGCCATGGGAATCAGGAAACGCGCCTGAAAATTGGTCTCCATGATCAAGGGCGCCAGCCCGCCCACGGTGCTGACCGTGGTCAGTGTGATGGCCCGGAACCGCCGGGCCCCGCCGGCGATGATGGCATCGAAAAAGGGCATGCCTTCGGCCAGATTCTCGTTAACCCGTTCGATGAGCACAATGGCGTCGTTGACCACCACGCCGGTCAAGGCCACCATCCCGAACATGCTGATCATGGACAGATCGTAGCCCAGAAGAAGATGCCCCAGAATGGCGCCGATGATCCCGAACGGCACCGTGAACATAATGACAAGGGGCTGGGCATAGGAACGGAAGATGGTGGCGATGACGATAAAGATACCCACCAGGGCCAACGGATAACCGATCATCAGCGGTTTGAAGGCTTCGCGCACCTTCTTCTGCTCGCCTTGCTGGGCCACCTTGAGGCCTGGATATTTGTGCATTAATTTCGGAAAGAAATGGGCCTTGAGATCGGCGAAAATCTCATTGGCATTGGCCTTGTTGGTGTCCACCCCGGCGCTGACCACCACGCGCCGCATGCCGTCCACGCGACTGATTTCGGCATAGCCGGGCGCATAGTTCAGCTCGGCCACCGACATCAGCGGCACTTCCAGGCCGTTGGGCGTTCGAATGCGGACGTGCTCCAGATCCGAGAGCCGGCGCCGTTCGCCGGCTGTATAGCGTACTTTCACACGCACGTCATCCCTGCCGCGCTGCAGCCGCAATGCTTCCTCGCCATAGTAGCCGGCATATATCTGGCGTGCCAGATCCTCAACGGTGACCCCCAAAGTTCGCGCCTCGGGCTTCAACGATAACCTGATCTCGTTTTTGCCGGCGGAATAATCCGAGCGAACCTGGTAGACCCCTTGGAATTTTTTGAGGCGCGCCATCAATTCATCCGATGCCGCCAGGATCTCTTCCATGCCATGACCCTGGACCCAGATCTCGATGGGGTCGCCCGGCGGTCCGTGGCTCAGCCCTGAAAAGGTCAGCGCCTTCACACCGGGGATGGGGCCGATCTCCTCTTCCCAGCGGGTCATCAAATCTTTCGCCAACATGCCCCGTCGCTCCGACGGCAGCATAAAGGCCTGCACCGAACCGAAATTGGGACCGTCCCGGGGAATATTCTCCAAGGTCTGGCCGACCAATTTGACACGATCCACCAGCATGGACTCGCCGGTCAGGGTTTGGGTCCTCTGCTCCAGGCGCAAAAGGGCTGCCTCGATCGATCCCAGTGTGTCGGCCGTTACATCGGCCGGGGTCCCGCTGGGGTACTCCACGGTGGCGGTCATGATGAAACCGTCGATTTCCGGCATGACCTCGAATTTCAGGATTCCGCTGGCCACCAACCCCATGCTCAACATCAATAAGCAGATGGCCGCACTCATGGAGATATAGCGCCAGTACAGGACTTTGCTCAAAAAGGGCTTGTAGAGGTGCTGAACAAACCACTCCATCCCGTTGGAGGTGGCCCGGTGCAGCCGCTCCAACCGGCGGGTGAACCGATTGAGCTGTCCGTTTTCTTTGTTCACGTCGGGCAGATGGCTCAAATGGGACGGCAGCATGAGCAGACACTCCACCAGGGATACCGCCAGACAGGCAATCACCACCGCCGGCATGATGGCGATGAACTTGCCCATGATGCCGCCCACATAGAGCAGCGGGATAAACGCCACGACGGTGGTCAACACGGCGGCGATGACCGGCATGCCCACTTCGCTGACCCCGTCTACGGCCGCCTTCAACGGCGGTTTGCCCAGCTTGCGGTGCACATAGATGGCTTCTCCCACCACGATGGCATCGTCCACCACCACCCCGAGCACCATGATAAAGCCGAACAGGGAGACCATGTTGATGGTCCCGCCGATCCCCCACAAGACCACCAGCGCACCGGCAATGGAGATGGGAATGCCCATACCCCCCCAGAAGGAGAGGCGGGCGTTCAGAAAAATGTAGAGCATCAGAAAAACGATGATCATACCGATGATGCCGTTTTTAACCATCAGATTGATGCGGTCCCGCAGCATATCGGTTAAGTCGGTCAGCACCCTTAAATTGACCCCCTCCGGCAGCTGGTGTTGTCTCTTGGCCACAAATTCGGACACGGCCTGGGATATGGCCAGGGCGTCCTCTTCGGAGGTCTTGAAAACCGAGATGATCACGGCCGGTTCACCGTTGATGAACCCATTGATGGGATCTTCGCTGAATCCGTCTTTAATGTCCGCCAGGCGGTCCAGGGTGATGATCTGACCGTCGGGCCCGGCCATGACCACGATGGAGGCCAGCTCCTTGTCCGTATACTTGCGGCCCGTGGTCCGCAGCCGGATCTCTTCTCCCTGGGTGCGGATGGTGCCGCCGCCCAGATTGAGGTTGCCCCGCCGCACCGCCGCGGTCACCTGGTCAAAGGTCAGGCCGTACTGGCGCAGGCGCTCCTCGGAGACCTCGATGCCGATTTCGTATTGCCGGGTGCCGGAGACCGAAACTTTGGAGACCGGCTGCAACTGTTGAATCTCGTCTTTGATTCGCTCGGCCCACTCCTTGATGCGACGCTCGGACATATCCGCCGACAAATAGAGGAACATGACCGGGTCAAGCACCGTCAGCTCTTCGATGATCGGCTTTTCGGCATCCTCCGGAAAGGTGGAGATGGCGTTTATTTTGGTGCGCACCTCGTCCATCACCTTGTCCGTATCGAAATTTTCATTGACCTCCAGGCGTGTGGTGCTGATGTTCTCCCTGGAGCTGGTTTCGATGAGTTTGAGACCTTCCAACCCTTCCAGGGCCTCTTCGATCTTGCGGCTGACGCCCTCTTCGACCTCCTCGGGATCGGCCCCCGGATAGGGCACATTAATCAAAATCATGTCCAGTGAGAATTCGGGAAGACTCTCCCGGGTCATGGAAAACATCGCCAGACCGCCGGCCAGAAAGATCAATATCAGCATGATATTGGCAAACACCGTATTGCGGGCAAACGCGGCAAGGGCCTTTTTCATTTTTGGTTATCCTTTGTTCCCTTAATCGGACAGTATCTCCAGCAGCGCATTTTCGAGGGGATCGACCAATCGTGTGGTGATGACCCTGTCGCCATGGGAGATCCCACCGGTAATATAGGCATAGTCATTGTCCACCCGGGCCACCTCAACGGAAACGGTTTTCAACCGGTTCTCCTTTACCGTAAACACGGTATTCTTGAAACTGACGGCTGCCCGGGGCACCGCTATGGCCTGCTCCAGGCGGCGACCGGGGATTTCCACCTCGCAGAACATGCCTTCCACCAACGGCAATCCGCCGTTTTGGGATTGAGCGCCGACCGCGTCCACGCGAACAGCCACCGTCACGGTGCGGGTTTTCTGATCAAAAGCCACCACCCGGTGCAGCCGCCCGCCCCAGACATGCCCTTGCTTGTCTTCGGTCCAACGGATAGGACAATCCACCGCAACGGGTTGGCCGAACCAGGCCCCTGCGGCTGGACGGCGTGTCTCTTCAAAAAGAAGCCATTTGCGCACATCGCGGCTGTCCAGTGGCACCTGTATCTCCAGTATGGTGTCATCGGCCATGGTGATCAGCGGCTGGCCGGGGGCCACGTACTGCCCCATCTCCACTGCCGCCGAAGTCAGTCGACCGTTAAACGGCGCGTGGACCCGGCAGCGTTCCAGGTTGGCCTTGGCTTGTTTGAACCGGGCCTTGGCGCCGGCCAGGCTGCTTTGGGCTTCCTTGATACGGTTGGGATACAACGCCACGGCCTGGGCCATTTGATCCGCCTGGTCCAGGGCCGCGTTATAGGCCTGTTCGGCCCGATCCACACCGGATCGGGTTCCCACGCTGTGTTGCCGGAAAAGGCCGTTGATGCGGCCGTATTCGGCCTTGGCCAGATCCCGATTGCGCTCCAGGGTCTTCAAACGTTCGGTATCGATGGCAAACTGCTTTTTCATGCGATCTGAAACCGAGGTCCACTGGTTCACCTCGGCCTGGGATTGGGTCACCGCTGCAGCATAATCACGGGTATCGATCTGAAAAAGCAGCTCACCTTCGGCAATCACCTCGCCCACTTCCAATCGCGGGTGGACAGCCGTCACCTGACCACTCACTTCAGCGGAAATCCTGACGGAATTGAGGGTGCGAACCTGTCCGTAACCGGTAATGGATACGGAGACATCTCTGGGTTCGGCCGTCAGCACTTTCACCTTCAGGGCCCGCTCACCGGTCTGGATCTCGGCCGGCGGCTTCCTCAGACTGGCCAGCGCCACCAGCCCCCCGGCGCCGAACAAGAGGATTCCGGCGCAGATGGCGATACGAATTTTGAGATGATGTTTCATCCCCACCTTTTGTTTCGTTTCGTTGTTAGACATCACTACACCTGCACATCAGTTAAGCTTTGGTTTGTTCCGATCATTGATGAATCCGGCAACGACGGTGGCCCCATGGAAATCCGACAGGATGACCGCAGGATCACTCAGTGGACGATTTGTCCCCCAGAGCAGTCAGGGGAGAAGCCGTCTCCTCGGATAAAACACTTTTTACTCGGCTCAGCACATCACACCATTTTTGGGCGGTTTCCATGCCGATCTTGTCCACCAGGTCCACAAACAACTGCATGATGCTCTGTTCAATCACTTCCGCTTTTTTAACCGCTTCCGGAGATATGCGCACCACTACTTTGCGCCGGTCCTGGGTGCTGTGCTCACGACACAGCACCCCTTTTTCCACCAGCCGGTCCACCATGGCCGAGGCCGAAGGCGGCGAAACCGCCATCTGCTCGGCCAGCTCGCTCATGCTCAGCTCTCCGGATTCGCGCACAATACGAATCACGTGGAGTTGACTCATGGAGAGCTCCTGGAAAGGACTTTTTTCAAAGGAGGCCAGATATTGGCCCTGGATCTTGATGATCCGGTCGTGGATAATCTTGCCGGTGGTAAAAATGTACCGTGCCATTTCAATGGTAGCGTCGTTTCTCATCAATTCAATACCCTAACAATTTATAAAATTAATTATTAAGCTTAAAAATATTTAGTTCATCTAAATATTAGTGCCCCTACATCTCTCCGCCAAGCTTGTCAAGAAAAAAATGGTTCTTTTTCGGTGTTGAAGACCTGACCGAAACAGCGTAAAAAATCCGCCATGAACCTGCTGAGCCTCACATACGACCAATTGGTCGACCAGTTCCGCCGGCGGTACGCAAGAGGACCATTTCATGCCGCCGCCCTCTATCGCGCGTTTTACGGATCAACGCGCCCGGAGTTGGCCGACCTGCCCGAATTTGCCGATGCCCCGGAGCTGCGCCGCTTGATTCAAAGGGATTTGGCCCTTGACCGGCCGTCCATAGCGGCCCAATCATCGGAAGATAGGGTCTCCAAACTGGTTTTTCAACTGGGAGACGGCCGCACCGTTGAAACGGTGGTGATTCCCATGGCCAACCACGCCACGGTGTGCATCTCGTGTCAGGTGGGGTGCCGCATGGGGTGCCGGTTTTGTCAGACGGGACAGATGGGATTGATCCGGCACTTAAGCGTCGACGAAATCGTCGCCCAGGTTTACGCCGTCAAGGTGGAAATGGGCATCAACGTGCGCAATGTGGTGCTCATGGGCATGGGCGAGCCGCTGGATAATTTTGATCCCGTTGTTCAGGCCATTCGCGTGATGGCGGACCAGCGCGGCCTGGATATTGCCAAACGGCACATCACCGTCTCAACCGCAGGGCTGGCACCCGGGATCGAACAACTGGCCGCTTTAAACTGGCCCCAGCTCAAGCTGGCCGTATCGTTAAACGCTTCCAACGACACTTTGCGCAGCCAACTGATGCCTGTCAACCGCAAATACCCCATGGAAACCCTCAAAGCGGCCCTGCACAGCTACCCCCTGGCACGAGGCAATGCCATATTCTTTGAATATGTCCTGATCAAAGGGGTCAACGACCATCCGCGATATGCCCCCCAGCTCCACGCATACTTCCGGGATCTGCCGGTTAAACTCAACCTGATCCCTTTCAACCCCACACAACCTTCTCCGTTTAAAGCCCCCACGGTCAAAGATGTCGACCGTTTTCACCAAGCCCTGATCGATCAACACATCTTCGTCCGGTTGAGAAGTCCAAAAGGTGCGGGTATTCGGGCGGCTTGCGGGCAGTTGGGGGGATAGATGCTTCGTTCAAGGTTTCTGGTTCATGGTTCATGGTTTTCTTTAAGCTCTTGATCGACTCATTTTAGTGTGCGTGCCACTGACCTATGGAGGCGAGCCATGAACGACTCGACTTCTGCGGTGAAACGGTTGTCGTTTCCCAAGCGCCGATTGATTTGCCTATGCGAAAAATTATGTTTCAGCGTAGTTGCCTTCACGCCAAGTGACGATGCCTTGGCAACGAATCGGTCTGCCTGTCGGCAGGAATCACCGCGGCGCGTGGAACACACGACCAAAATTGATCGTGCCTCACCCGTCACGGCGTGGAAGGGTGATACTGATCTCCAATACTCGGGGTTCCGGCCGAATGCGCGGTCATAGAGGCGGGTATGCTTCTCTTCCATGATTTTCACGACGTCGAGCGCCGCAGTGTCGAGAGAAATGGTGCCCAACCAGGATGTGGAAATGATTCCTGAAGAGATTTGAGGTGCGGTGGCCAGAAGCGATACGAGATGCGCTCCGGCGGAGTGCCCCATGAGAATGACCTTGCCCCCATCGCCACCCCAGGAGGCCGCCCGGTTCTGCGCTACCGCAAGCGCCCGAGCAACGTCCCTGGACTGCTGCATGGGGTCAGCCTGGGGCAACAAGCTGTAATTGGTCGAAATCAGGATGAATCCCATGGGCACCCAGCGAGCTACTTTGTTTTCGATCACAGACTTCGCCGCCTTGTCTCCAATGCGCCAGGCGCCCCCGTGCACTATAAAAATGATGGGTGCATTGCGTGCCTGTCTGGGAGCGTAAACGTCAAACCGCAGCTTGGCCCAAGACATGGTTTTGTCACCGGGTGGGTATGGTGCGAACCCAAGAAAAAACCCGCCACCCCATTTATCAAACTGTACCGAGAGAAGATGCAGCGTATCGCCTTCGCGACGCGTGAATTCAGGGAACTTTCCCGGAAACTCCTCGGCCGCTAAATGAGGGACGAGAATCTTCTTCAGTGCAGCCTTGATGTTCTTGTTATCGTTCGACATGGTTGAGCCTCAGGCGATTGGGAACCGAGCCGCCTGAGGCTGATGTTGGATCCAACATCTTTTATGCATTTTCAAATATTTGCATGTAAAAATATTCACTAACTTCAATAAGCATCTTAGGTACTAACGGTATTTTTTGTCTCAATTCCTCCGGAGAAGATCGAATTTCTACCGGGGGGCCGAAAGGAGTATCTTCCTTTTTAATATTGACAATAGCGAGTCGGGCATTTGGCTTTAAAATACGCTTTATTTCTGTTACAAAACCTTCAATTTGGGATTCTGAGAATATATGAAATACCGTTGAGAGATAGACCAAATCAATCGAGGAGGCTTTAAGCCCGGTTGGTTTTGTAATATCGCCAACGAAAGCTTCTATATTGGTCTTCTCAACTTCTTTTTTTAGATTAGCAATGGATCCTTTATCAGGATCAAGAGCTAATATCTTCCCGGTATTCCCCACCAGTTTCGAGAATATTTTCGCCATATAACCGTTTCCGCAGCCAGCATCGAGAATTGTTTGACCGACGCATATGTTCAAATTTGCCATTATCGTATCATCATTTAGCAACCCTTCTGAAAACTTACCCATTTTATCCAGAATCACCTCATAGATCTAACGCTGCCTGTCACCTGCCGGAAGGGGTTACAGATAATGTAAATAGTAAAAAGCCTGTGAAGCTCAAAATATGGCCTATGGCAAAGGAGCACGCCCCTTCCGGTCAGAGTGAACAGGCTTGTTCGCTTTAACTTTCCATTGTTATATCTTCGACGTTACCGTGGTCATCGAATCTTACGCTTACTACGTAATCAGTAACTTCCCCCGGTAAAGTGAAATCGAAAGTGTCTATTCCGTCATCGTCTTCATCACCCCAATGAGATCTAAGTGTGAGAATTTCGAGCACACGAATGGGGTCAGGAGAAGCCGTTTGTAGATGTTTTTCCCAGTATGATGCATCCAATTCTTCTAAATGATGGGAAACGAACAGGGTAGCTCCGAATTCATCACTCTCGGTACCGTATGCAGCCTTAATCGCAGAGAGAGCAACTTTTGTTCGTTTTTCAACTTCCTTTGCGTTTACTGGCATATATAAAGTCTTTATGTAAAGTGAACATGGTTTAGACTGCCCAATAGTCGTATTATATTACGACCATTTTGCATACGAAATCAGTTTAGATTGCT
>JASFER010000085.1:0-21634 GCA_050124755.1 Desulfobacteraceae bacterium
ATAAGCAAATAAAGGTCCGTCGTCATGCCCAAAAAGTACATCATTCTCATCTGCCTGATCGCCTTGAGCCTTGCCTTGGCGGGCTGGTACCTGTCTGGAATGAATCGCTCCGGGGGCGGACCCGGAGGTCCTCGTCCTCCGGAAGCGACTGTCGCTGTAGAACTGGCCCCGGTAGATCAGGCCGACATCAGCGAGATCGGCGATTACACCGGCTCCCTGGTCCCTCTGTCCGAGTTTGTCCTGGCGCCTAAAGTCTCCGGCCGTTTGGAAAAAATCATGGTGCATATCGGCGATGTGGTGCGCGACGGAGACCTGGTGGCGGTTCTGGACGACGAGGAGTACCGGCAGCAGGTCAGCCAGGCCAGGGCCGAGTTGGAGGTGACCCGGGCCAGCCTGCAGGAGGTGCGCAGCACTCTGGAAAACGCCCGGCGTGAATTCGAGCGCACCGAGGAGCTGCGCAAGAAAAAGATCGCCTCCGAATCCCAGCGCGATGCGGCCGCCTCCGAATACGCCACCCAGCAAGCCAAGCTGAAGGTGGCCCAGGCCCAGGTCGCCCAGAAGGAGGCGGCGCTCAACATCGCCAAACTGCGTTTGCTTTATACCCGTATCCGGGTGCCGGACAACAGCGGTTCGGAGCGGGTTGTGGGCGAGCGGTTCGTGGACGAGGGCGCGCTGCTGGCCCCCAACACCCCCATCGTCTCCATCCTGGATATCGGCCATCTCATCGCCGTGATCCATGTGATTGAAAAGGACTATTTCAAGCTCAAGCCGGGCCAGCAGGCCGTCATCACCACCGATGCCCTGCCCGAAAAATCCTTTGAAGGCGAGGTGGTGCGCATCGCCCCGTTGTTAAAGGAAAAATCACGTGAGGCCAGGGTCGAGGTCGCCATCGACAATCCCGGCATGATCCTCAAGCCGGGCATGTTTATCCGGCTGCAGATCCTGTATGCGGTGCATAAAGATGCCACGGTGATTCCCATGGCTTCCCTGGTCAAACGCAAGGAAGTTCAGGGGGTTTTTCAGGTCCACAGCGCTTCGGGCAAAGCCAGGTTTGTGCCGGTGACCGTGGGCATCGTTCAGGGTGCCAGGGCCGAGATCCTCGAACCTGCCCTGAAGGGCCAGGTGGTGACCCTGGGCAACCATCTGCTGGAGGAGGGTACGGCCGTCCTGACTCCCGGGGCCGCCTGGGATAAATCCGCCCCGTCCGCTGGAAAGGGGAAAAAATGAGCCTTTCCGCCTTTGCCGTCCGCCGCCGGGTCCTGACCCTGATGGCCGCCCTGATCGTGATCCTGGTGGGCATGGTGTCGCTGTCGCGCCTGTCCATCGACCTGATGCCGGACATCACCTATCCCACCCTGAGCATCAGCACCTCATATGAGAACGCCAGTCCCGAAGAGATCGAGGAGTTGATCACGCGGCCGGTGGAAGAGGCCATGAGCGCGGTGCCCGGTGTTGAGGAGGTGACCTCGGTGTCGGCCGAGGGGCGCAGCAGCGTGCGCGTGACCTTCTCCTGGGGCACGGATCTGGATGCGGCGGCCAACGATATCCGCGACCGGTTGGACCGGGTCATCCCCAGGCTGCCCGAGGACGCCGAACGGCCGAGACTGCGCAAGTTCGACCTGGCCGCCTTTCCCATCCTGATTTTGGGGGTCGAAAGCAGGCTGGACCCCATCCAGGTGCGCAACATCATCGACAACCAGGTCAAGCACCGCATCGAGCGCATTCCCGGGGTGGCCTCCCTGGATATCCGCGGCGGCCTGGACCGCGAGATCCATGTCAATTTGAATGCCGAAAAAATCAAGGCCCTGAACCTGCCCGTGGACCAGCTGATGGACCGCATCCGGGCCGAAAACATCAACCTGCCGGCCGGCACCATCGAACAGGGGCTGCTGGAGGTCACCGTACGCACACCGGGCGTCTACACCAGCCTGGATGAACTGCGCGACACGGTGGTGGCCGTGCGCGACGGGGTGCCCATCCAGCTCAAGGAAGTGGCCCGGATCGAGGACAGCTGGCAGAAGATCACGCGGGTCGTCCGCGTCAACGGCAAACCGGGCGTGCGCATGTCGGTCAGCAAACAATCGGGCAAAAACACCGTTGAAGTGGCCCGGGGCGTGCTGGCCGAAATCGGCCGGATCAACCGCAGCATCCTCCAGCTCAACATCATTCCCATCATCGACACGTCGGATTATATCCAGCGCTCCATCACCAACGTGGGCACCATCATCCTTTACGGCTGCGTGCTGGCGGTTTTCGTGCTGCTGTTCTTTCTGCGCAACATTTCCAGCACGGCCATCATCGCCACCGCCATTCCCGTTTCCGTTGTGGCCACCTTCGCCCTGATGTATTTCGGCGGTTTCACCCTCAATCTGATGACCCTGGGCGGCCTGGCCCTGGGCATCGGCATGCTGGTGGACAACGCCATTGTGGTGTTGGAGAACATCTACCGCCTGCGCGAGAGCGGCTGCGAGTCGGGTCCGGCCGCCGTTCAGGGCAGCCAGGAGGTCACGGCGGCGGTGGTGGCCAGCACCCTGACCACTCTGGCCGTGTTCCTGCCCCTGGTGTTCGCCCGGGGCATGTCGGGAATCATGTTCAAACAGCTGGCTTTCGTGGTCAGCTTTTCCCTGGCCTGCTCCCTGATGGCCGCGCTGACCCTGGTGCCCATGCTGGCGTCGCGTGTAAAACGGGTGGTTCAGGTGGATACCTCCCAGTTTCACTGGAAAATGGCGGGCCGGTTCTTCGTGGTCACCGGCCGGCTCTTCGAGATCCTGGAAAACAGCTATCGCAACCTGCTGCACTGGGCCCTGGGCCATCGCTGGCAGACCCTGGGCGCGGCGGTTGCCCTGTTTGTGATCAGCCTGGGGTTGATTCCCTGGGTGGGCGTGGAACTGATGCCCAGCACCGATGAAAGCGAAGTGCGCGTCAGTGCCGAGATGGCCGTGGGCACGCGCCTTGCGGTGGTGGATCAAAGCTTTCAGCAGATCGAAAAGATTGTTTACCAGGCCGTACCGGAGATCCAGAACACCGTTTCCTTTGTGGGCGGGTCCAGTTGGCGCGCCCGGGGCGGCAATGCCGGCGAGCTGCGCATCGCCCTGGTGCCGGCCGAGCAGCGCAGCCGCTCCAGTGAAGCCATTGCCGCCGACCTGCGCCGCAGGCTCAGGGGGCTGCCCGGGGTGAACATCAGGACCCGGGCCGGCCAGGGATTGTTTATCCTGCGCCTGGGCACCCAGGGCAGTGACCGCGTTTCAGTGGAAGTGCGCGGCCACGACTTGGAGATCGCCGATGCCCTGGCCCGGCGCGTGCAGGCCGTAATCGACAATGTGGACGGTATCACCGATACCAAAATTAGCCGTGAGACCGGCACCCCTGAAGCCATGGTGCTCATCGACCGCCAGAAGGCGGCCGCCATGAAGCTAACCGTCTCCAAGATCGCCAACCTGCTCCAGACCGTGCTCTCCGGCACCACGGCCGGGCAGTTCCGCCAGGGTGGTGATGAATACCCCATCCTGGTCAAGCTGGAACAGGCCGAGAAAAAGGATCTGCAGGAGATTCTCAACCTGCCGGCCACCAATGCCGACGGCGAAAGAGTGGTGCTGCGCAACGTGGTCCGGGTCCAACCGCGCAGGGGACCGGTGCTCATCGAACGCAAGGACCAGGAGCGGGTCATCTATGTGACGGCCAATTTTACCGGCCGCGATATGGGATCGGTTCTGGCGGACATCCGCCGGGGGCTGACCACCATCCCCGTGCCCAGGGCGTTCAGCCTCGTCATCGGGGGTGACTACGAGGAGCAGCAGAAATCGTTCCGCGAGCTGCTGCTGAGCTTTGTCCTGGCCCTGATCCTGGTCTACATGGTGATGGCCTCCCTTTACGAATCCCTGCGCGACCCCTTCGTTGTCATGTTTTCGGTGCCCTTTGCCCTGATCGGCGTGGTGCTGGTGCTGCTGCTCTCCGGCACCACGTTCAACGTGCAATCCTATATCGGCTGCATCATGCTGGGCGGCATCGTGGTGAACAACGCCATCCTGCTGGTGGATCACATCAACCTGCTGCGCCGCCGGGACAATCTGCCCATGGACCGGGCCATCGAGGAGGCCGGCCGCCGGCGCCTGCGGCCCATCCTGATGACCGCTACGACCACCATGCTGGCCATGCTGCCCCTGGCCCTGGGGCTGGGCGAAGGCAGCGAGGCCCAGGCGCCCCTGGCCCGGGCCGTGATCGGCGGCCTGCTCAGCTCCAGTGTGATCACCCTGGTGGTTGTGCCTCTGGTTTATTCTCTGATCGGGCGCAAGACCCTTAAATCACTGGATATTTAGGATATCGTTGCCATGGCCCCTTCTTTAAAAGTCGCGCTCGTTTTGCTCGCCAGCCTGGCGCTTGCGCCCACCCCGGAGACCTGGAGTGACGATACGGCAACGTCCGATGCGAAGGCTGCTGCAGAAAACCCCGGCCGGCGGACGAACGACGGCAGCGCCCTGAAAATCACCCTGGCCGACGCCATTCTCATGGCCCTTTCGAACAACCGCGCCTTGCAGGTCGAACGGCTCAACCCCGTAATCCAACGGACCTTCGAGGATGAGGCCCGCGCCGCTTTCGATCCCGGCCTGCAAATGGACCTCTCCCGGGAAAAGCGAGTCCGGCGGACCGCCGATCTGGATATCAGCCTTGATGAAACGGACAGCGATACACTCCTGGGCGGCATCACCCTCGAGACCTATTTTCCCACTGGAACAACTCTGGAAGCCTCGGCTGAGACGAGCATCGCAACGGACGATACCGACGACAGCACCCTGGCCGGGACCCGCCTGGGTCTGACGGTTACCCAGGCCCTGCTGCGCGGTTTCGGACGGGATGTCAATCTGGCGACCTTGCGCCAGGCGCGGTTGCAAACCGAATTCAGCCGCTATGAGCTGCTGGCTTTCAGCCAATCCCTGGTCAACCAGGTGGAGACAGCCTACTGGGATTACGCCCTTTCCCGGCGCCAGGTGGACATCGTGGCCGAGTCCCTGCGCCTGGCGCGTCAACAGCTGGCGGAAACCCGGGAGATGATCCAGGTGGGGACGTTGGCCGAATCCGAACTGGTTGCGGTCCAGGCCGAGGTGGCCATCCAGCAGCAGGGCAGCATCGATGTGAACAGCACCCTGGAATCCAACCGGCTGCGATTGCTGCGCCTCATCAGCCCGCCCGGCCCCCATGCCTGGGACCGGCAGGTGGTTCTGGTGCACCCGCCCCAGTTGCCGGACATTTCTCTGAGTGATGTGGGAACCCATGTGGATCAGGGACTGCGCCTGAGACCCGAGATACGCCAGGCTGAACTTGACATCCAGCGGGAGGAATTGGAGGTGGTTCGCACCAAAAACGGCCTGCTTCCCAAGCTGGACCTGTTCATTACACTGGGACGAAGCGGCTATGCAGATGCCTTCGGCGACACGGTCAGCGACCTTGACGGCGACAGCTACGACACCCAGGTGGGCCTGACCCTGGACTATCCCCTGGGCAAGCGCGCGGCCAAAGCCAGGCATACCCGGGCCCGGTACACCCGGCAGCGCGCCGAAAAAGCCCTGGACAATCTCAAGCAGCTGGTGATTCTGGATATCCGCATCGCCTTTTTGGAAGTCAACCGCACCCGCCGGCAGATCGATGCCAGCTCGGCCACGCGCCGCTTTCAGGAGGAAAAACTGCGGATCGAAACCGAAAAATTCAGGGTGGGCCGCTCCACCAACCTGCTGGTGGCCCAGGCACAGCGCGACCTTTTATCCAGTCGGCTGGATGAAGTGCGCGCCGTAGTCAGCTACCTCGAAGCGTTGACCAATTTTTACCGTCTGGAAGGCACCCTCCTCGAGCGCCGCGGCATCCAGGTCCCGGAGTAGATCGTCGTTCTTTTCAAGGTCTTCAGGTCGCCGCTTCACATCTCTCTTTTTGATTTCCATGTAAAATATCATTTCAAAAGACGATTGCAGGCTCAAGTTATCGCCTGGACAACCGATCTTTGCGGTGAAGCGGCATATGTCGTCGTGTCAACGAAAAAGCAGTTTAAAGATGGATCGTATCATGTCGGATCTTGATAAAATCACAGCATTTCTGAATAACTTGTCGGCCATATCCCAGGTGCACTATCAGATCTGGAGTCCCGAGGCGAGCCTGATTTTTTCCACCCAGGCGCAGAACGGCGATGCCTTGACCAATCCTGTTCGTCTGGCATTGGTCAAAAAGATCCTCAAAAAGAAGACCTATGTCTATGGGGCCACTGAACGGAACCGCTTCCTATGCGGCCTTCCCATATCTGAAAATCAAAGGGTCAGAGGGATTGTCCTGGCCTCCGGAGCGGTACCCGAGGCCGGCAGCAACGGCGCGCATCCCAAAGGCATGAAATTCTTGCTTAATCAGGTCCTGATGTTGGGGAATAACGGTACGCCAGCCCATCGTCAGCCTGAATCGGTGTCGCCGGAGCCTGCTGACCACAGTTTTGAAGACATCTACCTCTTTGCCAATATCTCAAAACAGTTCAGGTCGTTACGTTTGAAACAACCGGTAATGGACAAGTTGATGCAACGCATCTTGACCACCATGGATGCGGACGCCGCCTTTTTACATTTTCCAGACCATCCCGAGTTACATCAATTGAACGTCCGGCCCGATACGGAAAAAGGGCCGGACTCATCCGGCCTGCGACAAGAAAGTCTCCAGAAGGTCATAATCCATTGTATCGAACACTTTTCAGGTAACTACCTCATTATCGACAATTCGACAGACGATGAACGCGTAGCAGCGCTGTCGGAACGACCCTTCCGGTTTATGGCGGTAACCGTGCGGTATATGAAAAAAAGCTACGGATTGCTGGGATTGGTTTCATACGATGTCCGCAAGGGATTCAGACGCGATGCACTGAATATCATGCAGACGCTGGCCAACCAGCTGGCCGCCATGATGGCCAACATGGAGCGATATGACGAATTGGAGCGGTTTACCGTCAACATCGTCTGCTCCCTGGTGAATGCCATCGAAACCAAGGACACGTATTTCCGGGGGCATTCCAAACGGGTGCATCGATATGCGATGCAAATGGCCAGGCATCTCAATATGCCGGCCGAAGAGATGGAAGCGCTGAAGTGGGCCGCAGTGTTGCACGATATCGGCAAAATCGGCATTCCGGAGCGAATATTGTGCAAACCCGGCAAGTTGACCGAAAATGAGCGGGATCTGATCAAGCAGCATCCCATGAAAGGCAAGACCATATTGGAGCCCATCAGACAGCTCCGGCCATCCATGGATGCCATTGCCTATCATCATGAAAATTATAACGGCACCGGTTACCCTGAAGGGCTCAAGGGCGAAGCCATTCCGCTGACGGCGCGAATTATCGCTGTAGCCGATACCTTCGACGCCCTCACCTCCCAGAGGAGCTATCGTGAACCCAAGGCTCCCCGGAAAGCCCTTCAGGTGATGGAACAGGTGGCGGGCACCCGGTTGGATCCCCATTTGGTACAGGTTTTTAAAAAGTCCTGCCGTCAGTTCATAAACCGAACAGCGGATAGCGGACAACGTGCCAATGCTTCGGAGTGGTAATCCGGATCGATTTCAATTTTCTGCCGTTTTCTTAAACCGCTCGACCAGCTCATCAAAATCCTTCGGCTGCAGGATCTGCCCGAAGCGTTCGCCCTTGCGGCTTTTGGTTTTATACAACTCGATACAGGCACTGATGATTTCCAGGATGGCGGCGGCATCGTAAATGCCGGGCAATTCCCGGGCCAGTTGGGGATGGCGTCCCAGCTTGCCCCCCAGCTGAATGCGGTAGCCGGCGGGGCCCTCCACAAGTGTGCCGGTGGGACATACGGGGATGCATGCGCCACAGGCCAGGCAACGCTGCATGTCAACGGTGGGTTCAGGAGCGCCCTGCTTCAGGCTGATGGCCGCTTCCCGACAGGTCTCCACGCAAGCCCCGCAGGCGGTGCAGGCTTCATCCGAAATGCCCGGTATCAAGGCGCCGAGGATGCCGATATCTTTGATCTGGGGCTGGGAACAGGCATTGGGGCAATCGGCCAGCGTGACCCGGAATTCATGATGGAACTTGAGATCTTCGATGCCTTTGGATTTGAGAAATCCCAGAAAGTCCGCCCCTTTGAGCAGGGATTCGATCCGGTCCGCCAACCCATGGCTTCGACCCACCGCGTTGGGGCATCCGGACGGACCGAAGCAGGTATCTATGCGTAACTTATCAAGTCTCCTTTTGCGGTGTAAAAGCGTGGCGGTGGAAACTTGGCTTGTCAAGGGTTCACCAGGTTGAATCATTTGTCCAAGCTTGGGGATTGGATATTGACAGGGATATTTATTGTACCTAAAACTCAAGCTTTGTGCCGGTGGGCTGATTTCCAACGTTTGAGAAAAAAATTAAGGAGTGGCCATGAGCCGATTCAAAGTTACGTTTTTGCCCTATGATACCAGTATCGAAGTGGACGCCGGTGAAAGCCTCATTCGCGCGGCCATGGAAGCCGGCGTGCATATCAACGCCTCCTGCGGCGGCGACGGCGTATGCGGCAAATGCCGTGTGATGATCGAAGAGGGAGAGGTGGAAGAGGGCATCAGTGAGCATCTGAGCCGGGAAGACCGGGACAAGGGATATCGTCTGGCCTGCAAAGCGCTCGTGGGTGGAGATGTGGTGATCCGTATTCCGGTGGAGTCGGCCATTGATACCTCGGTCCTGTTGCGCAAGACCCCGCGTCAAACGGCCCGCGTCAAACAGATGAACCTGGATGACATCAAAGAGCAGGGGCTCTTTGTACCGCCCATGGAAAAACTCTACCTGGAGCTGCCGCCGCCCAGCGCCAGTGACAATTTGCCCGACATCAGCCGGTTGGTGAATTACCTGCGCATCCAGTACGATGAGGGTGGGCTGGAGATCTCCCTTCCGGTGATCCGTAAAATCCCATCGGTGTTTCGGGAGCAGGACTTCAAAGTAACCGTTACCGTGGCCAGGCCGGTGCGTCCCTCGGGGAAAAACCAAATTATCAATGTGGAGCCGGGGGATACCACGGATCAAAACTATGCCGTGGCCATGGATATCGGCACCACCACCATTTACGGCCAGGTAGTCAACCTGATTACCGGCGAGGTGTTGGCCGAAGCCGGCAAATTCAATGGACAGATCAGCTATGGCGAGGACGTGATCTCCCGCATCATCTATGCCGAAAAGCCCGAGGGTCTGGAAAAGATCCACCAGGTGGTAATAGATACGGTTAATCAAGTGCTGGCTAAAATCATCAAAAGATCAGGTGTGGCCCGGGAAAGTATTTCGGTGTTGACCCTGGCGGGCAACACCACCATGACCCAGCTGCTGCTCAAGGTGGAACCCCGTTTTATCAGACGATCGCCCTATGTGCCGGCTTCACGCATTTATCCCCATATCAAGGCCCGGGATCTGGGCATTGATCTGGATGACCACGTGACGGCTCTGGTCTACCCCCAGGTCTCCAGTTATGTGGGCGGTGACATTGTGGCGGGTGTGATGGGATCGGGTATGTATCGTACTGAAAAGATGACCCTTTTCCTGGATATCGGCACCAATGCCGAAGTGGTCATCGGCAACAGGGATTGGATGGCCTGCGCTGCCTGCAGCGCCGGACCGGCTTTCGAAGGCGGTGGTGTCGAATTTGGCATGCGGGCCGCCAAAGGGGCCATCGAGGATTTTTCCATCGACCCGGAAACATTGGAACCGATGATTGTCACCATCGGCAGTGTCCGTCCCAAAGGCATATGCGGTTCGGGTTTGATTACCATGGTGGCCGTTCTTTTTGAGATGGGCGTCATCAACAACCAGGGCAAATTCGACCGCGATCTGGGAACGCCCCGAATTCGCCAGAGCAAGGATGTATGGGAATATGTACTGGCATATAAAGATGAAACCCAGATCGACCGGGATATCGTCATCAATGAAATCGATATCGAGAACTTGATTCGGGCCAAGGGCGCCATTTACAGCGGTTGCATGACCCTGCTGACGGAAGTGGGCATGGGGCCGGACGATATCGAGCAGATTATTTTAGCCGGCGGTTTTGGCTCCTATGTGGATCTGGAAAAGGCCATGGTCATCGGTCTGCTGCCGGAGATCGATGCCGAGCGTGTGGTTTATGTGGGAAATGCCTCTTTGCTCGGTGCCCGTATGAGCGCGCTGACCAACCGCATCCGGGAAGAAGTGGTAGGGGTCACCAACATGATGACCAATTTTGAGCTTTCCGAAACACCGTCGTATATGGACAATTACGTGGCTGCCCTCTTTCTGCCGCATACCGATGTGGACCGCTTCCCTCGAATAAAGGCCCAAATGGAAATGCGCAAGAGCGCTTTGGTCGAATTGCGGCGAGCTGCCACCGGCGGCAACTAATTGCTGTATCGGATTCCGATACCGGCCATAAAGTGAACGGTGTTTTCTTGTATTTTAAAAATATTTGAAATTATAATAAAAAAAATGTATCTTAGCGATTATATCATAGGTCCGATATCGTCTGAATATATTAATGCTTTTGCCATAGCGGCCGATAGGGTATTAGATCGACCCTCCAAATAATGGTGAGATTGCCATGGCGGGTCAGAGCATAATAAAGATGATAGACTGCATGGAGTGGCCCATGGGAGATAAGAGCATCGATTTAGATGCTGAAGCGCAAAGCCTGTTCGAACAATTGGGCGGATTGGAGTCCTGGAAAGAGAGCCCCCGGGCCCGTTCAGGCGCCGACAATCTGGCCGAGAGCCTCTTGGCCGAGCAGAAACGGCTGGACAAAGTCCGCATTCTGCTGATTGAGGCGGCCTATTTGATCAGCCGCTACCTTAAAGACGAGACATTTGCCGACGACGTCCCCCAAGAGCGGGAGACCTTCCGACAACTGTCCGATATTTTGGCAAAATTGGCTGATATGGACGGCCATCTGGGATGCGCCTTCATTCGATACCGCGGTGCTCAGGCGGATCCGGAATTGCCGCCAAAGTATGACTATGAGGCGATCCTCGGCAATACTGCGGTGGACAGCCTTATGGCTCCCCGGGTGGCCAAACGCAACAGCGAACGTGCGGCTAAACTTCCGGAGCGTTTGCTGGATGCGTTTACCGTATTTGCGGACTATGGCGTCAATAACATCTACATTGAGATTCCTGACAATTTAAAAAGCGCCCTGCCTTCGATTCAAATCAGCTTGAAAATCCTTTCCGGTTTTCGTCGCTCCCGCCAGTCCGGAACTCCCATGAGCGTCGATACCGGCCAATACCGGCAGGTTGTTCCCGTGATCAACGACGAAAGTCTCTTTCCCGATCCCAATCTCACCCTTTTGGCAGGGCTCAATCGACTCAAACCGCAATCGATGGAAATCCTTGTCGAGAAAATCGATCGGTGGATGCGAAGGAAAGAAACGAGCACTAAAGCGGATAGATACGGCGGTGTGTTCAATACCGCCCTGGAATTGCCAAAAATCAGGGCACAATTGAAAAAGCCGCTGGTGGAGATGAACAACATCAAATGGCTCATCTCGGAATCCAGAGATGAAAAAGTTTCCGTTGAAAAAGCTTACGTGGCCAGGTTGGCCCTCGATATGGCCGGTGCATCGCCCCAAAAAGTGGCCAAGATGATCAAGAGCGTCTATGGGGATGACTACGCCAAAATCAACACAGCCCTGCTCGGAGAGCGGCTGAATCTGTCGTCGGATCTGCTCTCGGCGGCCGAAAAACATACCGGCGAGGTCAAGGTTCGCAAGGAGGTGCTGGGGAACCTCCACCAGCGCCTGGACCAGGTCAAGGACCATGTGATCGACGAAGTCCAGGTCAGCGAAGCAGGCGCCCGGGCCTCCGGCGGCGCCGTTCCGGTGCATCGGCAGATTTATAAGATGGTGGCGTTTTACAAAGGCCGTTCCACCACGCGAAAGAAAATGGTGGGCATGGTGCATCGTCCCATCGAGTTCAAACCCCGCGACTATGAGATATTGGCCAAAGACTTTCGTATCGATCAGCAGGATGCCGTGGCCCTGGTGGATAAATTAAAAGGGTGTTTTGCCGAAGGCGGTCGCTTTACCAAACGGGGCTTTCATGCCGCCTTTGATCACTTCATGAAATATGAGCAAAAGATATTCGGCTTTTTGTGGCACCACATGAAGGATGCCATTTTGCCCGAGGATCGGGTGGCCTTTCTCAATGCACTGCAGGAACTGACCTCCAAAATGAAGCAGCCCAAGCGGGCCTTCAAGATTATTCTGGAAGATATCTGCCAGGACCCGGAGAGCGTTCAATTTTCCGATAACAAAGCGATTATGCTGGCCAACCTGATCGTTCACCGGCCGGACAAGTCGCTGGCCAATTACGAGATCACGCCGGAAGATATTGTGCTAAACCAGCATAACCTGGATCGCATGGTGGTGCAGTACGCTTCCTGGCGAATAGACAAGGACAGTGAACAGTTCTTCACCAAAGTGACGACCATTCACAACAAGCTCGCCGAAGCGCTATGTCTGGGCGAGACCAGCCAAAAGCATCTTCCGGCATCCATATTGGTCAATCTGGAGCGCGAATTGTACATATTTCTCTCCATGGTGCCCTGCGAAACCGGCAAGGCGATTCTGCGCTCAGCCGTCAATGAATACGGAAACCCCCAGTCCGATATTTATCATCAAAAAGAGAGCGCTCCGTTCATGGGCGGAATCATTCAGAATCTGAGAGTCTCGCTGCGGGGATTGGGCACGGTGGGCGGCATGAACGATGTGTCCATCATTGAAGCTGTTAAGCAGCGCAACGAGGACTTCCAGCGTTTGAAAAACGATCGCCAGTTCCGCGCCCAGGCAAGGTTGATATCCGAATGGGCGGATGAGGCCATAAAAATCATCAAGTTCAATTCTTAATCAATAATATGTCATGAAGCAGTCCTCGCTTGGTCGTCTATTAAAGGCGATAACATGGATCTTTTCTTCTGATCCGGCGAAACGCAGAAGGGTGAGGCATGAGTGCGCGCGGATGGCTGCCGGGCTTTTTGGCGATTTTCCCATCAGCGATGATTACAAGCTCTGGCTCAGCGACCATGATTTCAGAAAGACCTTTCAGCGGCTCTCACCCCACAACGCTTACTCCATGGATCGTAAGTTCGTGTTGCGGGAGTTTGTGCGCTTTACGGCTTCTGTTCCGGGAGAGATGGCTGAGTGCGGCTGCTATCAGGGGGCATCGGCCTATTTCATGGCCAAAGAAGATCCGGCCATACCATTGCATCTGTTTGATTCATTTTGCGGCCTTTCCGAACCATCCGCTCGGGATGTCCCGCAGGATTCCCAGCACATGACCTGGCAAAAGGGGGATCTCAAAGCGGGAAAACAGGATCTTTTGGCTGCAGTCGGCCATTTGCAGAACGTTCGGATTTATGAAGGCTGGATCCCGGAGCGTTTTGACGAGATCGGCCATTTGACCTTCAAACTTGTCCACATTGATGTCGATCTATACCAGCCCACCAAAGAGAGTCTGGCCTTTTTTTATCCCCGTTTGAATCCCGGGGGTGTGATTGTTTTGGATGACTATGGATCCACCAAATGTCCCGGCGCATATCACGCCTGCAATGAGTATATGGCCGACAAGCCCGAATACATTGTTCACTTGCCCACAGGGCAGGGGATCATCGTAAAAGCCTGAACGGCCGTATTTTTAACGGACCTATGACCTAAATAAGGTTCAGCACTTCTTTCAGAGGCATAGGTCATATGAATGCACACTTTAAACTTAAGACTGGCGCAGCTGACGCCTGTCCACCTTAATGAGGATCATTGGTCCGTATCTTTTAATGCGCCTCCAGTCGCGAAAGCTCTGCTTTGCCTCTTTCTTCATCCACAAAATAGAACAATATGCCACCGGCCAGAAATAGAAGCAGGATTGAAATGATACTCAAACGTGTGGCCGTAAGCCCGGTGGCCTTGATTTGCTCCAGTGTGGGAGATGGCGGCAGCAAAAAACGCTTGGCCAGCAATCCGGTCAATCCCATGAGCAGGGGACCGACGATGGCGGCGAACTTGCCCAGCATATTATAGAATCCAAAGAACTCGGCGCTGTGTTCACGGGGGATGAGGCGCGCATAGTAGGAGCGGCTCAAGGCCTGAATGCCCCCCTGCACCAATCCGATCACGGCCGCCAATAGGTAAAATTCAAAAGGCCGGGACATGAACGCCCCCCATACCGTTACCGCCATATAGATCACCAATGCCAGGTAAATGGCCCGCCGGACCCCCCAAAACCGACCCAGCTGGCCGAACGCCAAAGCAGATGGAAATCCGATGAATTGAGTAATGAGCAAGGCCGCTATGAGGTTGTTACGGTCGAATCCGATGGACATGCCATAGTCAACCGCCATGCGGACGATGGTGTCCACCCCGTCAATATAGCACCAGTAGGCCAGCAAAAAGGTGAACAGGGTCCTGAGCCGCCTGATCTTTTTCAAGGTTCCCATGACTTTTGCCATGCCGATTGCAATTTGCCGTCCCAGTGGGATTTTTTGAGACTTTTTGTCCGGCGGCACCCAGGCGAAGGTGATCAGGGAAAACAATCCCCACCATAGGGCCACGCCGGCAAAGGCCGCTTTTATGGCCTGAGTGGCGTCAGCCAATCCGAAAGATTGGGGTTTGATGGTCATCATCACATTGACGGCCAGCAGGATGCCTCCCCCTAAATAGCCCAAAGCATACCCCAGGCTGGAAACCTGGTCGATGCGAGCGGCAGGTGCTATTTGGGGCAGCAAGCCGTCGTAAAAAATGATGGAACCGGAAAATCCAATGACGCCGCACCCATAAACCACCAGTGCAACGAGCCAGTGGGTTTGGGGTATCAGGGCCAAGGAGGCGGTCATTAATACCCCCAAGTAAGTGAAACCGATCAGCAGTCCCTTGCGGTGACCGCTGTGATCGGCAATGGCGCCCAACACGGGTGCCATCAGGGCCACCAGCAGGCTGGCCAGTGCATTGCCCATACCCAAACGGAAGGTGCTTAAATTGATGTCGATGCCGTGACTCCAATACTGCTTGTAAAGGATTGGGAAAAAGACCGCCATGACGGTGGTGGCAAATGCGGAGTTGGCCCAATCATAAATGGCCCAGCCCCAGATGGTGCGACGTTGATGAGGTGGCTCCTGCTTTTGGGTAGAGGGCATATGATCGACAGCCTTTCTCCTTGCAAAAGTGCCTGTGCCAACTGTATTCTAAATACTACAGGTTGATAACATTACGGGGCGCGATTCATACTTGCATCATTCAAGTTTCAGTGCAAAATCGGCACCCTTTGATGGGCGATCATGAAAAAGATACCCTTGGATCCCAAACTGAAGTACATGGCTTCAGAGTTCGACACCCACTTTAAGGTTTTCCATGAATTGATGTCAAATAAAGTTCTGGAGATCCTCTTGGTGGCCAGTGCATATGATGCTTATATATTGGAAGAAGACGGCTCTTTGGCCTCGAAGATTATCAATGAATATCGCGGCCTGAATCTGAGCCGTCCCCCGCGACTGACCCGCGTGGACGATGCCAGGGGCGCTTTGGCACGCATTGAGCGTGAATCCTTCGATCTGGTGATCACCATGCCCCATCTGGATGATATGGACTCCTTTGAATTGGGGCGCTCCATAAAACAACGCAAGCCCGACCTGCCGGTTGTATTACTGGCCCATAGCGTTCAGGGCCTCTTTCCGCCGCCGCCGAATAAAGATCGTTCCGGCATCGATCAGATTTTTATTTGGTCGGGCGATGCCGACTTGCTGCTGGCCGTCGTTAAGAATGTGGAAGACTTGCGCAATGTGGACAATGACACCCAAAAGGCCCAGGTCCGGGTACTGATTCTGGTGGAAGATTCCCCCTTGTACCGCAGCTATTTTCTGCCGCTCATGTACAAAGAGGTGGTTCACCAGACCCAGGAAGTATTGGATGAAAGCCTCAATGAAGAGCATCGGCTCTTGAAAATGAGGGCACGCCCTAAGATTTTGGTTGCCGACACTTACGAACGGGCGCTTACCCTTTATGAACGTTATCAACCTTATCTGTTCGGTGTGGTGACCGACACGCGTTTTCCGCGTCAAGGCAAGCTTTGCGCCGATGCAGGCGTTCGGTTTCTCAGACGCATTAAAGAGGAGGTGCAAGATCTGCCGGTTCTGCTGATCAGCAACGAACCTAAAAATCGCATCGAAGCTCAGAAGATTTCCGCCCTCTTTCTGGACAAAAATTCGCCTCACCTGTTCGATGAGTTGCATGCGTTTTTTCTTGATCACCTCGGTTTTGGGGATTTTATCTTCCGCAACGTCGACGGTGTCGAGGTGGCCCGGGCCTCCAACCTGAGGCAACTGGAAAAGGTTTTGCCCACTATTCCGGATGAGCCGCTGATGTACCATGCCTCGCGCAATCGATTCTCAAACTGGATCATGGCAAGGTCTGAAATCGCTTTGGCATCTCAGATGCGGGTGTTACAGGTTTCTGATTTTCCGGATATATCAGCGGTACGCCACTATTTGGCCAGCAGTATTCACAGTTTGCGCAAATGGCGCCAAAAGGGGGTTGTGATCCAGTTCAACGCCCAGGAATATGATTCTCAAATTGTCGATATGGCAAAAATCGGGAGGGGCTCTTTGGGCGGTAAAGCAAGGGGCATGGCATTTGTGGCTAATTTGTTACGCCAATCCCCTTGGCTGCATGAGAAATACCAGGGTATAGATATCCGCATTCCAGCCACCCTGGTCATTACCACCGAAGGCTTTGACCGGTTTGTTGCTCGCAACAGCCTGCAACAGTCCCAGTGTATTGACAAAAATGATCAGCAAATCGCGGAGGCGTTTGCCCAGAGCCATATGCCGGAGCAAATCGAACGGGATTTGCGTGCTTTTTTGAATTCAGTACACGGTCCGCTTTCCGTCCGCTCATCCAGCCTGCTGGAGGATGCCCACCACCAACCCCTGGCCGGGCTGTATAAAACATACATGATTCCCAACGATCATCCGGACGAAAAGGTGCGTCTAGCCCAACTCACAGCTGCCGTAAAACAGGTATATGCCTCCACATGGTTTGAACTGCCCCGGCGATTTGCCCATAGTACGGCCTACCGGCACCGCAAAGAGCAGATGGCGGTGATGATTCAGAAGATTGCCGGAGGGGCTTACGGCGGCCACTATTACCCGGCCATTTCGGGTGTGGCCCGCTCCCAGAATTATTACGCCATCAAGCCGGTTCAACCTGACGACGGCATGGCCAAAATTGCCCTTGGTTTTGGCAAGGTGTTGGGTACCGGTGAAGGCGGCCTGCGGTTTTGCCCTAAATATCCAAACAGTTTACCCGATTTTTCCAAAACAGAAGATATCCTGGCCAACGCTCAGCAACATTTTTACGCGCTGCCCATCGGATCGGGAACCTCATCCCTGGATCTTAATATAGACCTGGTTTTACGCAATGTGGCGGATGCTGCTAATGAGCCCCCGTTGTCCGGGCTTATCAGTACTTATATACCCCATGATGACCGCATCCGGGATTCAGCTGCGCTGCAGGGACCCAAATTGGTAACCTTCGCTGCTATTTTAAAACATAAGACCTTTCCTTTGACCGATTTGTTGACCGATTTACTGGACCTTGGCCGTAAAGGTATGGGATGTCACGTAGAGTTTGAGTTCGCGGTGAATCTGATCGACGGCTCTAGTGAACTGCCCACATTTTATATCCTGCAGATGCGTCCTATGCCCATCGGTAGTGATCCGTATGACGTGGACATTACCGATACAGACAAAGAAATCGCCGTTTGTTTCTCATCAAATGCACTGGGACATGGGAAAAACGATCAAATCGTTGATTTAATTTACATTAAGCCGGGATCATTTGATGCCGCCCATACCCGTGATATGGCCGCTGAAGTGGGCCGGCTTAATGCGGCCCTGAAAGCCGAAAACCGAACATACCTTTTGATTGGTCCCGGACGCTGGGGATCTTTCGATCCCTGGTTGGGCATACCGGTTAAATGGGAAGATATCAACGGTGCCGGCACCATCATTGAACTGCGAAATGCCGATCTAAAAGCTGATCCTTCCCAAGGGTCTCATTTTTTTCAGCAAATTACCACCCACGGGATACCCTATCTAACCATAAACGAAGAAGGCGACGATTTCATGCGGTGGGATCAGATCCTAAAGCTGCAAACCATCGAAAAAACCACCTATTTCAATCATGCACGCATGCCTGCACCAATGCTGATCAAATGCAACGGTCGCATCTCCCAATGCGCTATTCTGCCGCCTGATGACCACCGTCTTGACGGGTCATAATGTCGAAATTCATATCTGCCGTCGGTAACATATCTCCATATGGCCAAGGGGAGATTTGGATGAACAGCGCATTATTACGCTAAAGATTTTGCCCAAAAACGGCGATATTGAAGTTGAGACAAAACACGGTACGGCTCCCGGCAGAGCTTGACCAAACTTTTCCTATATGCTGCTGCTAAGTTCCAAGGAGGTCACGTGAATATGGATCGAAAAGAGATTATTTTCTTTGATGAACTGGGATTTGGGTGGGTGGTCGACAATTCAATTATCAAAAAAATACATACAAGCAACCAGAACGAAGATACCATCGTGCAGAAAACCTTGGCGGATTTGTTAAGATGTACCTAGATCCCATGCCAAAACCGGCCTGATTCCCTGATAAGGACTATCCGCTCCATTTATAACTATTCTGTTTTAATAAAGATGATCGGCATGGGTCCCCTTTTTCCTTGGCAAAAAATAGATAACCCGTTAGTAATACCTGCATGATACGGAAAAAATCAGCATATTTTTCGCTGTTGGCGCTTTGCGGATTGTGGGTAGCGGTGGTCAGCGGATACGCAGCTGACAATCAGCCAAGTCGCTCACCAACGCGTATAAGCCTGGCGCGGGCGGTGATGTGTGAATACATCGAGGAATTTGCCCCTCAAAGAGTGGCGGTGGTTTTTTCCATCGATGTCGGTAAAATATCTTGTTTTACCTCCTTTGATGACATCAAGGCATCAACCTATGCGTTGCATAAATGGTATCGAAGGGACCAACTGGTCACCTCCAAACGTTTGACGCTCAAACCCCCCAGTTGGTCGACTTACAGCAGCATTCAATTGCGAGAAGCAGACAAAGGACCCTGGCGGGTGGAGATTATCAATAATCGCAACCAGCTCATCAAAACCTTGCGATTTAGCGTAACTGACTGATTTGACATGGATACCCTATTGTCTTTTTTGACCACCATACGGTGGCAAGATATCGTTGATGTGGTTCTGAACAGCTATATTCTTTTTCGTCTATACGTGCTGTTCAGGGGTACCAATGTCATCCGCGTGATTGCCGGCATTGCTCTGCTGTGGATCTTTCAGCGCCTGGCGGTCGGGCTCGGGCTGATTGTGACCAGTTGGGCCATGCAGGGCATTATTGCCGGTGCGGCACTGATCATCATCATTGTATTTCGCAATGAGATTCGCAACGTACTACAGGCGAAAAATATCCGTGCCATTCTTTGGGGATTTCCCAATAAGAGCATCCGTACGCCTGTGGAGAGCATCGTCGAAGGGGTCTACGACCTGGCCCGTAAACGCATAGGGGCCTTGATTGTCCTGCCCGCGAAAGAGGATATCGATGAGACCATTCAAGGCGGGGTGGACTGGCAGGGACTCGTCTCCAGGGAGATGCTGATCTCCATCTTTTGGGAGGGCAACCCTGTCCATGATGGCGCTGCCATCATTTCCGGAGACCGCATTACCCGCGTTGGGGCCATTTTACCCCTGAGCCAGCGGGACGACCTGCCCGGCAATTACGGTACCCGCCACCGTGCAGCCGTTGGGCTGGCGGAACAGTCGGATGCCCTGGTTATCGTGGTTTCGGAGGAGCGCGGTGAAGTGATCATCGCCAAAAATGGCGATGTCACCGACATCGATGACAACCTGTCGTTGAAACGTCACCTGCGATCCCACCTGGGAATTGCCTCTGAAATGGATATCGATGCCCGGCGGGAGTCCATGGAGCTCGGCGTGGCGGCCGTGGTTTGCGTCCTGTGCATGGCCGGGGTCTGGTTCAGTTTCGCCAGAGGGCTTGAAACGCTGACAAGTTTTGAGGTGCCTCTGGAGTATGTGAATCGCGATTCACGCATGCAGATTCTGTCTGCCTCGCAAAACACCGTGCGGTTGCATTTAAGCGGATCGGGCGCTTTAATAAAATCGATGAAACCGGATCAGGTAAAGGTGAAGCTTGATCTGAACAACGCCGTCAACGGAGAAAACATCTTCACCATCACCAATGACAATATCGGTCTGCCCCCTGGTGTGCGCCTGAATCGCATTGAGCCGCCAGAAGTCAAAGTGGTCCTCGATTTTCCCATCAGCAAAGAACTGCCCATTCAAGTGGACTGGGTGGGGACCTTGCCGGAAGGGCTGATCCTGAAAAGCGTGCAATTAGATCCCAAGGCGGTGCGGGTCATCGGAGGCGGAAAAATACTGAACAATATTGATACGCTATACACTGAAAAAGTTCAGCTGGAAAACCTGCAATCCAGTGGCCGGATCACTGTCGGATTGGCGCTGGCACCGGCATCACTCAAGATCGCCGATGGGTATAAGGAAAAGATAGAGGTTTCCTACGTCACTGGAAAACGGCAGCCCTAGTATCGTCTAGTTCGTCAACCCCCCTGAATAGGCTTGTATGAACGCTTCCGTCATTTTATAGGCGACATCGTCCGGGAACTGACTGGGAGGGTGTTTGCAAAAATAGGCCGATGGTGCCTCCAGAACCCCACCAATATTTTGATCCAAGGCCAGCTTGGCACAACGAATGGTGTCAATGGCCACACCTGCAGAGTTGGGAGAGTCCTGAACCGATAGGCGCAATTCCAAATCAACAGGTACATCTCCGAACAAGCGCCCTTCCATACGGATGAAGCAAACCTTGTTGTCTTTTTGCCAGGGAACATAATCACTTGGACCGATATGGATATTTTCGTCACGCAGCCGTTGGGCCGTTACGGATTGAACGGCTTCAGTTTTCGATTTTTTCTTTGAAGACAGACGTTTTTGATTAAGCATGTTGAGAAAATCGGTATTTCCACCGGTGTTCAATTGATAGGTGCGGTCCAGCTGAACGCCTCGTTTTTTGAAAAGGTCCGTAAGCACTCGGTGGGTGATGGTGGCCCCCAATTGGGATTTGATATCATCGCCGATGAGAGGGATTTTTTTAAGAGCGAATTTTTTGGCCCATTCAACGTCACTGGCGATGAACACGGGAATATTGTTGATAAAGGCTGTACCGGCTTGCAGAGCACAGGCCGCATAGAACCGGGTGGCCTCTTCAGAGCCCACAGGCAGATAGTTCAACAATACTTCTGCTTGAGACGATTTCAGTGTTTGAACCACCATGTCATGGTCTGACTCGGCCTGGTCAGCCGGTAAGAACGTTCGATCCTCATCATAGTTTTGCATGTGCTCGGAAACACCATCCAGGATACGCCCCATTTGCACAATGGTACCTGAGTCAGGAATATCTTTGTTGAAGACTGTGGTGCAGTTTGGCGGCGCAAAAATTGCCCTGCTCACATCTTGTCCTACTTTACGACTGTCAATATCAAAGGCCGCCACAATTTGGATGTCATTG
>JASFER010000086.1:0-21553 GCA_050124755.1 Desulfobacteraceae bacterium
CATCACCAATATCCTGATGGCCCAAAGAGGGCTTCAAAGGCATGAAATCCACGCCTGGATAGGCAAACTGCGCTGGATGAATCCCCATATCACCAGCCTTGACCGGATCTATCCGGGCGAGAGCATCCTGATTCCCGATGCCTTGAGTGAAAGTATTCCCCAGGCCTGGATCTGGCGCAACGCCTTCAGCAAAATTCCCAAACCCCTCCGGCAAAACCACAACGGCGCCACCGACATCTATTTTGCCCAGGCGGGCGACACCATCGACAAGGTGGCCCAGTACATGTTTTCCAGCGGCCCTTACCGCACCATGCCCGCCAGCAGCAAACGCGCCCTCTTGCTACATAACAACCCTTTTTTAAAAGACCATCTGCACACCAACCGCATACCGGTGAACAGGTTGATCAACATCACACCGGCCGTGCTGAGCGAAGTGGAAAAAAAGCATTGGCAACTCCAGCGAACCCCGCTAAAAGCCATGATGGACCAGATGGAAAATGAGACCCGCGATATGTTCAGGCAGGTAGGCCCGGAACCGGCCGTCACCATGGCCCAGGTGGTGGCGTATTTAAGATCATTGGGTGCATCGGTGGGGGCGGACGACGTGATTCATGCAACAGGTTACGGCTTGGCCGGCGTATCGGGCCATGCGGCCGCCGGGACCATGGCCCTCGGCGACGTCAACGGCCTGATGCGCGAGCTTTACAGCGAGGCCCTGGAAAAGTTCGGCCCCAAAATCGTGCACTCCAAAAGCGCCAACCATATCGCCAAAATGGAGCGCTTTTTAAAAGGCCACCCCAAATACGCGCAGCTGATGCGGTATTTGAATAAGCTGCCCAAGCACCTGCTGCCTGAGGGCGGTATTATCACCACCAAGCTCCGCACCAATGGCGCAGTGGCCCGGCGCTTTCGCAAGCACGTCTCTCTGCCATTGAAAAAATGTAACAACCCGACCAAATATGTGGGCTCGGTGGCCAAGCAGCTCAACGGGCGGCTCAGACTGCTCAAGGGCATCGGTAAAGGCGCCACCTATTATGTGCCCGCCACATTGGCGCTGATCAGTGTGGCCACGGCACCGCCGGGAATGAAAATGAGAACATTGTTTGAGGAGGGGTTTGGGGTTGTTGGGGGTGCGTTCGGAACAATGTTCGGATCTTCTATAGCTGCTTGTGGTATTGGCCTGTTGGCATTTTGCGGATTATGTATTGGACCATTTGGTGCATTCGTCCTTATACTTATTTGCGCTTCATTAGGGGGTGTTGCCTTTATGGAAGGAGGCAAATGGCTTGGCGACAGAATCTATGATGTTGGGGATAGAATCAGTGGCCGTGTTTATAATTCTATGGATGAGTTCGTGGGATCTTTAAATGAATGATTCAATAGAGCTTATGTTAGACATCTTCGCTATAAGTGGAGGCTTTTGGATGATATTCGGCCTTTATACTGGTTTATCCATCCAACGATTCATTGTTCAGCGGTATGAAAAAGAGACTGATTTGTCTCAAACGATATATTTTTCTCAACTTATTCCGTTTGCTAAATATTTGCCGAATTTTTTTAGCTCACCATTGTATATAGGACATCTATTGTCATTTGTGTGGGGCTGGAAGTTTGTTAAATTTATAAAAGAAAAAAGAAAAAAGGTAAAATACTATGATGATATTAGCAGCCCAGAGGATGTTACCCGATATTTTTCAAGAAAAGAGATTCGACGGGTTAAAAGGTTTGCAATAATAGGATTTATTGTAATTATCCATGTTGTCGCCTATTTTGTTTTTCGATCCATCTGGCCGGAGGAGTTTAATTGACTCATTTCCACCTCGCCCCACAGACTGTATAGATAGGCCCTGAGAATTTCCAGTGGTGAATTCCCCTTTGAAAGCATTGGGCTTAATTACGGAAAAATCGTATGGGCCTACGTTGTGCAGAACCGCCAGGGCGGGGGCATGGAATGGAACAACCCGACCAAATATGTGGGCTCGGTGGCCAAGCAGCTCAACGGTCGGCTCAGACTGCTCAAGGGTATCGGTAAAGGCGCTACCTATTATGTGCCCGCCACATTGGGGCTGATCAGTGTGGCCACGGCACCGCCGGGAATGAAAATGAGAACGTTGTTTGAGGAGGGGTTTGGGGTTGTGGGCGGAGCGATCGGGACAAAACTAGGTGCTCTGGCGGGCTTGGGAATTGTAGCAATATTGGGCTTAGGTCCCTTTGGGTTGTTTGTAGCCGTGTTGATTTGTGCTTCTGCAGGGGGAATTATTGGCATGAAAACCTTTAAAAAGTTTGGTGCTGGAATTTATGATTATGGGGTGCAATTCGACGGAAGCCGCATCTATCACTCTCCAGAACAGCTTTTGGAGGCGATTCCGTGACACCAATAGATCATATAAAAGGGGTTTTATCCATAAGTGCATGTTTATGGGGATTATTCTGCCTCTACATAGCCATAAGAATTGAGCGATTTATCGTTAAACGGTATGAGCAGGAGACAGACCTTTTAAATACCATCTATTTTAAGGAACACGCAACTTTCACACGTTATATACCCAATTTTTTTCGTCTGCCATTTATACATCGCATTTGTTGACCTTTATTTGGGGGTGGAATTATTTCAGAAAAAAGAAACCATACAGGGATATAAAAAAAGCAGACGATGTAATCCGGAATTTTTCGAATCAAGAACTGCGATGGACGAAATGGTTTGCGATTTGCTGCTTGATTATCGCAATACATGTCGCAGCCTATTTCATTTTTAAATCCATATGGCCCGAAGTGTTCAACTGATAAATTGAGGTCTGAACCCCTTTTTTGTTCTTGCTCAATTGGCGCATCGGTGGGGGCGGACGACGTGATCCATGGGGCCGGTTACGGCTTGGCTGGCGTATCGGGCCATGTGGCCGCCGGGGCTATGGCCCTCGGAGACGTCAACGGCCTGATGCGCGAGCTTTACAGCGAGGCCCTGGAAAAGTTCGGCCCCAAAATCGTACACTCCAAAAGCGCCAACCATATCGCCAAAATGGAGCGCTTTTTAAAAGGACACCACAAATAAGCGTAACCAATGGGCCATTTGCATTAGCTGCCCAAGCGCCTTCTGCCGAGGGGTGACATTCTCACCGTCACCCCTCGTACCAACAGCCTGGTGGCAGGCGCAGCCAGCTCTTAACTTTGGCAAAGACGCCACATTGTATGTGCCCGCCACTTTGGGAGTTATAAATGTGACCAATGCACCGCCGGGAATACACATGAGAACGTTGTTTGGGTTTTATTTGGTTTTTTCGGTTCAAAGATTATCGGAGAATATCTTTGATCATGGATAATTTTTTTCTGCCCGGTACGCCATTATACAAGCGTTTTTTGGCAATTATCATATTATCGTCGATTTTAGCATCAATAGCCGGTCATTTTATTGACTTTCTGCCATCAATTGAAATGGACCGTTGGGGGAAATATATAGCCACAGGTTTGGCTTCATTATTCGTATTATCCTACTGTCTTACTTATAAATTGGTAAAGAGGGACTACTATTGGGCTTTGCCAAAAAAGAAAATTACATGGTTTCTTTATATTATTGGCACACCAGTATTAACTTTTTATATTTTTTACACCAGCTTCGCATACTCTTTTCCGAGAGTATGCCACATCTTTAATAACAGTGCCGGTGAGATTGTGGTAACAGTGTGCGATAAGCATTATGGATTAAGATCCGGCTATACTTTGGAATTTAAAGAGTACGACTATCTCTGGTATAAGCACCTTTATGGCATCAGCAAAAACTTATGGAATCAAATTGATGTCGGCGATGAGTTGCTGCTGGAAGGATCTAAATCATGGTTTGGTTTTGTGGTGAATACAATTGCTATCAAAAAGCGAAGCCATTGAATTCAGGAGACTGAATTCAGAATTCAGGTAATTCAGGGAATTCAGGGGACAACTTACTGAATTGTTTACATACCCAATAGTCTTTAATTCTGTTTTACAACGGTACGAATAGCAAGAGCAGTGGCGTCGAGATTTCCACACCATATTACCCAGCTGGGAAACAGGCGTAGCAGACCTATTTTAGAGTTTAGAGTTAGTATACAACTTTCGGTTTTCGATTTTTGAAATTCCTGTCGCCGTCATATGCTCTAAAGGCGGCCATTTGACAACTGCGACGGGAAACCATGGATGCCCGGCTGGCAAGCAGGCCGGCCATGCTCTGGAACATAACTCCGGCAGCAGTGGTTTGCCGGCTAAGGGCGGGTACGGAGCCCCGCCCTACTACGAAAACCATCTACATTGCTGAAATGGCTATAAAGACGTAGGGCCGGCCTCCGCGCCGGCCGGTTTTAAGCATCGCTGTTGGCATAAGCCCCGATGACGCATTTGGCGATGCGCACCGGGTCTGATGATGGCAATAGGTGAAACCCGAAAGTTGTATTAGTATTTGTAATACCGGTTGAGTCAATCGACATAAGAACGTCTGTGCCTAAGATCTTATCTCAAAGATTAAAAATTGGTTAAAGGAGGGTTACATGAAAATTGATGCCAAAGATCCGCAAACCTGGATCAGTCGCGATCTTTTTGAATCGTATTGTGGAGCTGGTTCGGAAAAACTTCTCGGTTTCTATGACAAGGCGGTTGAGAAGAAAAATGTCATGGCTTTCAGTCTGAACTGGCTTGCCATTTTATTGCTTCCCGCTTGGTTTGGATACCGGAAACAGTGGCCATTATTCGCCGCTCTATCCGTGCTGTGTGCAACCCTCCCTTTTATTGAAGGATTCTTTGGGTTCAATATGCCAAATCCTGGACTGGCCGGAGGTTTTTTGGCCGCGGCATGTATGGCAAATGGATTGCTGTTGATGAGTGCAAACAGTACTTTTATGAAACTGAGAAAAAGTGGAATGGATATGCAGCAAATTCGCAACACTCTCATGAATCGGGCTTCTTCATCAGTTGCTTCAGCAATCATTGCTGCCATCACATTTTTCATTCTGCAGTTTGCAGCGGTATTGGTTGCAGCTGTAATTTTTGGAGGACCGTCATAAGCTTTGCCGCAGTCGCCCGGTCTTGTTAACCAAGCGCTTGTGTTTTAGATGGGGAGCATCATCCGCCGAACTGCGGTCTAATCGGAGGGATTCAGCTTAATTCAGTGTAATTCAGCGGACACCTGACTTAATTATTAGTAAACCCAGGAGTCTTTAATTCTGTGTTACTATGTCACTAAGGGTGGGGTCTCCACATTTTACACAATTCTGGATTACCGTTTGCATTTGTAAAATGTGGAGACCCCACCCCCTGTTGAATTAGGGGATTTGCATTGACTGTGCTTGATCATTTTAAGGGGCTCTTTGGCTTAAGCTTCGGTTTCTGGATGATATTCTGCCTTTTCACTGCCTTGTCAATTCAGCGCTTAATCGTCAAGCGCTATGAAAAAGAAACCGAAAATTCATCTGGCCAGAAGTGTTCAACTGATAAATGGAGTTCTGATCCCCCTTTTTTGTTTTCGCTCCATTTGTGGAGAAAAAGGAGATAGATTTGATTGGGATTCCAAATAGGTCAATATGCTTCTTGTTGTCAGCATGTTGTATTATCATTGGCGCCACGCAGGGCAGTGCCCGAGCCGGCAAGTGGGAAGAGTATACCGATATGGCCACCGCTCATTATGAGCAAGGCAGTTACGAAGGCGCTATACTGTTTGCCGGCATGGCGCTGTCTGCGGCCCAAACCGAATACGGTGCACACCATCACAATGTATCTTTATCCTTAAACAACATGGCAGTGATATTAGACGCCATGGGCGATGCTGATACGGCTGAAAACTATCGTAAGAGCGCCGTAGCCGTTGCCGAAGCGGCATTGGCTGAAGAAAAACAAGACCGTGCCGCAGCGCTGAACCACCTTGCCATCATTCATGGTTTTCAAAGCAACTTTAGCGCTGCAGTGCCGCTTCATAAAAAAGCACTCAAGCTTTATGTCGATAAACTTGGCCCTGATAACGATAAAGTCGCATATACACTCAATCACCTTGCCGAAATCTATCGGCTTCAAGGTAACTATACAGACGCAGAGCCGCTGTACAGGCGCGTCATTTTGATTTGGGAAAAAGTTCACGGCCCCGCCTATTCCGAATTAGCGATGGTCTTTAATAACCTGGCGACACTCTATGCTGAACAGGCCAAGTATGAGGCCGCAGCACCTCTTTTTAAGCGTGCCATAGCGATTTGGGAACAAAGCCTTGGTGCCGACCACCACTATGTGGCCCTTGCGGCTGCAAACCTTGCCCAACTTTATGAACATATAGGCAAGAGTGCAGAAGCTGAGAGATTTCGTCGGCGAGCGGCCGAAATTATGACTAAACAGTCCATACAAAAGTAATCTTGTTTCACAATCACCCTTGATGAATTCGTAAAAAGTCTCTTAGCACTTCACTCCGGCGAAGGCCGGAGTCCAGAACTGACTGATAATACTGGATTCCGGCCTTCGAACTTGTTTCGTAATTTAGAAAATGTACGTTTTTTCTCCGTCATGCCGGACTTGATCCGGCATCCATAATCGTATCGTACTGAAAATACTGGATTCCGGGTCAATCCCGGAATGACGGTAGTTCCGAACGGTATGGTTTTAGCAATTACGACACAGCCTCCTTCGCCGGAATGACGGGAGGAACTGAATCCGGACTTTTTACGAGTTCATCAACCTTGCAACGCCAAAAGGCTCACCAAACTGCCGGCCGGCGCGAAGGCCAAGATCAAATTGATCGCTGCCCAATAAGATCTTCCAGAGATTTCTTCAGGCTCAGCATGTTTTCACGGATTTCGGTGCGCCTGGGTGCCTTGGCGGCCAGCCAGACGGAGAGCGGTATTTTTCCCGGGGCTCCGTTGCTTTTGAGCAGTTTCCGCAGGACAATCCTTCGCCGGCCGCTGTAGACGCTGATGGAAGGCAGCATTGGAAAAAGGGGAGAGGGCTTTATCTTGGTGATTTCATCTTTTTGCAGAAAGAAGCGATCCACCGGGGTTCCGACCAATATGCCTTCAGGGGTCATATCCACGAAATATCCTTCCCGGCTTCTTTTGGCCATAAAGTAGATCAGCCCCACCCAGGTGGGAATCAGGAGCAGGGCCGCAAGGCCTATGAGCTTCAATAGGATTTCAAGGCCGAAGACGATGATTTCGATGGACAGCTTCAACAGGCTGGGCGCCTGGAACGACGTATGGGCCAGGCTTTCCAGGAAGGGGGCCATCTTGGCCACACCGGCGGCCAGCACCAGGGCCTGAACGGCGATGACCAGGATGATTCCCAGCCGGGTGTATCTGCGCCGTGAAAAGTAATAGCTGACGCCCCGGGGCGCATCCTTCCACCGGGGGCCCCGGAAGGCGGAGATAATATAGTAGCGCATGCCTTCGAACATGGAGTACATCACCGGCACCACGACGAGGGTGAGCACCGTGGCAAAACTGATGCCGAAGATGATCACCACGCCCAGCCCTTCCCACAGTTTATCGGTGATGGTCAGGGTCACGATGCCGCCGATGGTGGAAACGGTGGTGGAGATGATCGGTCTGAGGCGCTGCTGACCTCCGGCGACGATGGCATCGAACATGGAGAGCCCGTTTTTGCGCATGCGGTTGATGCAGTCCACCAGAACGATGGAGTCGTTGACCACGATGCCGCTCAGCCCCACCAGACCGATAAAACTCATGATGGAAAAATCGTTGCCGGTTACAAAAAGGCCGGCCATGGCGCCCACGATGGACAGCGGCAACGCGGTTAGGATGGCAAAGGGCTGGGCCAGGGAGTCGAACTGGGACACCAGCAAGGTAAAGATCAAAAGGGCGGCCACGATATAGGCCAGTCGCAGGCTTCCAAAGGATTCGGCGGTCTCTTCATATTCGCCGGAATAGTCGAACTGATAACCGGCCGGAAGATCCAGACGGTTGAGCTTTTCGATCAGTTCCTGGGTGATCTCCACGGCGGAGCGTCCCCGGTTGTTGGCGGATACGCGCACGATGCGACGCCGGTCCGAATGGCGGATGCTGTTCAAGCCTTTGTCCTGACTGAACTGGGCGATGGTGGCCAGGGGAACCAGCTCACCGGTATCGGAGCGCACCTTGATATGGTCCAGCATGCGCGGGCTGGTCCGCGATTCCGGGGAGAAGCGCACTTTGAGATCGTACTTTTTGGAGACATCCCGCTCATCCCGGAATTCGCGAATATCCAGGCCGGCGGTGGCCCCCCGCAGGGTGAGGGCCACGGCTTCAAGGGATATGCCCATGGCGGCCGCCTTGGCGCGGTCCATGGCCACGCGCAGCTCGGGGGCGGCATCCGAAAAATCGTCCTTCAGGTCGACAACCCCGTTGACCCCCTCCATCACTTCTCTGACCCGGGCCGTCAGGGTTCGCAGCTCCGGTATCTCCGGACCCACGATTTTGATTAGCACCGGTGCGGCCGTGGGCGGGCCCCACTGCATCGCCCGAAAGCGGATGTCCGCCCCGGGTATTTTTTGAAGCAAGGGGCGGATGCGCTCCTGGATCTGCCGGTGGGAGGCACGGGCGAACTCTTTGCTGTCCTTCAACTCCACGGTGATTTCCGCATAATGCGAAACGGTGTTGCTGCCGAAGGAAAATTCATAGGCGCTTTGGCCCCGCTGGCCCACGGTGGCGACCAATTGAACCGCCTCGGGGACATTGTCCTGGACGATTTTTTCAACTTCCCGGGCGACGGCATCGGTGACATCGATTTCGCTTCCCCGTGGTGTCTCTATGGTAATATAGATGTAGTCGAAATCGGCATCCGGAAACATTTCCACCTTAACCAGCTTAAGGGCCAGCAGGCTGAATGCCGCCGCAAGGGCGGCTGCTATTATGCAAACCACCCAGAAGCGGTGATTCAAGGCCCATGAGACCGCGCGCACATACACCCTTTTCAGCGTTTTCAGATCCTCTTCCGGCCTGACGATTTCGCCGTCTCTGGTGGTGCGCTTCATGAACCGGCTCAAAATCAGCGGGTTGGCCACCAGGGCCACCACCAGCGAGGCGGCCAGGGCGATGGTTACGGTTTTGGGGAGAAACCCCATGTACTCGCCTGTGACCCCGGTCATCAGCAGCATGGGAAGAAAAGCGGCCATGGTGGTCAAGGTGGCCGAGATCACGGGCATGGCGATTTCGCTGGTTCCGTCGATGACCGCCGCGATCCTCTCTTTGCCCAATTGATAGTGATGGTAGACATTTTCAACGACGATAATGGCGTTGTCCACCAGCATTCCGATGCAGAGCACCAGCGAAAAGCGCACCATGTCGTTGTTGGACAGGCCGAAGACCTTGAGAAAGATGAATGTCAGCAGCAGGGAAAGGGGAATGGAAAGGGCGGTGATCACCGAGTTTCTCAATCCCATGGCAAAGTAAAGCACCACAATCACGATGATCAGGCCCACAACCGCCGAATTGTTCATCTGGTCGAAACCCTGCTTGATGAACTTGGCCCTTTCCGCGGTGATGGTGGTCCGGACGCCGGCGGGAAAGGTTTTTTCCAGCGCCTTGAGCTTTTCACGCAGCTTGATGCTGGTCTCCAGGATGTTGGCGCCGTCGCGTTTCTTAATGGCAATGGATGCGGAAGCCGTACCGCTGACACGGGAATAGGTGATGTCTTCGGAATGGCCGTCGACGACGGTGCCCACGTCCCCCAGGAAGACGACCCGGTCATCCTGGCGAATCAAGGGGACCTTGGCATAATCGGCCGGGCGCTTTATCTCGGTCAGGGTGCGCAGCAGCAATCTGCGGCCCTGCACATTGACCTGGCCGCCGGGGATGTTGATATCCGACTGCTTGACGGCCTCGTAAACATCCAGGATGCTCAGACCGTACTGGTCCAGCCTTTGCGGCTCCAGGTAGATCTGGATTTCGCGGATCAGTCCGCCGGCCACTTCCGCAGCCAGGACCTCGGGCATGGTTTCGATTTCATCGGCTGCATCTTCGGCCAGTTTTCTGAGCTGAACCGGATCGATATCGCCCACCACCGATGCGATCATGATGGGGAGATCGGAAAAACTGACTTCATGGACCTCCGGGTCTTCGGCCTCATCCGGAAGCTCTTTGCGGGCATCGGTGACTTTCTCGCGCACTTTCTGCAACGAGCGTTCAAGGTCCGCTTCGGCCTGAAAATCGATGATCACCACCGATACGCCTTCGGAGGAGTTTGACCGCATCTCCTTGACATCCTTCAGGTCGCTGAGCTCCTCCTCCAGGGGTGTGGTCACCAGGCTTTCGATCTCACTGGGCGATGCCCCGGGGAAAAGGGTAACGATGATGGCCACCGGCGCGGAGATTTCAGGCTCGCCCTCCTTGGGCAGCGAGCGATAGGCAAAGACCCCGGCCACAATGGGCAGGCCGATGACCAGCAAACCGACAATCAGCCAGCGTTTCAGGATGAAGGTGAAAAATTTCAAGATCGTATCCTATTTGCAACCGGTTCGGTTGTTTGTGACGATTGCTAGGGCGTAACAATCACCTCATCGCCCGGCTTGAGGTATTGGCTGCCTGTGACAACCAGATTATCCCCGGGCGCCAGGCCTTCGAGGATTCTGACTTGGGAGCCATCCATCCGCCCAAGGGTCACCCGCCGGGCAGCGGCCCGATTGCCCTGTTCGATGACGAACACCTCTTTTCGATCTTCCCTGAAAAGAACGCTCTCCTGGGCGATCATGATGGCATCAGGGATCACTTCGGTTTGAATGAAGACCCTTGCGGTCAGCCCGGCCTTGAGCTCAAGTTGGGGATTATCCAGCAGGATTTCAACTTCAAAGGTGTTGGTACGGTCATCGGCCTTGATCCCGATTTTGTCCACCCGGCCCGTGAAGGGGCTTTCCGAGAAGGCCTCCACCCGCACCGTGACCGGATCATCCTTATCCAGATGCACGTAATCGTGCTCATTGACGTGGATTCTGACCCGCATGGTTTTCATATCCGCAATGCTCATGACGGGTTGGCCCACGGCCACATTCTGGCCCAGTTCCACAAGCCTTTGGGACACGTACCCGTCGAACGGCGCGTCGATGACCGTCTTGCCGAGCCGCTGCCGGGCGATATCCGCAACCGCTTTGAGCTGTGCGACCAGCGCTTTGGATGACCGGTAATCGGCCTCGGCCTGGTCAAACAATTCAGGTGTGATGGCGTTGTCGGGCAAAAGGCGCTTGGCGCGCGCATAGGTGTTTTCGGCCGCAACCCGTCTGGCCCGGGCCGATTCCAGGTTGGCCAGGGCCTCATTCAAAGCCAGGGTGTAATCGGTGGGGTCGAGTTTGACCAGCGCTTCACCTGAAGCCACCTTGGTGCCCACATCTGCATTCATTTGCATCAAGATGCCAGTCACCTGGGCGGAAACAACCACCTCTCGATTGGGTACCAGCCGGCCCACCGATCGAACCATGATGGGAAGATCCCGGCTAATGATCTTTTCGATGCGAACGGAACGCGGTTTGGGTTGTGGGGTATTGCTCTCTTCAGAAGGGCTGCAACCGGACAGCAGCACCAATCCGGAAAATAGCATCACGATGATAAGTATTTGTTTCATTAATTAATTGCCACCTCTTAATGTATAAACCGGTTTTGCATCGCTGCATTGCCTAAGATGTCAAAACATATGTGCGGATCGTCAACGTCGGAAAGCCCAAAAGGTGGTCTTGAAACCACACAAAGCAACAGAGGAACGAAGGGCAATTAACCTGAAATCCGGGATAAAGTCAAGCAAAGGCGGCCCGAAGGTCAGGGCAATCGCCTCCAACCCTTGTTTTGTTTAAGTTTTCCAGATAGCTGGAAGACCTTATACGCGATATCAAGGTGTTGGCCGGCAGAACACCCGGATATTTCAGACGGGCCCACAGGATCGATTCCCGCATCACCTATCTGCCGGTTGTTAAGTCGCTTGAGTACTGTGGAGCGCTTTTCCATCAGATCTGACGGAATCTGCTTTTGATCTTGAGTGACCGGATTAATAAAAAAAGGACGGTGTCGCCTTTTTACAATTCATCACCGGAAAAATGGTCCATAATCGGCACCCAAAATAAGCCCTAACGTTGCAAAAATAGGTAAGCTTATCGAACGGAGGTGCCAAATGATTGAAGAATACGGCCTGGAGCCATTGGATTGTGAGGGAACCCATTTCGATATTGGTCTTTACTACGGAAAGACCCGCAAATCCAGCGTACAACGCTCTGTCGACCTGATGGAGAGCTTGCTGCGATACAGCCCGTGGTCTATCGACCATAAAGAGATCACCAGAACCGCAATGAAGTTTCTGGATATTGTGGAAGCATTCGATCCGGACGGGGTCGCTTTTGTTCGCGGTCAGGCAGAAGGTGCCGGTGTAAGATTCGAAGAGGCGTTCGCATTGAGGTGCATATTGGAAATCATGATCAACTACCAGAGCCTGTCGGCAATGTGCACCTCGTTCGCCATCGGCGGGAGCGCCACAGAGACCGGAAAGACGATTGTCGGTCAGAATGTCGACTGGCACCGGCAGTCGCCGGTTGATCTGCTCCGGATAAGGTATCAGAACGGAGTGAAAGCGTTCTCCATTTTTCTCTGCGGCGCATCCTATTACCATATGACAAGTACCGGACTGGCCAATTGTGCCAATATGACAGTGAACATGAAACAACCTTCAGGTGCCCATGTACCCATCAGCTTCTACATCGCAAAGGCAATGCATCAGAATAATCTCAGTGATGCGGGAGACATATTGAAACGAGCGGCCCGTGGATACGGATACTGCCACATTGCCGATGCCGATGCCGATGGCAACATGATCGGTATAGAAAGCGTCGACAACCATCTCATGGAACTGAAGCCGTCGAATCATATACTGGTACACGCCAATCATTACGAATCGGATTGTTTCAAGGAAGGAGACCTCTATTCCCATATCGCGCCCTGCTCCCCGAACAGGGCCAAGCGAATGCGCGCTTTTATCGACAAGCACCATGGTTCCATAACACCGGAGCATATGATGCAGATCCTGAGGGATCATCAGAACCACCCCCATTCAATCTGTCGCCATATTAATGAAACCGAGCCTGTCACCATGCCATCGGATTCTCGAACTTCATTCATAATGATTCCTGAGGACGGACGCCTGTTGATTACCAATGGCCCCCCCTGTGAAAATGGATACAGCGAGTATCAACTGTAATTCCTCAATTTTGATAAACAGCGGGGCAAAAGCCTTTTAAAAATGGCTTCCAGTTTGCCATTGACATATGTTGCTGCCGGATGTACTTCATCCTCTCTACCTGGGCTATTCAGCAAGCAGCAAATTATTCTGTCACGTTCCGTCGCTTTTGTTCCGACTGGCGATAAAAACATCTGTCCATATGGAGGCCTAAAATGAAAAAAAAGGTTATCGTGTATAGCGGGTATATATGCTTTGTGCTGTTGCTGACGGCAGCAACCGTATGGGGGGCCGAAGGCCTTACCAAAATTTCAGAGGGTGTTTACGCATACACGAATATCAAGAGTCAATCACCAAACAACCGTTATGGAGCCAACGCCGGTATCGTGGTGGGCGAAAAGGGCCTGCTGGTGGTCGATACCCTGACATCAGCCAAAGAAGCAACGAAATTTTTAGCAGATATTCGCAGCATTACACCAAAGCCCATCCGGTATGTTGTCAACACCCATTATCACCTGGATCACGCTTTTGGAAATTGCGTGTTTGCGGATAAGGGCGCCGTCATCGTCGGACATGCGAATTGCCGCCGACAGATTCAGAAAATTGAGTCTCAGGCCCTTGAAGCCGCCAAGTCGTTCGGCATGGATGATGCCGCATTGGAGGGCACCCGCATCGTGGTTCCGGAAATAGCTTTTGAAAAAGCGATGGAACTGGATCTGGGCAACCGCGTTGTTCGTTTGCTGCACAGCGGGCAGGCTTCACATACCGCCGGCAGCATTTTGGTATGGATTCCCGGTCAAAAAGTGGTGTTTGCGGGAGACATTCTATTTACCGATTTTCATCCCTACATGGCAGAGGGCGATTTAAAGGGATGGTCCAAAGCCTTGGAAGATTTACTCGGATTGGGGGCCGAAAAAATTATTCCGGGACATGGTCCCTTGTCCGGGGCAAGAGACGTACAAGCGATGAAAGCTTACCTGACCGCCTTTGATCGCCATGCCAGAATATTATGCGCCGCTTCGACGAACCTTGAGCAGATCACGGCTGAGATGATCAAAAGACTTCCCCGAAGAGCTGACGGCCATTTTCTCATTCAAGCTAATATTCAGGGCCGGTATTTGACTCCGCCGGACCAGAAAAAATAATCGTTACGGGATATTTTCGACCAGTACATTGAAAATCCCGATCTGGACAGAAACCGGAACTGCTTTTACACCCTATGATGCTGGACACCTTGCGTTTCAATGCGTAATGTTTTAGATGCAATAGGGGAAGTTGTCGACTATGTTGAATAAAAGGTAAAAAAACCATTCTCAGCCAAAGATAAATCAACCTTGTCAACAACGCCCCTATTGGTGCACCTTTTTTGCCATAAGCACTTTCAAGGATTGTTAGACGCGCTATTGGCCGAAGTCAATTCTCAGCGCCCCCTTGCCTCATAAATCAAATCCTTCTTCCGGCATCCACTCCGGCCAATCCGATAGCCACTCAGGTATCCGCGCATCTCTTACCCGATCACATACTGGGAAGTATGCCTTCAAATCCACAATCGGCGTTCCATCGTAGGCGTCGATGTTCCTGACCTGAACAGCCCCTCCGTCTTCGTCAACCGCCAACAGCTTACATGTGGTCATCGCGATGGGATTAGGGCGATATTCCGCCCTGGTTGCGAAGACTCCGGTTACTTTTCCCTGTTATCTCTGATATTCTCTGATGATTTCGCTCAATGCATCGTTGAATTCTTCAGGTTTAACCTGTGGCACAAAATGACCGACACCTGGAATTAGCGTTACGCCTTCATGCAATGCTGTCTCATTACCGGTTGGAGCGGCGTTAATGTTCCTAAGTTTGTTGGAATAGGCTGTCAAACTAAAAGGAACGTTTTTTACGCTCCATCTAAATATTTCATACATTGCACTAATTCCCATTTCCGGATTTTCGCCGGAAAATTGTTTGACAATTGAGGCTTTCAGTTCAGGGTCTACGTTGGGTGTAAACATAGAGTTAACCATTTGTTGAGAAGCGCCAATGAAATCTTTTTCAAACGGTTTTACGAATTCTTCAATTTCTGCTTCAGATTTGGGGTGTTGGAATGGCGTGTAAAACGTATCAACCCCAACAACAGCTACGACTTTGTCGCCGAGTATTTTGGCTGCCTCTATTGAGACAGGGCCGCCCATAGAGTGCCCGACTAAAACAATTCTATTCCCAGCTACTTTATTCACAACTGCGGCAACATCTTCGCCAAAAGCCTCCATTGTATAATCTGAACGAGTACTGCCAGACATGCCATGACCAGCTAAATCCAACCAGATCACCTTATATTTCTCTGAAAAATACTCAATCTGATGCTTCCAGAATTTATGATTACATGTCCAACAATGTACAAAAACAATAGTTGGTTCTCCAATACCTTTAACAGCAAAAGATATAGGGCTGTCATCTGCAGATAATACTGTAGATATGACTTCTTGCTTTCGATCTCGGAGAGAAGCACAACCAAACATCACTAAAACTAATAGCAGTGGAACTAATTTGTGCACAAAATGGTTGGATATCTTCATAATTTTCTCCCGATTATGGAATGTGTTTTTCCTTCCGTTGATTACCTTGCTTCCGCCCGCATTTCAACCTGCACATGTCCCCAGCCACCGCACATAGGTCCGACATCGAAACAGCCTGTCCGGCTGAACATCACCTCATTGGGGTCCCTGCCGTTCATCAGATTTTCAAAGAATGCGTTTATCAAAACCGTTAAATTTGGCATCAAGAAGGCGCAGACGCGCTTAGGGGATTCCCGGGTCATTAGGTTGCCGGCAGAATCGAAAACGATTCGCTGCCCAACGACATGCCCGGAATGGCACCCCTTTGAGGCCACAACCTCCGCCACAAGCCGGTATCGCGATCCTTTTGCGGCATTTTCAAACAGTCTCTGGTATTTAGGATTCTCCAGAACAGCAGCCAGTTCCTCCCCTTCCAGGGCCAACCGTTTCTTGATAATCTCGACCAAGGTGTCCTTTTCCATATGTATTCCCATTTCTTGACCTATACGGCCTTATCTAGACGTTAATCCAAAATAAAAAGGCGAAAGCCTTTTCACCTCCGTTTCCATGCGTTGTCCGGTAGTCTGTTCTATTTTTCCGATAAAGCAAGCCGAACGCCTAATGCCATGAAAACGGAGGCAAAACACCACTTGATAGCGTTTAAAATTTTTGGGCTGTTCAAAACTTTCCTGCGCAATAAGGAGGCAAATAATCCGTAAAATATAAAAAGAATAATTGTCATTACCATAAAAACAGTTCCTAAAACCAGAGTCTGTGAGATGGAGGATGCCAGGGAGGAATCGATGAATTGCGGAAGAAAGGCCAAAAAGAAAATCGAAAGCTTGGGATTCAGGATATTTATTAAAATCCCTTGCCAAAAAATCGAATTTCTTGATTTTTCGCTCACATTGAGATTGTCTACGATTTGTTCTTTGCTTAGCACTGTCTTAATCGCCAAGCAAATCAGATATGCCGCTCCAGCAAATTTCACCACTGCAAATGCAATTGCAGATGTTTTTAAAATAACCGCCAACCCAAATGCGGTACAAAATAGATGAAAAAAAACACCAGTGGTGGTGCCAAATGCGGCTGCAATACTGGCTTTGGGTCCCCTTGTTAATCCATTTGAAATCACAAACAGCATAGCCGGCCCAGGCATCAAAATTACCGCGATGGAAGTCAGGATGAATAGAGTGAAATTTGAAGTTCCAATCATATTTTCCTCCCGGATCTAACGTGACGGTGTGACAGGGACGCGGCGCTTTTCCCGCACATCCCTTTTATATTTGGTTTTCTTTATAAACGCCAGGCCATTGGGATCCGGTGCTGCTGTAGGTTATAATTTCCGGACTTTTCCCCCAATAATCTTCTTGATTTTCTCATAGGATAGCGGCGGGCCCTTGTAAATATTCCTTTCGTTCACAAACAATCCATCAGATAAGCCCCATTCCCGCACGGCTGCCCGATTACCCGTATCGATCTCTCGATAAACGACCTTATCTCCAAATTCACTGCTGATCCGCCTGGCGCGTTCCATCATGCCGTTGATTCCAGAACACCATCCGTTCGTCAAAGCTGTTACAACCACTTTGCCAGGAACAAGCTCCGGCTTTCTTTTTGCCTTTATCCATTGGGGAGGAGATGCATCATCAAAGAAAGGCTTCCACAACAATACACTGATACCGCTTCTGTCAACTTTCCGGTAACCATGCTTCTTAAACCATCCCGCGCGCATAAAAAATGGCAAAAGCAATCCCCATGCAACCAATCCATTTGTATGCAGGCTTTTTGCGTCGTTTTCGGCCGCCTGCAATAATGCAGTTCCAACACCTCTCTTCCTCAAATCTCCACGGCCCTTTTTATGCCCATGTACCCAGATGCAATATATAAAATAGAGATTCTCTCCTTCAATCCAGGAATGTTCGATCGGGGCATAGTGGATCATTCCGGCAACAACGCCTGCATCATTAAGTGCGAGTTTTACACGTAGTCCCTTTTCCCGCATAGCGTTGTACCAACACTCCTTGCGGCAAACACCATCTTTCATCTCATCCGACCACTCTTCCAAACAGGTAAAATAGTCCTTTTTGGTCTCTTCCGACAGGTCTATTATATATATTACGTCCAACTTCATTGTTTCCCTAAAGCGGTGTGGATTGACTTCCGAATACCTGACTTAAATATCGATAACTGGGTAAAGTGGCCTTACCCCATTCCGGTATCAAATTATATTGTCAGAGTAGAACGCCCGGCTTCGGCGGATAGGGTAGATGATGCGGCTGTGCAGTGAAAGCCCGCGCACCTTATCCGGGGAGATCTGGCCGAACCTGGCGTCTATGGCGACCATGGAAGTCGGACTGGGGCCCAGCCCGAAAGCGCTGGAACCGCCACCGAATCCTAAAGCAGCCACAGAAACGCGACACGCGGCAACGCGGATCGTTATCGGCCAGAAGTCAGCAAAGGCCATAGTAGCCCAACGCCTGGAGTAATGTCCAGAACATAGTGAGGGGCCGAACACTTAGAACGGCAGGAAGCCTTCCATGAACCCGCACAATACATTGAAATCGTTTCTAATCATCATTCAGAGATTGACTTTCCCGGTGACCAATTGAAAAAAATCAGGTAACGGTTCTTTTCCGGCTTCCCTGCATATTTTCTCGCTGATCTGCGGTGCAATGGGAAAGCCGTGCCCTTTATACTCGGAAATTAGGTTATGGTGTTTTTGAATAAAACAATGCCGTCTTGGATTTCCCATAGCTGCATTCATCTTTTTCCAGATAGCTGCCAATGATTCCGATGTAGCATTGCCAAAACTCAAAGGCGTGAAGTCGCATGGGCAGACCTGTCCGGCTGAATCAATAAAAAGATGCTGCGTACCGGCACCGCATCCGAAGACTTCAGGGCTTTCAATCTGATTAAACGCGCAAACCTTTGGCAGTCGTCTCTTTTTGTTTGTTGCTATGTGAAACCTTCTCAATTCGGCGATCTGCTCTGGAGACAGGAACGTATCCGCGCTGCTTTGCTCTAACGCGCCACAGGGCATAGGTTCGATGATACGGACCTCATGAACACCCAGCCGGCGGGCCAGATCATACAATGTGATGTAGTGTTTTTTTTCGATCAGTTCAACCGTGGCTGTCATTCCTATCATTGTATAAAACCCGGCGGCTATGGATTGCTCTATGGCCGACAATGCAGTGTTAAATGCACCCGTATTCCCACGCATGGCATCATATTGATCTTGCTCGGGGTGGTCCAGACTGATGCAGATACCCCATAGGCCGGCATCTTTCAGTCTTTCAAGTTTTTGCCGGGTAACAAACGCTCCGGAGCTGAATACAATTGTGGTTGCCTGTTGCGCGGCGGCACACTGAACCAATGCGCCCAGATCTTTCCGGGAAAAAGGTTCTCCGCCGGTAAATCCGATAATACTGGTGCCAAGGTCGACCAAATCCTTAATGATGGTCATCCAGTCACCTTGGGACACATCACCGCTTTTCCTGTTTTTATGGCTGCAATGCCAACAATTATTAGGACAGGAAGCGGTTACGGCCAGGTAGGCCGAAACCGGACTGAGCCTTCGTCCGGATAACAGATTCTCGAACATGCGATTGAAGGAAGTGCCGGGAAATGGCGGTAAAAATGAATTGAGCACCCATTGTTTGTTATGGCGGCTGATTAGCTCGCTATGAAGCCATTTGCGGATCAGGGAAACCGATTCTTTCCCTGGAGTTTTATGTTCCAAATCATTAAGGACCACTTCCGGCAACCGTGGCTTTCCTTTTTTTCTTAATTCACGAAGCACCCTTAACGCCGTGGATGTGATCTTCGGATTAAGCATGATTCTCATCAATGCGATGACCTGGTTATTCATTTTTTCTTCCTACAAATATTACATAATGATGTTTCATCGGTTCGTTACCGGATTTGAGCATGCGTTCAAAATCTTCAGCCAGTTTCCTGTTTTCAGACAAAGGCAGCATGGCGTCGAAGCCGGCAAGAATTCCGGTTTTCCTGAGCCATGCCAAACCGCCAACTTTTGTTTCCGATGGAATTTCAATGACTTGATAACCTTCATCATGATGGATGATTTGAAATCCATTTTTTACCAGGGCGTTTTTCAAAACAGATCCGGATTTCGGGAATCCGGGCGCAGCCGCCAGTCGAACCTGCCGGGGATGGTGAAGCATGCATCGGCGAAATGTTCGAAAAACAAGGGGAAGGGTATCGGAAAGGTTGACCACAAAGGCGAAGACACCGCCTTTTTTAAGCATACGAGCGGCTTCCCGTATCACTTTTCCGGGATGGGAATAACCGATGGCCCATGCAGAAAAAATAAACGCTGTCTTGGCCATGGGCTGGCAGGCCAGATAATCGAGCATATCAGCGTGAATCCAATTTACCCGATCATTTCCGTGATTCTTCTGTGCCTCGGACAGCATGCCTTCTGAAATATCGACTGCATTCAGAATGCGATGCGGAAAACACCGGGCAAGCGCTTGGGTGGCATACCCTGATCCGCAGCCCAAATCAATGATAGACCCTTCGGGTATGTCGGGAATTGCGGCAATTAATTCATCGGTAACAGGTTGAAGGTGCACCAGCCAGTTACTGTCATAGTCCTTCGCCGCTTCATCGTAACTGCGCGCATAGTGATCTTTTCCAAGCCATTTTCCGGTGACGGCGAGTTTCAATACCCGAAGATTCAATCGCAGCAAGTTCGACAAACCGGATTTTTCCAATGGTTTCATCTTTAGAGCGGCCCCTCTCAAATATTCAGATGGGACCGCAGCCATTAAGAATCAATGACGTAAGAATCATGCCGGTAATTAAAGAAAAATACCATATTTGATTGTTCATGCTCCGCCTCCTTGAATGATGTTGAGCTACAATCTGTTATACCAGCAATGTTCATGCCGCTGTGTGTCGTTCGCTCTAATCCACTGTTTTCACGGGCAATCGAATTCTGCATCGGATACGGTATGCGTTCAATATGGGCAGTGAGTGTATATTGATATACATTTATTGTATGACCCGAGTCTAGTATTCCGGTCCGCCGGTATAGGCAATATCCTTTTGTGCCGCCTGAGTCTGAATACATTTATAAATTTTAGCATCAAGAGAGTCGACGCCCCTGTTTCTCTCATTTTTAAGCTTTTCTTCAATAAAAGCTTGTCGCTTTTTTGCGAGTTTTTCTATCTCACCCTGAAGCGCTTTGCGTTGTTGGCTTTGATCGGCGATATATTGTTCAAGCTCCGCTTTGTTCATTTTCCTCAATTCCGGCGGCAACTCATCCTTGTCCATCTTTTCCAGATCCACGGTGCCGGATTCAACCGCGTGAACCAATTCCTGAGATCCAAGAAAATTCTTAGCACCCGCCTTTTTGGAATTAAAGATCGTTCGCTTGGCCACTGCAGAAGGTGCGGCAGCGCGGTAAATCTCATCTGCAGTCCTCTTGCGTTTTTCCATTTTCTCAAGCGTTTCAGGTGAACCGTAATAAATGCGCGTACCATCCAGCGATCGGGATAAATCAGCGATCTTCTTATCATAGGGGGTTTTGTAAAGGACGGCGCTGCCAGATTGCGAAACGCGGAAATATTTACCCCGGCCCATTTGCGCAATTTCCCGCCAAACGGGTGCTGTTTCCGGGATATTGCCGCACTGAATGGTATTGATGATAATATCCCGTTGGGCCGCCCTACGGCAGCTTTTTGCATATTTCACATCGTTCCGGTATTTCATTTGCGGGGGCGCATCCCCCACGAGAAAAATAACCCGGTACGTGTCGGGATTGTCACTCCAGTCTGTTGTCGAAACCGCTTCATAAAGCGCCTGGTTTACACTCTCGGGCGTGTCACCGCCGCCGCCGG
>JASFER010000087.1:0-21504 GCA_050124755.1 Desulfobacteraceae bacterium
CTGGTACGGCCGGAAGATCTATCGGCAAACATAGTGTCGGTTTGCCGGATATTAGGTTCTGGTTTTTAATACCAACAGGTTGGGGCTGCTTGGTCCCTAAGGCTGGGCATTGTTTTCATTTGCCGGGAATATCGGAACTGAGGCTGGATAAACGTTTGAAAACAATTTTTAATGATCAGCCTGTTTGGATGATAAGGGGCATATACAAAGACCAGGTTGAAATGTCAATAACGATAGGAGATTACCAATCTCCATAGATAAGAATCAGCCGATATCTGCGAACCCGATTTGGGCCAAATGAGAAACATTCTTCATCGAATGGACATTTAGCGGAAGTCGAACTTGTCCAGGCCGAATTTGCGGACTCTCAGGTAAAGGGTTTTACGGGCAATTTTCAGCGCGTTGGCCGTTTCATTGATCCGGCCTTTGTGGGTTCTGAGCGCCTGGATGATCAAATGCTTCTCGAATTGCTCCATTTGCCGGGCCAGGCCTGTGGCGTGCGGGGGACCAGCGGCGTCAAAATCGTTTTCAAACGGACTCGCAGGAATGCCAAGCACATAGCGTTCGGCTGCGTTTTTCAGCTCCCTGACATTTCCAGGCCAATCATGGCTCAGCAGGTGGTTGGTTTGACCGGGGTCGAGGTCGGGCACCTTCCGCTGGTACTGCGCGCAGGCCTGGCGGGTGAAGTACTCGAACAGGAGGGGGATATCCGTCAGCCGCTCCCTGAGGGGGGCAATATCAATGGTGATCACGTTGAGCCGGTATAACAGGTCCTCGCGGAAGCGGTCCTGCCGGCACGCATCGTATAAATCGATTTTGGTGGCCGCAATAACCCGGATGTCCACGTCGATGGTCCGGTTGCTGCCCAATCGCTCGACGGCCCGCTCTTGAAGCACGCGCAGCAGCTTGACCTGCAGTTGCATGGGCAGGCTCTCCACTTCGTCGAGAAAGAGGGTGCCGCCGTGGGCGTATTCGATTTTGCCGACCCGCCGCCGGGATGCGCCGGTAAAGGCCCCCGGCTCACAGCCGAACAGCTCGCTTTCGAAAATGGATTCCGGCATGGCGCCGCAGTTGATGGCGACGAACGGGCCGCTGCTCCCGGGGCTCAAATCATGCAGGCATCGGGTCACCAGCTCTTTGCCGCTCCCGGTCTCTCCCACAACCAGCACATCGACACGGGTGTCGGCAATGTTTCGGATGGTGGCCCGCAATTTGTCCATACACGGCGTTTTGCCGATCAGGCGGGCATCCAGGTCGGACAGGTCATCCAGTTCCATTCTCAGCGACCGGTTTTCCAGCACCAGGCCGCGCTTTTCCAACGCCCGCTGAACCACGTCGATCAGATACTCCGGCGGAGCTGTTTTTTCCACAAAATCGTAGGCCCCCCGGCGGATGGCCTGGATGGCCATGGAGATGTCGCCATGACCGGTAAACAGCACCACCGGTATTTCCGGGTCGATCTCGCGGATACGATTCAGCATTTCCATGCCGTCGATGCCCGGCATTTTGACATCGGACAGCACCACACCCGGCCAGTTCCTGGAAATCCGCTCCAGAAGCGGCTCCGGCGTGCCAAGGGCCCACACATCGAAGCCTTCCAGTTCCATGGTTTGCCCCCAGGAAAGCAGGACCTCTTTTTCATCGTCGATCAGAATCACTTTGTTGGCTTGCATGGCCTGTTCCATTGCTTTGTCTTCAGATTCAACACAAACGCGCTTCCCTGTCCCTCGCCGCTTTCGGCGTGGAGGTCGCCCCCCCAGTCCTTGATGATATTGTACGATATGGAAAGGCCCAGACCCAATCCCCGGCCGACTTCCTTGGTCGTGTAAAAGGGATCGAAGATGCGCTCCCTGTTTTCCGGGGCAATGCCTTCTCCGCTATCGGAAACGGTGAGCTGTACCCGCTTTTGCGTCGCATCCTGCACAGCCGTGATGATCAGCTTTCGGATCGGCGATCCGTCCATAGCGTCCAGGGCATTGCTGATCAGATTCACGCATACCTGTTCGAGGCGTACCTCTTCCCCGAACACCAGGCACTGCCCGTCGGGTAAATCCAGGTGAAGGCGGACCCCTTCTTTTCGGCAGCGGCTTTCAAACAGCGCCAGGCTGTTGTGGACGGCCCGCTTCAGGTCGACGAAACGGGTCCGCTCGGACGGTCGGCGGGCCAGGTTTTTCAAGTACTTGGAAATATCGGCCATGCGCTCGGTCAACAAGGTCATGCGGGTCAGCACCTCGCCGGCTTCATCCCATCGCTGCAGGTCGATGAGCCGGCCCACGTTATGGATATAGGACCGCAAGGCGGCCAACGGCTGGTTCAACTCATGGGCAATCCCGGCAGCCATCTGGCCCAGTGCGGCCAGTTTGGCCGCCTGCACCAGGTCCGCCTGGGTCTCTTTCAACACCGCTTCGGCATGCCGGCGTTCGACGATCTCCTGTTGGAGCTGTTCGATGGCGCGGTGCAGATCGGCGGTGCGTTCCCGGACGCGCCGCTCCAGTTCATCCTGTGTCTGTTTCCGTTCAGTGGCATCATAGATGGTGACAAGGAATTTTTTCTGGCGGCGCTGATGAAACGCACAAACGGCCAGCTCCATGGGAAATGTGGTACCGTCCGATCGCCGGCCGGCGGTTTCCAGAATGAGAACCTTCTCTTCGCTTTGGGTCCGCGAGGACTGAAAGAAAGCAGCGATAACATGCCGCCGATCGTCAACGATCAGCTCATTCAACTCCCGGGCGGGATTCCGGTCCCGGTCATATCCGAACAAGGCCATGGCCGTGGGGTTGAAAAATTCAATACGCCCGGACTCGTCCGTGGTCAGGAGACCGGCACGGGCATTGTCGATGATCGCCTGGGCATTGGCCTCTTCCACGGCAACCGCCGTGTCCCTGAAGACCAGAAGCGCATCGGCCATCGCCGATATTTCATCGCGCCCCCCCGTGGGGATCCGGGCCTTTAAATCCCCCTGGGCAATGGCGCGCATGCTCTGGCTCAACGCCAGGATGCGGGCCACCAGGTTGCGCCCCACGTAAAACCAGCCCACAATGACGGCCACCAGCAGGCTGGCGGCCATGGCCGCCCCAAGCGTTAGTTTGCCCCGGCGCGCAAGTGCATTGGAATCCTTTACGGCGGCCAAAGATACCGCCTGGGTCGATTTGACCTGGGATGCGATCACCGCTTTCAGCTGCACCACCAGGTTGCGGTTACGTTCCAACAATTGCCGCGCTTGCCGGAGGACCTCCAGCTGACGCTTTCGAATGGCAAACAGTCCCTTTTCCCCATGGCCGTAAGCGACGATCTCCCGGCAGATCTGCTGCAGGCTGATACCACTGGCCACATCCGCCAGATGGGTCAGATCGTTTTGTAAACGGGCGGCGACCTCACCGTGAAAATGGATGGTGTCGTCCAGGGTTTGGTCATCCGGTGCACTGCTGCCTCTGACAAGCAGTCCCACAGCCAGATTGCCCGACGCGTTGATTTTCAACATGGCCTCCTGCCGCTTGGTTTCCTCATGCAATATGACGAGATAGCGTTTAATTTCGGCAGCGTCCCGTGCGGCTTCGATTCTTTCCATGGCCGATGCCAGATTGAACCGGGCGTCATCCACCATGGGCTCTATTTCATCGAGAAAATCCGTATGCACCCAACGCAGGCGATCGGTGAGATCCGCCAGCAGCTCTTCCAATACAAACCGTTGGCGCACCTGGTCATCGAGCGCCACCAGGTTGTCGTCGATCTCGGAGATCAGGTGGCGCAGTCTGGCACCGGTTTCCTGCTGATGATCGATGGCCGGTGTTTCCCGGGTGAGCTGGCGCATTTGCTGCAACAGCGTCCTCAATTCCGACCAGACCTGCACACGTCTGTTTTCGGTTCGGGCCACGATCAACTGGGGCGCCGTCGACATGATGGCGCCGCCCTTTTCGGCAAACTCCGCAGCCACCGTTATGGCCGGCAGGTGCTGCACCTGTATACGGTCGATGGCGTTGCTGAGCGCTGTAAAGCCAAGCCAGGCCACCAGACCGGCCGCTACTGTCATAACGGCCACGATACCGAAAGCGGCCAGCAGGCGCCCGCCGAAACCAAATCGAATCGGATGGCCATCCGGTTCATGCTCCCTGGTTGATTCGCCCGAAGGCTGACTGGTCATCGTTTCCACGGGGGCCTTTCTTTACTTCGATAGCATCAATGCCCGGTGGGCCAAATCCTGGGCTTCGCGTATCTTTTGCTGCAAGGATCGCTCCCATCGGTCCTCAAGTGTGGCCTGCCTGGCAGGAAGCGGCTGCCCCCTCCGATTTCGGATAAAGATCGAAGCGAACGCTTTGTCCTGCGCTTCTTCGGCCGTCACCGGAACCCAGGTCGCCAGGAGCCGGGCTTGATCGATCAAATTCCCGACGGCGGCATCCTCTGTGGACGCCCAACGCCACTGCGCTTGATGGATGGTCTGCCATGCCCGGCGCAATGCGTTTCTGCGGTGGGTGATGAGGTGATCGAACAGCGTGTTCACCAGATTATAGCGTTGTTTGGACAGTTCGCTGTCAAAAACAACACCCGCTGGGGTATCATCTTCGAATGGATTGGGATAGCCCACCGGGCCGGTTTGATAGACCGCCGGCATCACGGGCAGTCTGCTGATGTGGGGTTTGAACAAGATCTGCTGCCCTTGTTCGGAGAGAAGAAAATCGATGAACCGGCGGGCGGCGATCCCATTAGGGGCGCCTTTGATAACGGCAATGCTGGCCGGCAGCAGGGCGGTTTCATGAGAGTAGGTGAACTCCACCGGCATTCCCAGAGCTTTTGACGACAGCCCGAAAAAATCGATGGCGATGCCGATGCCGAAACGCCCGCTGTTTACGCCGTCGGGCACACCGTAGCTCCGTGCGGTAATGGTCGCCAGGTTGCCGCCCAGTTCAAGCAGTATCTTCCAACCGGCGGCCCAGCCGTGGTACTGCAAGATGGATTCCACCGCGAGGTGGGTGGTCCCTGAACGGGACGGCGCCGACATGCCGATGTGCTTAAAATAGCGGGGTGACGTTAAATCGCCCCAGCTGGCCGGAGGAATCAAATGATGTTGTTCAAGGTACTTACGGTTATACATGATGCCGTAGCCGGAAATGGCAAACCCGAGATAGCAGCCATCCGGGTCATGGATCGGGTAATGGCGGATCGCGGTCGGAATTTGGTTCGAATAAAAGCGGTAGGGCTGTAAGTGACCGCTTTCTTTTAATATTTCAAAAGCATCCGGAGAGGAGGCCCAGAACAGATCAGGCGGTGGGTCCAAGGTCTGCTGAATGTAAGAAATGGCGGCCGTGGTCTTTTTATTGATCACCTGGACATCGATTTGAGGATGGGCCGAGGTGAACGCGTCGCGCACGGTAAGGTAGAGGCTTTCCGGAAAAGAGGTCACTACCACGAGGGGGGAGGGCCGTCCCTTGGTTTCGGCAGGGGAACCCGCCGGCCACAAGAAGACGGACAGAATCACCATTGCCAATGTGAAGCACCATCCGACATGAACGGGTAGATCCCTGCTGCTTGAAAAAACCTGAACACTGAACGCAAATTTCCCCGGCATCGATTCCCCCCCATATCGCGGTTCAGCCCGTTAGGATGGCCCTGCACAAGTCCGCCGACAATTCCGGTCTGTTCATATATGAAGCAGGATCAGGCCCGCTCTGTCAACCTCCAATTGGGTAGGCGGACAGGCCGTTGAATGGTAACTTGTTGTGGGTGGGCCGCTATGATAAGGTCCTCTATCATTGATCGGTTGAGCGACGAGACAGCCGTCAACACCTGCGCAATTTAAAACGGCGAATTTAAGGGAGCCAAGGATGATATTCAAAAAGGAAAAAGAGGTCATAGAGTTGATTGAACAACACGTGGACAAGGTAGAAGCTTGTCTTTTAACAGCCGTCGATACCCTTGAGGCCTATATAAAAGATGACATCCTGCAAGCCAAAAAGCTGGCCCGTAAAACCGACGCCCTTGAATCCGATGCCGATCTGATCAGGCATCAAATTCGGGAAAAGCTTTACTCCGGAGCCTATATGCCGCTGCTGCGGGAAGACATTTACAAACTGGTGGAAAGCCTCGACCGAGTGGCCAATGCAGCGGAAAAGTGCTGCGACACCTTCTTGAATCAGCGGCCCGACATACCCGCCGACCTGAAGCCTCACTATGCCGACATTATTCAGGCATCCATAGGTGTCGGCAAACCGTTAAAGGAGGCCGTCTTGTGCTACCTTAGAGGAATTTGCCCCATTGAAGTATCCCGGCAGAACGCCAAGGAGGTGGGATTAGCGGAGTCAAAAGTGGACAGCATGGAATGGGATTTAACCAAAAAGATCTTCTCCTCCAGTCTGTCTTACGGGCACAAAGTCCATCTGCGAAGATGTCTGGACAGCATCGCAAGCGTATCCGACCGGGCGGAGGACTCTGCCGATCAACTGGAGCTGGTGTCACTGAAAACCATGCACTGATCGTATCGAATACCCAACTGAGGATCAAGCCCGGTATCTCGAATGTTTTGGATGTACGGCTGCCTTTACAAAATGACCTTGATTTAATCAGAAGTGAGATGGCTTAAGGGATCATCGGGAAGGAGCTTGCTGAATGGATGATGCGGAACGCTTGATGCGGGAGGTCGTAGACGCATGTACCGATTGTGATTGCTGCCGGTACCTGATGGATACAAACTGCCTTTTTTTTCCTGAAATCTATAAACTGTGGGACAGGGAAAAAGAGACCGGCGAGCGGATTACGGCCAAGGAATTGCGGCATCTGGCAAATCTTTGCAACTATTGCGCATTGTGTCCCTGCCCCAACATCCGCGAGGATATCATTACGGCTAAAACCCTGTTTATCGACCGGGACGGTCTGGATCCATACATTCGAACCCTCGAGGATGTGGAACGGGTGGGCAAACTGTGCGGAGCTGTCCCCCGACTGTCCAATTTTTTCCTGCAACGCAAACTGACCGGAAACCTGATTAAAAGGTCTGCGGGTATCAATCCCAAACGGCAGCTTCCCATATTCCCCAATGAAAATTTTCCATCATGGGCCAAACGACGGAAGCTGGATCGGAAATCGTCCGGGGAAAGCCAACGCAAAGTGGCCTACTTTGCCGGCTGCACGGCCCGCTATCTGTTCCCGGATGTGCCCAAAGCGGTGGTCGATGTTTTTGAGCGCAACAATATTACGGTTTATTTTCCGCAGCAGAATTGCTGCGGTATGCCCAGCATGCTGGAAGGTGACCGTAAAATGACCTTGGCGTTTGCCGAGCGAACGGTTCTGCATCTGGCCGAGGTCGTGGCGGATGGCTATGACATTGTCTGCTCTTGTCCCACATGCGGCTATATGCTTAAAAACGCCTTGAGGGAATGCGCCTATTACGCTGATGCTTACCAGGAACTGGTCGGCGGAGACGGGCGGCACATGAAAATTCCCGACAAAATACCGGACAAAGGGGCAGGCGAAGACGCGTCCAGCGTGCCGGATGATCTTAAGGCCACATTCGGCGGACACCATATGACGCGGGAAACCATGCACGTCACGGATCCGGCGGACGGCTCCGTGAAAGCGGTTTCGTTTCGCGTGCTCGATAAATCCATCTACGGCAAGATTTTAAAAGACGACGGGTATTTCTCCAGTATTGACCCGCTCAAACGCATCAGGGTGGCTGAAAACACCTATGATCTTGGGCAATATCTGCTGGACCTGCACCGCAGCGGCGAATTGGCCGCCCAATTGGGACCGGTGCCCGGACGGAGGGTCTATTACCCGCCGTGCCACCAGCGCGAGCAGGGGATCGGCATGCCCTACCTGGATCTGTTGGCCTTGATTCCCGATATGTCCATGGAGGCCGTCCAGACCAATGGCTACTGCTGCGGCATTGCCGGAATCATGGGATTCAAGCGCGATTTCCACAGGGCCTCCCTCTACCTGGGCAGCCGATTGATGGCCAAAATAAAGCGGATGAACCCCGATTATCTGGTCACCGATTGCCTGAGCTGCCGGCTGCAGTTCAACCAGATGACCAACTATCCGGTGATCCATCCCATTGAAGTGTTAAGCCAGGCCTATAAACATTATGAAAGCATCGTTTAAACTTTAACTGGCATAGCTAACGCGAGTCCGCCTTAATTTTGGTTATAGATCCGTAATTTTACGGACGGTTTCGTTTACTCTCGGAAAGAGGTGCTTATGCGATTCGGGGCGATGAATTTTCCGGTAGCGCCGGTATTGGAAGAAATCGAGGCTTTGGCCGGGTTGGGGATGGATTTTGTGGAACTGGCCATGGATCCGCCCGAGGCGCACTTTCGGCAGCTGCGTCAACAAAAGCAGGCGATCAGAAACGCTTTGGATCGTTCCAAATTGGCCTTGGTGTGTCATTTGCCGACCTTTGTCTATACCGCGCACCTGACCGAAAGCATCCGTCAGGCGTCTTTGGACGAAGTGATGGCTTCGCTGGAAACGGCCTCTGAATTGGGTGCTGAAAAAGCCGTGGTGCATCCGGGTTACATAGACGGTTTGGCCACTTATGTTTTGGATTATGCCCTTGGCCTGGCAATGGACAGCCTCGAAAAGATCCGGGATCGCGCCCGTCAGCTTGGAATGGTCCTTTGCATTGAAAATATGTTCCCCAGAGTGGGGCCTTTTGTGGAACCGGAGGATTTTGAAGCCATCTTTCAATCCTTTCCGGAAATGAAGCTGGTTCTGGATACCGGTCATGCCAATATCGATGATCGCAGCGGCCGTCGTGTCATCGACTTCATCATGCGATTCGGCGATCGATTGGAACATCTGCATGTCTCGGACAACTCAGGCTATCTGGATGAACACCTGCCTTTGGGATACGGCAATATCGAATTTAAGGCTGTGGCCCGCGCCCTGGGCCAAACGGGCTATGACAAAACCATAACGCTGGAGATATTCGGGGAGGACCGCACCGCTTTGGTGAAAAGCCGCCGTAAGCTGGAAAAGCTTTTATAGAAAGGGATCCTGTTTATCTTCCTGCATGCTTCAAGAGGATAATCCCTATTGCTGCATAAACAACATGGCAAAAGATTGATTGATGCCATGTTCGCTATACAACAATAGGGTAGGGTAAACAGGCCTAGCAATCGCAACCGGCTGAGCAGTCTCCGCCGCAGCCCATTGGTTTTTGGATTGGGGTGTCGCTGATGCCGACAACTTCTATTTCAAAGGTCAATGATTGGCCGGCCAGAGGATGATTCAGGTCAAAGGTTACTTTTTCTTCATCCACGGCAACGATCCGGGCGGGAATGTGTTGGCCTTCGGGTGAGGTAAGGGCCAGGGTTTGACCCACTTCCGGTTCAATCTCGGGTGGCATTTCGGCCCGCGGGAAGTCCCGTTTGTAATCTTCATTCCTTTCACCATAGGCATCTTCCGGTGCCAGGGTGAAGACCTTTTTTTCATTTAACGACATGCCCATGACCGCCGATTCGAAACCCTTGATCATTTGACCGGCTCCCACCTTGAATTCCAGAGGGGGGCGCCCTTCACTGGAGTCGAATTGTTCACCATTGTCCAGTGTTCCGCTGTAATTGACGCTGACAAACATGCCGTCTTCAACTTTTTGCATTAGATTCTCCTTTAATCGGATTTTAATTCCGCGCAAGGTATGAACGAAATCATATATGTCAAGTTTTATGCAACCGTAATAAACAGAGCAGGGGGGCTTAATTCAAGGGCAAGGACATGGTTTATTGAATGATGAACATCGAACGTCCAACGTCGAATGTCCAATGATGAGATCGCTTCGCTCCGCCATCTTATCAATAGACAGGATACCTTATTGGACGTTGGACGTTCGATGTTCAATGTTCACCCAAGATATAGCCCATCCCCTTCCAGGGGTTCAATCAAAGCCGGGTCCTTTGGACCCGGCTTCTTGCTTTCGTTCAGGTCCTATTTAAGGCCTTCAGGTTGCGGCTTGTCAAAGCCGGGGCAACCCGTCATGAGGGCGTGCTTGCGAGTGATGGGGTATTGACGGCAAATGGTCGGTTTGACGTCATGTATGCGGCATTGCCAACGGTTGGATGTCGGGTCTTTCTCTAAAAATGGGCATATTTGAGCCACCTGGCCTGTTTTGGGGGAGACCCACACGCGGTAGGTGGGTGTTGCGCCCCGGCTGTCGGCGATTTCGACCCATTTCAGAATGTCATGGCGGCCCAGCTGCTTCCACCGCTCCACATCCGCTTCCCGGACCTCGGAGTGATAATCGAGCGAACGGCAGCAGTTTCCGCATTGACGGCAAACGTAAGTTTCCATGTTGGTTTGAATTTGAACACCGGTTTGTCCGGTATTTTCGTTGGTGACCGGCTGGACACGGGTCTGGAACACACATCCGCAAACGGCGGCCAATCGATCCAAATCCCAATGGGTTTTGGATACGGCATCGCACATGAATTCCGTCAGTGCCTGACCATCCAGCCATTTCATTTTGGAACTGCCCGGGTGTTTGATCCAGGCGCCGGTTTTGCCGGGCTCTCTTTTTAAATGCATTGTGTTGTTGGAGATCAGGCGCATCACCTCGGCAAAGAGCATCATCTGAGGGTCATACTGCCTGAAGTCGATGCAGATGGCACGAACGGCTTCTTCAGTGGTCAAAAAGATGGACGCCTTTTCCACGCGCTCACCTCCCAATGCCGGCAGACGCGATGCTTATAAAAGTTGAAGCAGGTCCGCGGGGTGATTCAACACCGTCATAGCGCCGGCCTCCAGCAACTCCTGGATAGATCGAAATCCCCAGCCCGCCCCTATGGGCAGCATGCCGGCGCGTCGGGCGGTTTCCATATCCAAGGCACTGTCACCGATAAATATGCAGGCCGAAGGATTCACCCCCATGTGTTCAGCTGCGGCCAGGGCTTGTTGGGGATGGGGTTTCATCGGAATGCCGTCTTGTTGACCCAATATGGCAGCAAAGGAGGTATTTGTAAAATAGTGATCCATCATCGCACCGGTAAACCGGTGTGGCTTGTTGGTCACCACAGATAGTTGGAAGGCACGATCTTTTAATGCTTTGATGAGTTCCATGATTCCTGTGTAGGGACGTGTGGCCCTGTCCCAATGATGATTGTAGTCCGTGATGAAATCCCTGGTGCAGGATTCGATGATATCGGCCTTGCGGCAACCTTCAGGCAGGGAGCGCGTGATGAGCATCTTGGCGCCATCGCCGATAAAATTTTGATAGGCCTTGCGAGGGTGGGGCGGATAACCGTGAGCGGCCATTGCGCGGTTGGCGGCATTAGCGATATCTGTCAGGGTATCCAGCAGAGTACCGTCCAAATCAAAAATGACGGCTCTGCACTTGACTATTTGGGGTTTGGATTTTGTCATCTGATGTTATAAGGGTGGAACTTGCATCGTATCATGGAACACACATTCGCCCGACCACGGCACATTGGATTTCATAACATTTGGAGTTTGATTTGTATAATGAATAATTCTCGATTGGTCTACTCGACGGAAAAGGGCCGGATTTGCCCCCGCTGCGGTGCGGCCGCTAAAATGTGTCGCTGTAAAAAGCAAAAGGGGGCTGATGATCCCAACAAGCCCGGCGACGGCATCATTCGGATCCGCCGTGAGGTTAAGGGCCGTAAGGGAAAAGGTGTGACCACCCTTTCGGGATTCAGCCTCGAAAGCGGCGCGTTAAAAGAACTGGCGGCCCGTCTCAAGCGTTTATGCGGATCCGGAGGCTCCGTTAAAGCGGGCGTCATCATTATTCAGGGTGATCACCGCGATACTTTAAAGGCTGAGTTGAGCCGGCAGGGCTATAAAGTGAAACTGGCAGGTGGCTGAGAAATACACCAAAAGGTTATAGTTACCATCAATAATGTGAACTTAATTCCTCATTGATGGTATTAAAGTTCATAGTTCACCGACCATTCCATCATATCGAAATTTATTGATCAGAAAGAAATCAAAAAAAAATAGCGGGTTAATTATTTTTTGGAGCCGGGCAATGGGTATGGCACAAAAAATGCTTTGCCCATAAAGGCCACGCACCACATTCTCCATTGCCGCCTTCACCAGGCAGGCTGGAAATTAAAGATATTAAAAAGGAGTTTCAAATGCCTTTGCCAATAGGACATACTGCCCTCGGTTGGGCAGCATATGAAACCGCTCAAGGTTCAACTTCCCGCGATACGCGACCGACCTTCCGTTCAAGCGTTATGCCCATCGCCTTTGTGACCGTTCTGGCCAATTTGCCGGATCTGGATGTGTTGTTCGGACTTATTTTTTATGGAAACGGTTCAGCCATTCACCGCGGACCGACGCACAGCCTGTTGTTTGCTTTATTGGCCGGCTTTCTCGCGTCAAAATTGTGGCGGATATGGCGGCACATCCCCCGGTTTGGTTTCGGGCTGTGCTTTATGATCATTTTCTCCCACATCATAGCCGATATGCTGCTGACCACTGCGCCGGTCTCCATGCTGTGGCCTTTGGAGATCTATTTTAGCCAGGGGCACAACGGCTGGGGGCAAATCGTGCATATGGTTCTATTTCAGAGCGTTAGGGATGCCGGCCTTGTTTTGGCATGTCTGATCTACGTGAATGCATTACGTCTGCTTCGACGCAGAGCACCTGTCTTTCCACTATTTGCTTTTGCCGGAAAGCGTGTTAAACAAGGGGAATGAAACGATACACCTGCAATGATTACCGCCAGGAAATGATGCTGGCCGGTTTGAGAAAGCAATTGGCGGAAGCTCAGCTCAGCAAATCCCGGAAAGAGCGTCTGGAAAAAGAGATCAAGCGCCTCGAAGCGGATATGGGGCTCGATTAGCGAGTGTCCCTCCAGGGGTCAATCTTAAGCCGGGTTTCCCGGTTCATTTTATTGCATCATTAAAACCTGGTCCTCAAGGCCAGGTCTGATACCATTGGCTTTACCTTCTAACCAGTGTTCGGAGCGTATAAAGTCATTGAACGATGAACATCGATGAAGTCGTAAAAAGTCTCTCAGCACGTCACTCCGGCGAAGGCCGGAGTCCAGACATGCCTGATAATACTGGATTCCGGCCTTCGCCGGAATGACGACCAGAGCTACATTTGGACTTTTTTCGACTTCATCAACATCGAACGTACAATGATGAGATCGTTGCGCTCCGCCATCTTATCAATCGGCAGAATACCTTGTTGAACGTTCGATGTTGCACGTTCGATGTTCAATGTTCACCAAAGATATAACCCAGCCCCTTCCAGGGGGTCAATCAAAGCCGGGTCCTTGGGGCCTGGATTTTTGCAGACTAAACCAAAACACCATAATGCGCCCTCGATGACCGATTCTTTACCTGATCGTCTTAATCTGATATCAAATGCCGTGGCTTAAATGTAAGGAGCAAACCATGCCTCAGCATCTGATGGTGGCCATGACCGGGGCGTCCGGAGCCTATGCCGCTGAATTGCTGTTGAAAAAATCCCCCTGGCCCACCATGCTGATTGCCAGCAGATGGGCGCGGGAGATCTATGCCCATGAGTGCGGCCCTTTCGAAGGACTTGAGAAGCTGGCCGACCGGGTGTTTGATAATGCCGATATGATGGCCGCTCCGGCCTCCGGATCGGTACCCACGGCGGGGATGGTGATTCTGCCATGTTCAGCCAATACATTGGGCCGGATTGCCGCCGGTTTGGGAGAGACCCTAATTGCCCGGGCGGCCCACTGCCACCTGAAAGAAGGTCGTCCACTTGTCCTGGGGTTGCGGGAAACACCTTTAACCGCCATTGATGTGCAAAACGCATCCACTTTGGCGGCGGCCGGTGCGACGCTCATGCCCATCTCTCCCCCCTTTTATATGTTCAAAGGGCGAACACCCCATGAGGTGACCCTGCATGAAGTGATGGCGGCCTATGTCGATCGGGTTTTGTCGTTCCTGGGCAAACCATTGGAAAAAACCTGGGAGGATGTGCGCTGATGTATCCGGACTTGCGCGCCTTTATCGACGATCTGGAGCGCCGCGGTCAACTGGTCCGCGTAAAGACCGAGGTCGATCCTAGCCAAGAGATCACTGTCATTCAGCATCGCGTCATCGCGGCCGGCGGTCCGGCCTTGCTTTTTGAAAACGTCAAGGGGTCACCCTATCGGGTAGTCTCCAATTTGTTTGGTACCTATCAGCGCGTGGTGCTTGCCTGTGGTGAAGACCCTCTGGTGTTGGGAGAACGACTGGCCCGGGTGGTGCACCAATTGATGCCGCCGTCCCTGGTCAACTTGTGGCGGGCGCGCAAGGATCTGCTGCGGTTGTTGCGTACGCGGTTACGGAATGTATCCAGCGGCCCCGTGCTTCAAACCCGGGAGGAACCGGCGGATTTAAACCGGTTACCGGTTTTGACCTGCTGGCCGGAGGATGGCGGTCCATTTTTCACCTGGCCGTTGGTGCATACCACCGATCCGGCCACGGGCCAGGGGAATCTGGGCATCTATCGGTTGCAACGCTTTGACCGGAGTTCAACCGGGATGCACTGGCAGATTGAAAGAGGAGGCGGGTTCCATTTTTATACCGCCACGCAAAAAGAGCAGCCATTGCCGGTAAGCGTTATTCTGGGCGGTCCGCCGGCATTGACCATCGCGGCTGTTTCTCCTCTGCCGGAAGGCGTTGATGAACGCCTCATGGCCGCCTATTTGATGAGAAAGCCGCTGCCGGTGATCAAGCGACCCAACACCGGTCATCGAATACCGGCTGCCGCCGAGTTTGTCCTCGAAGGCACCGTGACCCCCGGAGATATGCGTCGGGAGGGCCCTTTTGGCGACCACTTCGGCCACTATTCAGCGGCGGCCGACTACCCCGTTTTCCGTGTTGAGCGGGTACTGGCACGTAAAGACGCCATCTATCCGGCCACGGTGGTGGGTAAACCTGTTCAGGAAGACTACTACATCGGTGAAGCCTTGCAGGCGTTAACCGTTCCCATGCTCAAACAAATCAAACCGGCCATTAAAAATCTGTGGGCCTATCCGGAGACAGGATTTCATGCCCTGGCCGTTATGGCGGTTCAGGAGCGCTATCCCAGGGAGGCCCTCAAATACACCCTCTCCTTACTGGGAGAGGGCCACGTGTCCATGACCAAGGTGATGGTTACGGTGGACGCCGATGTGGATGTGCGCAATTTCAGGGCGGTCAGCACGGCGCTATGGCGGCACCTGGCACCCGAAGGTATCCATGTCCTCTCGCCCACGGCCCAGGACACATTGGATTTTACCGGGCCGGCCATGAATACCGGTAGCCGCTTGATCATGCTGGCGACCAAGGGGGACGGCCTGCCCATACGCAGGGAAGCGCCGCCTCCGCCAATATCCGTCACCGATGTTCATCTTCAAGTTCGAGAGGCTGTTGCCATCGGTCCGGCTTTCTTGATGCTTAAGGTGGCCGAAGGCTTTAACGATCTAAAGGCCCTGAAAGAAGCGTTGCGACGACACGCAGCGGCCGGTCGCTATCTGTTCCATGTGCTGGTCTCCGAGGATGTGGATATGAAAGATCCCATCATGCGGCTGTGGGGTTGGTTCACCCGTTTCGATCCGGCCGCTGACCTCTATCCGGCGGAACGTCGAATTCAGGGAAATCGAGTGGTATTCGATTTTCCCATCCTCATTGACGCGCGCTGGAAAAAAGGATATCCCCAACCGGTGGAATTTGATCCTTCAGTGGCCAAACGGGTGGATGAACGCTGGGGCAGCTACGGTATCCCGGTAGACTGATACACCAAGAAAAAGATAATGGATATGGACGACATCCTGTTTGAACTGGCACTCGAAAAAGGGGCCTGCGCCCAACGGTTGAATAGAGAAGAAGCGTTTGCGCTGGCGAACGCCATCACCCCGCACAGGTTGCATGCTCTGGGGAAGGCGGCCTTGGCCAATCGCAGAGCGCGCTTTGGCGAAAAAGCGACTTTTGTGTTCAATATTCAGATCAATCCCGCCAATATTTGCGGTGCCGGATGCTCTTTTTGCAACTATGCGGCATCGGCCAAAGATCCCCATGCCTATGTGCTCAGTGAAGAAGAGATACTGACAAAGGTGGCGGCGCTCAAACCCACTGAAGCGCATATTGTCGGCGGTCTCAACCAGGTATGGCCCTATGAGCGCAACCTGGATTTGGTGCGGCAATTGCGGTGCCTGCATCCGGACTTGCATATCAAGGCTTTCACGGCGGTTGAAATCGCCTATTTTGCCAAAACAGCCCGCAAAAGCCAGCCCCGCATCCTGGAAGAGTTGATTGCAGCCGGCATAAACGCCTTAACCGGAGGCGGCGCTGAAATATTTTCGCAACGGCTGTATGAGCAGCATTGGAAGAACAAAATCGGCCCTGAGCAGTGGCTGCGCATTCATCAAACGGCCCACAGTTTCGGGATCCCCACCAACGCCACCATGCTGTTCGGCTTTGGCGACACCTGGCATGAACGGGTGGAACACATGCTCAGGCTGCGCAGTGCCCAGGATGAATCCAAAGGATTTGCCTGTTTTATCCCATTGGCCTTTCAGCCGGGTGAAGGTAAATTTGACACCCACGGACCCACCCCTTTGGAAACGCTGTCCGTATTGGCCATTGCACGCCTGGTACTGGACAATATCGCACATCTCAAGTCCTATTGGCCGATGACGGGTGTAGAGACAGCCGCCGCAGGTTTGAGCTGGGGTGCGGACGATATGGACGGCACCATTTCAGAGGAGAAAATTGCACACTTGGCCGGTGCCGTTACCCCCAAGGGTATGGCTCGTGAGAAGATGACCGAGACGATCCGCATGGCCGGCTTTGACCCTGTGGAACGCGACGGCTTGTTTAAAGAGGTATAGCCCAATGACGCACCCCATCGCTCACATTCCATACGCCAATATGGCTCCGTTTAAAGAACTGGGCCCTCCGGAAGGATGTACACTGGTAGATTGCCTGCCCCGGGACAGCATTCAGGCGCTCAAAGACAAACGCGTCTGGGCGGCCGCCGTGCCGGTGGGGGGATTGCCGTTCTTGGAAGAGGATACCACTTTTGTCGGCCGTTTTGGTATTGCCGTACAAGAGCGCGCCATGAGCGTCCTCTTTTTTTCAGATTGCCCCTTTGATGCTTTCTCCCATCAAATGACCATCGGGCTGACCGGAGAATCGGCTTCCAGTGTTCGTTTGCTCTATCTGTTATTGGGCTATCAAAACGGATTTGATACCATGCCCGCTTTGGTTCCCAAAGGAGTCGCCGGCAACGGTTATCTGGTCATCGGCGACCGTGCCTTGCGTTGGGCCCAGGAGTATGAAAAGAGCGGTGCCGCACGTGGGTATGCCCATGTAGAGGATTTGGCCGAGCTGTGGTATGAACGATTTCAACTGCCGTTTGTCTTCGCACGCTGGGTGGTGCGCAAAGACGCGCCGGCCGAAATTAAGGCGGTGCTGCATGATTGGCTGCAGCGTTTCTCACGACAAGAAAATGATTTGATCAAAAAAGCGGCGCCCAAAGTAGCCGCCCGGCTCGACATTTCCACCGATTATGTAGAGCGCTACTTAAGAGTCATCCGCCGTTGCCTGTCCAATGAAGATGAAGCCGGGCAGGCTCGGTTTCTAAACGAACTCAATCAGCACGGTTCATCCTCGCTGTTTCCCAAGGCGGAGACCGTGAACCACGCATCGGTTAATCAGGACGGCAGACCATGACAACCCCGGACACCCAACTATCGAACCCAACACAACGGCTGACGCGCCGACAGGCCATGGCCCTGCTGACCCAGGCGCCTATGGGTGAATTGATGCAAATGGCCCACGCAGAGCGCATGCGGCGTCACGCCGATCAACAGGTCACATTTGTATTCGATACCAATCCCAATTATACCAACGTGTGCGTTACCCGGTGCCGCTTTTGCGCTTTCTGCCGCCAACCCGACGACGCCGATGCCTTTACCCTCTCGCCCCATGAAGTGGGCGAAAAAGTGCGTTGTGCAGCCGCAATGGGTGCCACAACCGTACTGCTGCAAGGGGGGCACAACCCGGAAGTGGGGCTGAAGGCGTGGCTCGATTACATCGCTGCCATTCAGCTTGCAGCGCCGGATATCCATATCCACCCCTTCAGCCCGGCTGAATATATCTTTATGGCCGCGCAGGAGCAGTGCGACGTCGCAGATGTTTTGAAAGCCGTCTACGCGGCCGGCGTTCGGACCATTCCCGGTGGCGGGGCCGAAGTACTCACCGAAGCGGTCCGCAAACGTATTGCGCCGCGTAAGGCGACAACCGAACAATGGCTTGGGGTTTGCGAAACGGCACACAGCATCGGCTTTCGCACCACAGCGACGTTGATGTTCGGCCACGTTGAAACCGATGCGGATATCGTTGAACATCTTTTTGTGCTGCGTGATCTGCAGGACCGCACGGCCGGGTTCACCAGTTTTATTCCCTGGTCCTTCAAGCCCGGAGACAATCCATTGGGCAAAGAAGTCCGGCGCAGCGTTCACCCGGCCAAGTATGTGCGTATCATCGCTCTGGCGAGAATGGTATTGGACAACTTTGATCATATCCAGTCCTCCTGGTTCAGTGAGAATGTGTCGGCGGGGCAATTGGGGCTGTTGGCCGGGGCCGATGATTTCGGTGGAATTTTAGTGGAAGAAAATGTACTGCTGCAAGCCGGCCACGAGCGCTCCACCACTGAAGCGAAAGTCAAAACCATCATCCGCCGTGCCGGTTTCACTCCCGCCCAGCGCGATTCAAATTACCAAGTGCTGCAGACCTTCGACGGACCTGCACCTGTGGGTCTTCAACCCTGATGGTGGCAAAGCAATCAGACCAAGCCATCGCGGTAGCCGCACAAACCCTCCACCTGGCGTTCAGCCAGGGGCGCCGTATGCTCTTTGAGCATGAGGTTTATACCATTTTATCGGCCATGGGACTCACCGTACCGATGCATGTGGTGGTCACGTCTCGGGATCAAATCACGGATGCTTTGTTGTCATCGTTCAGCGGCAAAAAAATCGTATTAAAAGTGATTGCCGAAGAGATAAGCCACAAGGAGCGCATGGGGGGGGTGAAGGTTGTCCCCAAAGCAACACAGGCGGTGCTTGCGGCCTATGATCGTATGGCCCGGGAGTTTGGCAACCATGGCAAAAAGGTACGGGGAATACTGCTGGTCCAATGGATTCGATACTCCCGCGAGTTGGGAAATGAGGCGCTGCTGGGGTTTCGTGAAAGCGAGACCTTCGGACCGGTGATCTCCCTTAGCAAGGGTGGAGCCGATGCCGAGCATTTTGCCACTCACTTCTCACCGCCCAACCTGATTCTGGCCCCCATTGATGAACAATGGGCCCGGGCATTGTTGGAATCCACCCACATCTATCAAAAGTATGTCGGGCGCGGCTTGTCCCGTTACGTGGATCGCATGGTGGATGCAGCGGTTCAATTCAGCGGTCTGGCACTGGCCTTTTCCAATTTCTTTGAGAGCCGGACAGAATTCGTCATCACCGAATTCGAAGTCAATCCTTTTGTATTCACTCCCGACAGCCGATTTGTGGCGCTGGACGGACTGGCCCGCTTTGAAAAGCGCAACATTTCCCGTGTTGCGGTTTCCACTCAACCCAAAGAGACCATCCGGCCCTTTTTCGAACCCCGGGGTATCGCTGTGGTGGGCGTCAGCCTTGCGGACAAAACCAAACCCGGACACATCATCTTTCACAACCTGATCCAAATGAATCGTGACGATGTTTATGCGGTCAATCCCAAAGGGGGAGAATTTGAAGTCGGGCATCGAACATTGCCGGTTTACAAGTCCATCGATGCCATAGAAGACCGGGTGGATCTGGCCATTATCACCGTGCCGGCCGCTGCGGCCTTGGATGTTGTCCAGGACTGCGCCAATAAGGGGGTTAAGGCTGTTATTCTCATCCCCGGAGGATTCAGCGAGGTGGACCGGCACAGGGATGTGGAAGAAAAAATCCTGGCGTTGGCCCGCAGCCGGGGATTTCGCGTCATGGGACCCAACTGTCTCGGCATCATTTACGCCGGAAACGAAAAAAGCCAGGGGATTAACTCCTTTTTTGTTTTGGAAGAGAAGTTCTCCATCAAATTTGAAAAGGAGACCCGTGTGGCCCTGCTCACCCAAAGCGGGGCTTTGGGGATCATCGAGATTGAAAACCTGAAAAACGCCATTTCCCCAAAAGCGATTGTCAGCTACGGCAATCAGCTCGATGTGGATCCCTGCGACCTGGTTGAGTTTTTCCAGGATGATCCCATGGTGGACGTCATCGGATGTTATATTGAAGGATTCAAACCCTATGCCGGACGTAGATTCTTCGATATCGCCGGCCGCAGCAGAAAGCCCGTGATTGTTTACAAGGCCGGGCGTACAAAAGAGGGCCGCAAAGCCACCCAATCCCACACCGCCAGTATTGCCGGCGAATATGAAGTGGCCAAGGCGGCTATGAAACAGGCCGGCTTGATTGTGGCCGACACCATGATCGACCACGGCGACCTGTTAAAGACATTCGCATTGCTCAACGGATTTCATGTCAACGGTAACCGCCTGGCGGTGATCGCCAATGCCGGGTATGAAAAGACGATTGCCGCCGACAACCTGGGACATCTGCAACCGGCCGAGTTCGATGACGCCACCACCACCAAACTGAAAGAGATATTGCCGCCCATGGTATTGCCCGATCCCTTGCTGGATCTTACACCCATGGCCGATGACGCCACTTTTGAAGGGTGCATCCAAACCGTGCTGGCATCCGATGCCGTCGACGCCCTGCTGGTATCCATCGTACCCCAAAGCGCTTTGCTGAACACCACCGATGAAGAGATCGAGCAGAATCCCAATAACATTGCCGCCCGTATTATCCGTTTGGTGCACCGGTATAAAAAACCTGCCGTGGTGTCCGTCAATGTGGTTTCGGGGACGGATGCGGTGTACAACAATCTGGGCAAGACACTGGACGGCGGCGGTGTACCCACATTCCTGACTGCCAACCGGGCCATGGTCTGCCTGAATGCCTTTGTACGCTATCGAATGCTGCATCAGGGCGGGGCGCTTGGTGAATGGCTGAAATAGGTTATTGGGCAACAGGGGGTTGACCATCCTCCACAGCGCAAGGCTGGGCAACGCCTGGTTGACAAATACGGTTTCCGGAAAACACGATGACAATGTCAGTCTCTCCCATAGACGGGCTCAAGTTGGCCGAAAGTAACATGCTATCCCTTCATGTCATTTTTAATGGGTTCATACGAAACGCGCTGAAATTTCGGTTGCTCATCCTCCTTCTTGGTCCTTTTACGCTTAAGGGCTGCAATCTCCGCCTTCTTTTCGGATAAGACCTTATCGATCTGCTCAGTGTATTTCTTTTTAAGGGAGTTAATCGCTTGCTGATGCGCTTTCTCAGCTTTCGCAAGTCTTTCCTTCCCCTGTTTTTGAGCGCACTCCAGCGCTTTTTGCTTTTCCAGTTCCGCTTGCTTCATGGCGTCTGAATGCTGATTCTGTAACTGTGCGATTTTAGAATCAAATTGATGCCTGGCCTGCTGGTCCCCCTGCTGTTTCAATTCCGCAAAT
>JASFER010000088.1:0-21416 GCA_050124755.1 Desulfobacteraceae bacterium
TGGCCGGCCTGGAAACCGTCCAGCCCACCGAAGCCGACCTGGACGCTGCCATACGACAGGCGCTCTCATCGCCGGACGGCAGCTCCCTGAGCGACATAGCCAAGTCCCTGGCCAGACATTACAAGGTAGCCCGTAAAAAGGTTTACGACAGGGCGCTGGAGATACGGAAGGAAGGGGATCGGTGATCGGTGGTCGGTGGTCGGTAAATTGATCAATGATCTTGTCCGATGTCAAGGTTGTTTATGCGATTTTTGGGATAACGTAAATTGTTGCGCGTAAAGGAACAAACCAACTATCATTTATCCTGTCATCATGGCTGTACCCGAGCTTGAGCGTTGCCCGGCCGGGACAGAGCCCGGCCCTACGAAAGCCGTTATCAAAGAATTGATTGTTCGTTTGTATCGTAGGGCCGGCCTCTGTGCCGGCCGGAAATGAAACCCAATAAATCGGTGTTTTGTAATATATAAAGACATGACCTCCCAAAGTGGTCAGGACTGATTAGGCGGTGCCTGAGATAATGCACAAAGCAACCATCATCCATCCTGTCATCATGGCGGTACCCGGGCCTGAGCGGACGCTCAAAGGAAGGGATAAAGTTACCGCCTTGCGGCGGATTGCCCGGGAAGCATTGCAGCATTCCGCCCAACTTAGCGGCGTCGTCCTGGGAGAATTGGAAAAGGCCGGAAACGGTGCTCCTCTGCCTTCAAATGGCGTTTATTGGTCCCTGACCCATAAAAGCAGCTATGTGGCCGCCGTCACGGCACCCCACTCTATCGGTATTGACATTGAAAAAAAACGAACGGTCTCGGAGGGCATGTATCGGCGCATTGCCCAATCGTGGGAGTGGGAGCTTGCACCCAAAGTTTCCCAAGCCCTTTTTTCCCGGTACTGGACCGCCAAGGAGGCGGTGCTGAAAGCTATGGGAGTCGGCCTGACGGGCCTGTCGCGCTGCCGAATAGCCAAAATTTTAGATGACACCCATCTGGAACTCACATATGATGACTCGGTGTGGCGGGTCACCCAATATTGGATCGCCGATCACCATATTGTGGCGGTAACCACCGACGATGTCGACATTGAGTGGCATCAACTGGACTGATCTGAAGCAGGAGGATTACTTATGCATATCACCTTCCACGGCGCCGTACGGGAAGTCACCGGCTCCATGCATCTGTTGGGAACTGAAACCGATTACATATTGCTCGACTGTGGCATGTTCCAGGGCCGACGCAAGGATGCTGCTGAGAAAAACCGGGTCATGCCATTTGATCCGGCCATGGTGACCAACATGATTCTTTCCCATGCCCATATCGATCATTCCGGCCGTATTCCATTGCTGTCCCGCGATGGGTTTGCCGGACGTATTTTTTCCACCCGCGCCACGGTGGATGCCTGTCATTATTTGTTACCCGACTCGGCCCACATCCAGGAACAGGACGCCCTTTACCTCAACTATAAAACCGTCCGCAAAGCCCTATCCCAAGGCTCCACCATCAACGGCCAGAAAATGAACCGGCGTGAACATGACAAGCTCAAAAAGATGTTAAAAAAAAACAAGCATCGCATCGATGCGGACACCATCTCCGATGTCATCGAGCGTTACCACATCGATAGTGTGAAGCCGCTTTACAGCATGGCCGACGCCGAAGCCGCCCTTTCTCAAATGGACGGCACCCCCTATCGCCACCAGAGAACCATCGGCAAAGACCTCAGCGTCACCTTCTACGAAGCCGGACACATTCTGGGGTCGGCCATCAGCATCATCAAATACAACACCAACGGCATAACCAAGACCGTGGCCTACACCGGTGACTTGGGCCGGTTTGACAAACCCATTTTGCGGGACCCGGCACTGAATTTCGAGGAGCAGGACCGCGACATCGACTTGCTGATCATGGAAAGCACCTACGGCAACCGGTCCCATGAAGCCGTTGTGGATCTTAAACCGCGTTTGAAAGAAATGCTCAACACGACGTTCGACCGCGGCGGAAGTGTGCTAATCCCATCCTTTGCCTTCGGCCGCACGCAGGAATTGCTTTATGTGATACATGAACTCTACGATGAAGGGGCGGTGCCCAGGATGCCGGTCTGGGTGGACAGCCCGCTGGCCACCGACATCACCACGGTTTTTGGGGAACACCCTGAAGTCTACGACCAAGAGACCCATGAAACCTTTTTGAGCAGCGGTAAAAATCCCTTTGACTTCAAGCAGGTCCACTTCACCGGTTCGGTGGAAGACTCCATGACGCTGATGAAAGAGACCCGCCCCCATATCGTTATCTCTGCATCGGGCATGTGTGAGGCCGGCCGTATTCTGCACCACCTGCGCTACAAAATGCACAATCCCAACAACACCATTCTTATCGTCGGATTCATGGCCCAGCATACCTTGGGCCGCCGCATTCTAGAGCAAGGCGAGGCTTATGAAAAGGATGGACGCCAGGGCCATCCGCCGATTCTTAAAATATTAAACAAAGATTACCCGCTCAAAGCCCGTGTAGTGAAAATCGGTGGTTTTTCAGCTCATGCCGATAAGAATGAAATGCTGCGATTTCTAGAGAAGTCCAACTTGAAGGTTAAAAGGATTGCCGTGGTACATGGCGAAGAAGAACAGAGCCTGGCCTTTTCCGACCTGTTAAAGGATCAAGGGTATGATGCCATCGTACCCAAAGCGGGACAAACCGTGGTGGTCCAATAATCCGCTAACAGCGCAACCGATTAGGCTTGAATGGCTCTCAAGCCATAGAATCAGGTGCATATATAATCATTGACGCACTCAGCAAGCGATGTTAGCTGTTAATTAACAACCAATCGACCCAAAGATCACCGTTCCACTTATAAAAACGCTGAGTTAATGATCCTGCTCAGCTGCCCTTATTCAGCAAAGTGACCGGAAACACCACGGGATTGATACACTTTCATACCTCATCTTGCCGATCAAAATCGAAATGACTGCGGATTTCGACATCATGTTTAAGTCATAGGTTTTTTGTAAATATAACAACCCCCTGGCTTTCAAGGGGAGATCCAAATGACCGAATATCTAAGCAGTGATCATTTCCCGGAAACCCCCACCGAAGAAGCCGGACGGTTGGCCTATGAGCTTGATACCATCCTCAAGTATGACGGCCAGCACGGCATTCTTAATATGTTGGTGGAGTATAAAAAAGTGCTATCCAACGACCACCGAAAGGACGATTGGGACATCATCAACCGAAGGCTGATGACGCTTTTCAAATGCGGCAAATATGCTTCCCTGGATGGACCCATGATAGGCGTCTCCATGTCCATTCGCGACAGCGACTATTTCAAACACACAGCACAACTTTTCGGAAAAGAACGCTCTGCAATGGCCAACATTGAGTGGATGGCCAAACTATGGAACATCACCTTCGGCCACTCCGGCATCTGGATGGGGAAGACATTTGAACTCGTACCCAAAGAGATCTTGGCGCTCAAATGCAGCGCCCACCCGGCAGTAATGGCAGCGTACAGGCCGGAAATAACCCGCATTGGACGCAACTTCTTCCGGCAGCCCCATAATCCCACATTGATGGATCTAGCCGGCCTGCCCGTATTAACCCCCTTGTGGAATTTGAAAGAGCGCCCCATTTCCCCGGATACGCAGGGTGTCGGCAGTGAGCTTCTGCCTGAACACCTGGAAGCGGAAAAATCCATCCCCTATACAAAGACCGGCAGTCTCTTTTTGGCCAATCCGGGCGCTTCCGTTCTCGATGAGATGAATCGGAAACGCGTCTACCAACTCAACTATCGCTGGCCTGAATTGAACCCTGTCTACCCTATGACGCGACTGGTTAATGAACTGGTGCAAATTGACGAAGGCATCTATTTGGGTCAACTGGTCATGGCCACCAGACGCTACAGCCTCGGCACCATCAAAATCCCTTTGATTCCCGGCGATGCCGGATTCGGACTGGGGGAACCGTACTGGCCCGACATGGAAGAAGATGCGGATCTATCTGAATCCGCCGCCTGGGAAGATGTATACGGCTATCAAAACAACGGCTTTTTTCTGTTGATCGAGGCCTCTCATGCACAGCGCGCCTATGCGGACAGTGCCTTTCCCTATCTACGCCCCCGCCCCGGAGAAATGGGCTATCGGGAACTGGGATATGAAAAGACGGCGCCGCCCCCCACGGGTACCGTCACCGGCACGCTCTGCCGCAGATGCGAGAAACTCTACCGTATCGAAGATTGGCGCATGGGCTGGCAAGAAGATAGTTTGCTGCGTGAAAAATTCACCACCTTGTGCTTGGAGCCCTCTCCCAGGGACGATGACGGCGATGTACGGGAGCTTCTGCACCACGGTGAGTCCATCCTGCAAATGCTTCAGCGCATTCAAAGCGATATTCGCGGTCAGACCAGGCACAATGACCGCTTGGCCCGTTTTGAAAAGCTCAACCGGTTGTTCCGGTGCGGCGTCGCCCCCAAAGTGAAAGACGGCCTCTTTCAAGGGGTTGGAAATGGATTTAATGTGCGTTTCAGCGGGTTGATGCAGCGCACGTGGTACGGCAAGAAGGACCCCTTGCTCGGGTTCAACTACTACCATGGTGCCACCCTGAACCTTTACTGGAGATTGGGGGATACATTTAAACAGGCAATGGAGCGCAAAATCGAATACATTCATCTGCTGCCCACAGTCATGGCTGTTTTACTGCGAGGTCAACGGGATCATCCAAACCTGCTCGATATGATCCGGACCAGTATTGGAAAATTTATATTTCCATGGGCCGGTAAATCCTTTGAAAAGGTGAGCGGAAGAAAACTCAGCATGCTGCTCGATGAAAGCGACGACCTCAAAGAGCGTTATGGCATAAGGGTGCGGGAGTTGAAAACACATGCGGCCAGCTGGCCCCATTACGACCTGGTGAAAAAAAATGCCGACCACCACTGGACTCAACCGGGGCGCTACGCCGCGCATCTGCGCCGCGGGGCATGGGATGCCGGCATGCCCGGGAAAGACAAGGCCTTTTGGAACCAATTGGCCAATGACCAGTATGTATTCGGCAACAATCTCCAGGACGGCAGGATCGAAGCAGCCGACGCCATCATGCGCATGCTGGATATGAACTTTCGGACACCGGAAAAGCCTTTATTGGAACTGGCCGAAACAGGCCCCTCACCCTTTGTCCGCATGGGCTACATCTTTCTTGGGGCGGCTGAGCAGACCTCCATTTTACCCATGAACAATGCGGATCAGAAGAAAAAAACCGTCTTTCAATTTCATTACCGCTACCCCATGATCGGCGGTCCGGCCCCTATCGGCATGTGTATGAATGAAATTGTTGAGATTGCCCAGGGCCTTTTTCTCGGCCAACTGATTTATGCTACCAAACCCCTTAAGCCGTTTCATTCATCCATCGACCCCTCAGAATACGCCTATCGGCTGTTCGGCTATTTTCTGCTGCTGGACAATGACTGGGAATACCACCGCAGGGCCATTAAGCTGGTTGATGATGACGCCAGCCTGGTTTGCAGGATCAAATGAACCCCAATGTTGCATAACATTGGTGCGAAAGCCCTGATCGGCGACATCGGGCTTACATCACCTGTCAGGGCTGATCCTCTCTCTTTTGACAGTGCAATCGGGGAACACCTTGTACAAGGGATACTCATAAAATCCAGGAATTTGATAGATCGGCATTCGATCCGTCCCGGGGTCTGTTTCGATCACATGCCAATGACCATTGAAGAATGCATTCACCCACATGTGGCCGTTGGAAATAGCCCCGTGGGCTTCCACATCGGCATGAATCAACATGGAGAGCAGCAGGATAGACAGGTTTTTGCAATCCCCCCGTTTTCTTAATAAGGTCTCTTCCGCCGTTGCCCAGTCTTCGGGCTCATCAACATAAGCATACTGCCGGCGAATATAATCGGAGAGGATTGCCACCCGAGACCCCACCTCATGATGCTCAACCCCCAGTTGGCGGATGATACTCGTCATCGCTTGGGCATTGATGAGGTTCTGAATCGAGGTGCTGCCGTATTCGGTATCGACGATAAAATCATAGTCCACATAATTGCGTGAATACCGTTGGTTTAAGGCGGCGATATTCCACTTGACAAAGTCAGCATACCGTTCTGTGTCCCGGAAAGAAAGGCTTTCCTCGGGGGCCGGCTTTGCAGCAAATAAAGCGCATCCCGTGACAGCCACGGCCAGCCAGCATAATGCAGCCGGTACATATGCGTTGTGTTGAATATATCGATTCACGGTGCGCTCCCGTCACCTGGTTCTCCTCCCAACTTATCATACTGAAGGTTTTCTCAGTCAATATTTGATGAAATCGTAAAAAGTCCGGATTCAGTTCATTCCGTCATTCCGGCGAAGGCCGGAATCCAGTAATATCAGCCAGTTCTGGATTCCGGCCTTTGCCGGAATGACGCTATTCAGGACTTTTTACAGAACCATCAATATTTAGGAGAATGGACCGGCCCCACCGGAGATAATAAATGGCAAAACCGTCACTCGTTCAGATAGGCGCTCGAGGGCAATTCAACCTCGTCCTCCGGCAGGCGGTTCTTCTCCAAATGGATGAAAAAGGATAGCAAAGCGGGTACCACAAAGAGCGTAAAGATGGTGGAGATGGCCAACCCGCCCAGAATCACGCTGCCCAGCCCGCGGTAGAGTTCGCTGCCCTGACCTGTGGAGATGGCCAGGGGGAAAAGCGCAAACACACTGGTTGTCGCACTCATAAAAATCGGCCTGATACGGGTTTTCACCGATTCGACGATGGCAGCCTGCCCCTCAAAACCGTAGAACCGCACGTTGTTCAATGCCTGGTGCACGATAAGAATGGCATTGTTCACCACCGTGCCGATGAGAATGATAAAACCCAGCATGGTGACGATATCGAATTGTTGCCGAGCCACCAGTAAATCCGCCAAACGCAGCCCGATGAAGCCGCCGGCCGCCGCCAGCGGGACGCTGAACATGATAATCAACGGATAAAAAAAGTTCTCAAACAGGGCCGCCATCAGCAAATAGATGATCAATGCCGCCAGTACCAGGTTCCAGCTGATGGCATTGCGCGCCTCTAACAGTTTATCGCCGACGCCGCCCAGGGTAATTTGAAGGCCGTCCAGCTTTCCCGCCTTGCGCAGCGGTGCGAGCACATCATTCTGAACGATCTCCATAGCGCTTTGCAGGGGCATGTCCAGGGGCGGGGTAACGATCAGTTTCAGGCTGCGGTTGCGCTCCAGATGATATATCTGGGTCAAACCCTGACCATATTCAAGGCGGGCCACATCGCCGATACGAATCAACTGCCCGAACCGGTTGGATATGACACTGTCGGCCACATCTTCGGGCACCCTGATATCGGCTTGATCCGAACGCAGCACCAGATCGATCTTTTTGCGCTGCTCCGGCTTGTATTCGCCAATTTTGCGGCCGTCCATAATCACGTCCACGGCCAGCCCCAACTCGGCTTCGCTCAAACCATTGGCCAATACCTTGGAGCGATCGGGAATGAAGTTGACTTCGGGATAGCTGTTTTCGGGAGACGGATCAGGCCGCACGTTGGCACCGGGGATTTTCTCGGAGATGACCCCTCTGAGCATCCACGTGGCGCCGATAATCTTGTCGATATCCGCACCGGCAATGTTGACGTCAACGTTGCGGCCACGGCCCAAACCTTCCTGAAAAATACCGACCTGAATGCTGAAGCCCATGATACCGGGAATACCGTTCATTATCCGCATGAACAAAGGCATCAGTTCCCGGGCCCGGGTTTCGTGCCGGCTCAGCCCCCCGAAAATGTTGAAACGGTCGACGGCCACGTAAAAGATTTCCTTGATCTGGGGCAAACCATCCTTGCCGTCTTCTTCAAAATAGGGTTTGGTGGCCTTGAAAATATGGTCGCCGATGGCTTGGCGCTTTTCATAGGAGTATCCCGGGGGTGGAATCATGAAATTGAGGATCAGGTTACGATTGCCCTGGGGCAAATATTCAGCCTTGGGCATCAGCACCCAGGCAACGGCGACCGCCGCAATGGTTAAAATGCCGATGGTGGCGGCGCGGGTCGCCCAGTTGCGAATACTCAGCCGGGACAGGGCCACCAGTTTGTCGGCCACGGCCGTGCCGGCCCTGCCCACACTGTTCAAGGATACTTTTTTGCGATTATTGGGCCTTCGGGAATAGAGAAAATGACTCATGGAGGGAATCACCGACACCGACACCAGCAGGCTCAGCATGATGGCAAAGGTGATGGCAATGGCAATGTCCTTGAACAACTGACCGGCTTCTTCCTGAATAAAAATAACGGGCAGAAAAACCGCCACCGTGGTGGCGGTGGAAGCCAGCACCGCGCCCCACACCTCTTTGGTGCCGTCGTAAGCGGCCGAAAATGCCGTTTTGCCCATTTCGCGGTGGCGATCAATATTCTCCAGCACCACAATGGCGTTGTCCACCAGCATGCCCACGGCAAAAGAGATACCCGCCAGGCTCACCACATTCAAGGAGCGGTTGAACAGCCATAAAAAGACAAATGTGCCGATGGCCGATATGGGAATGGCCACCGCCGTGGTCAAGGTGGCGGAAATGCTTCTTAAAAAAAGCAACAGCACGGTCACTGCCAACAAACCGCCGATGAACACATTGCGTTTGACCAGATTCATGGCGTGATGGATGTAGGGGGTCTGCTCGTAGACAATCTCCAACTTCAAACCAGCCTTTTTTAGGATGGTTTGGTTGAGCCGATCCACGGCCGCGTACATGCGCCGGGTCAAATCGATGACATTGGCACCCTGCTGCTTGCGAACCCCTACTACGATGGTGGGCTTATGGTTGTGCATCATGGCGCCGGTCTGGGTGGCGTAGCCAAGGCGGGTTTGGGCCACGTCACGAAGGTATACCCGTCGAATACCGTCGTCTGCAATGAGGATGTTCAGCGGATCTTCCGGGTTCTGGAACTGACTGACGGTGCGCACCCGGTAGCTCTTTTTATCCAGCCCGAGGATGCCGGCGGACACATCTATATTGGCCGCCTGCAGTCGATTCATCACATTGTTGATGGTCAGTTGATGCCGCGCCAGTTTCTCGGCCGAAATCACCACTTCCAGTTGCTGCTCGGCCCCGCCGAAGACGAAGAGGGACCCCACACCTTGAACACGATCGATGTACTGGCGCGCTTCGTTTTCGAAGAAGGTCCGGAAGGTGTTGATCTTTTCCGGCTGGCCGTCCCGCATTTTCAGAACCATCCAGATCACCGGGCTGCTCTCGGCCCCAGACGCCTCGATCACGGGACGTTCCACATTTTCCGGATAGCTGGAGACTTCATCCAATTTATTGGAGACATTGAGCACGGCGGCATTGAGGTCGGTGCCCACTTCAAAGGTCAGCGTGATGATGGCCTGGCCGTTAAAGGCGGAGCCCTCCATGAGGGTGAGGCGCTGGACGCCCTTCAGGACCGACTCCTGCTCCTCCACAATATCCTTTTCAACTTCGTAGGGCGTCGCCCCGGGCCAGACGGTGGTGATGGTGATCTGGGGCGTTTCCACATCAGGCGTTAACTGAACCGGAAGCCCCTTTATACCCAGCAACCCGAACATAAGTATTAAAATAACACCCACACATACGGAAACCGGCTTGTTTATGGCAAAACGAATAAAGTCCATTGGTAAGAATCAATCTTGTTTGTTATTGTCGATCAACCATAGTGCTGCAGGGGCCGGAGGGCTTCAGAGCCAAGGCATCCAAGGGTGGAGCCGTGAAGCGGTTGCAAAACCTCCCCTCGGGCCCAATCCCTACGTTGCGGTAAGCCATTCAATCCTCAAAATACTGAAAGTATTCCTGCGGTTGAATGGCTCACTGCGCCTTGATATTGAACCCGATTGAAGGCTTTGCAACCGCTTCGCGTCCAACTACTGCGATCCCTTGGCAACGCGGGATCTGGAGTCCTCCGGCCCCTGCAGCACTATGGTTGATCGACGATTTGTACGGCCTGATCAGGCTGCAAACGTTCGTTGCCGTCCACCACCACCGGCATTCCCGGGACAATGTATGGAGCATCCACCCCCAGGTACTCGCCCTCCACAGCAGCGACCTGAACAGGCAAAATCTTGGCTTTTCCATCGTTGACCGTATAAACAAACGTTTTGCCTTGAAATCGGACCAGTGCGTCCCGCTTGAACATTTTCAGCTTCTTTTTGTGGCCGGTGGGGACATCGACCGAGGCGCTCATGTTCTCCATCAAGCCCGGTATAAATTCAATGCCCACTTTGAGCTCAAACGTCTTGCTCTTGGGATCCACTTTGGGCACGATGGTCTGAATGCGGCCCTTGACGTCGCGACCCAGCGCGTTGATGGTGACCGCAACCGCCTGGCCCGATTTGACATAGCGGATCAAGCCCTCTGAAACCGGTACAATGACAACGGTTTGCTGAATGGCCGCCAAACGGCAGGTTGAATCGCCCGGTGAAATCCACTCGCCAACATCTTTAAAACGCTCAACCACCAAACCATCGAATGGGGCTTTAATCCGGCTCTTATTCAATTCCAGTTTTTTCTTGGCCCGCGTGACCTGGGATATCCTCTTTTCGACCTGCAGCTCCCGCAGTTGGAAAACCAGGTCATCGTATTCTTTTTCGCTGGTGGCATCCTCTTTAAACAGGGTTTCAAAACGCTTTAAGTTTTTCCTGGCTTTTTCAATGCGAACATCCAGTTGGGCAATCTGCTGGTCAATCACGTAAATATCTTTTTCCAGAAATTCAGTGTTCAACCGCACCAACAGATCCCCTTTTCGCACCACCTTTCCTTCAACCATGCGGTGATCAACGATCAACCCACTGATTTCTGGCGAAATGCCGGCACCCTGATCGAAATCGACGATGCCCACAAGCGCAGTGGTGGGAGCCACTTCCTTTTCAAACACTTTGGCTACGGCCACGCGCATGGGCGGCGGCTGCTGGGCCAAGGTGGTTGTGGCGCTCATCAGGATCATCAAAAGCATGGTGGGCCAACGCATATGAACAGCTCCTTTGACATTGGTATGAAAATTCGCGTCGAAAATACGCGCTGCACGCGGCAGGAAATTTCTGGTTGTTTTCAAACCGGATGCTATGCACCCGGTTACAATCGCAACGATGAAAACACTGACGTGTTTGACACAGATATGGCCCTTCATCTTGTTCGTTGTCACCGGATTAGGCAGGTTCAGGAACTAAACGCAGCCTAAGCAATTCTGCATAGCTCTATCCGAATCCGCTCAAATTATCAACCTATGCTTGCCCAATTGCCCTTATTTACATTATCGTTATTAATCCGCTTGCCCTTCAGAGCTTGGGCTTGCATGTCCCTATTAATTCCTATAGGTTGTGGCTTGATCAATAGATCCGTAATATCACTGGAAGGGAACACCCTGATGTGCATCGGTTAAGCCCCTGCCGGTAAATAAGGGCGCATGTAAAACGAATTGCCCATAAAACAAAATGATAGATCCATTGACCGGTCTAAAGTGATGCAAGAAAAATCCATCCGAACATTGGAAAACCAATTACACAATGCCCGGCAAGCCATCGCCGCGCTTCGCGCTGATTTAGATAAATATAAGCGCTTAAGCGAGAAGAGGCAAACCCAACGGAAAAGCCATACCATACTGGCCGCCATGATTGAGACCACCAGCGATCTTATCGCCGCATTGGACGATGAAAACCGTGTGCTTCTGGCCAATGAGGCTTTTCGCCGTCTTATCGCCAAACTTTACGGCCACGATTTGAAACCCCTTGATCGCATTACGGCATTTCTGCCCGATGAAAGAAGAAAATTTTGGGAAAACACCATTCGGGAAACGAAACCCTCAGGCGGACGCCGGTTCGACTTGCAATACTATATTGAAGATCGGCGCTATGATATAGAATGGTCCACCAGCTGTGTACAGGACAGTGACGGCCGCACCATCGCTGTCGCCCTTTTCGGCCGGGAAATCACCAGCCGTCGAGTGGCTGAGGAAAACCTGCGGGAAAGGGACGCGCAACTCCACCACGCCCAGAAGCTGGAGGCCGTGGGAACCATGGCCGGGGGGGTGGCCCATGAGTTTAACAACGCCCTGAGCATCGTGCTGGGCAACCTTGAACTGGCCGCTATGGATATCTACGTAGATCTTCCGGTCCAGCCTTACATCCAAGATGCCAAAACCGGCATTTTGCGCGCCAAAAAGCTTGTGCGTCAATTGATCGAATTCAGTAAAAAACCAGACGGTCAGCAGCAGAAGGTGGATATTCACGCCGTTTCAACCAATGCATTGAGCCTCTTGAGGGCCTCTATTCCGGCCCATATCGAATTTCATCAATTGATCAATGAATGCTCTCCGGTGATAGCCGATCCATCACACATCCACCAATTGATCGTCAATCTTTGCTCCAACAGCGCCGAAGTCATGGACCGGGACGGGGGCGTCCTGACGGTCACCCTGGACCCGGTCCGTCTCAAACCCGGCAACGTTCCCGGCGGCACCAACCTTGAGCCCGGCACCTATGCCAAGTTAACGGTCGCCGATACGGGGCCCGGCTTGGCGGCGGAAGCCCAGGAACGAAACGATGAACCTTTCAGACCCGCTATTGAACCGGACCGCGGCAACGAGATAGGGCTTTCCGTAGTGCGCGGCATCGTGAGAAGCTACTCGGGCGATATCGTCACCAGCACCCTTATGGACCGAGGCGCTAAATATGAAGTGTACCTGCCCACCGTGCCCCAGCAAAGCCAAGATGAATCCGTTGCACCGGATCTTGAAACCCTGACAGGCAATGAACGCATCCTGCTGGTGGATGATGAACCCAAATTCGTCATGGTCACCCAGAAGCAGCTCGAGCATCTGGGATACCACGTAAACATCTATACCAGCGTCGTCAGCGCATTGGAAAGGTTTAAAGCGGCACCCGGGGACTTTGACCTGGTGATTACGGATGTGGCCATGCCCAAAATGACAGGAGATAAATTCATTAATCAAATTCGTCTGTTACGGCCCGATATCCCCGCCATTTTGTGCACCGGCTACAGCAATAAAGTCGATAAGGAGATGGCCACCCATTTGGGTTGTGCGCATATCATCAAACCCGTGGAGCGGGACCGGCTGGCCCAATTGATCAGAGAGACGCTGGATAGGTCCCCCGCCATTGGATCGGTTTGAAAGGTATGCTTGGCCATCCAGGCTAACCCGCCGCCCCTTGCCGGTATGAGCGTCTGCCCGTTTGGGCCGGTCAACGACCTACCCTCGCCAGAGGACATCTTCCACTCCGGCCAGGTGATTGCAATAGCGCGCCAATACAAAAAAATAGTCGGACAACCGATTGATGTAAACCAGCATCTCTTCAAGACCCATTTTGATCAATTGGTCTGCCCCTGCCAGGAGGACCACCCTTCGCTCGACGCGCCGGCAAACGGTCCGGGCCACGTGAGCCCCGGCCGCCGCGGGGTGGCCGCCGGGAAGAATGAAGGCGTTGAGCGTACTCAGCTTTGACTGCATGGCATCGATTTGATGCTCCAATCTCCGACTGTGTTCATCAGACAGCGGTTTCAAAGAATCCGCCGAAGGAGAGTCGGGAGCGGTGGCCAACAGGGCGCCCATTTGAAAAAGATCGACCTGAATTTGGGTCAATTGCTGTTCCAAAGCCTTTGCCTCCGGATGGTCCGGCAGGGCTGCGGCCACCGATCCGACAACGGCATTCAGTTCATCCACATCCCCATAGGCATCGATACGGGCATCGCTTTTAGCAATGCGTTCACCTGAAAACAGGCTGGTCTTTCCGCCGTCTCCGGTGCCGGTGTACACCTTCAATGGCCGTCCTCCTATTGCGGGTCGGGCTTTTGCTCACCTTCAATCAACTCAAACATCTTGCGTGGCGCCTGGCAGATAGGACAGGCAAACGGCGGCTCGTCCCCCACATGGATATATCCACAGATGATGCAGCGCCATCGCTTATTCATGAGACTTATCCCTCCCAGTATGACCGGTGGTCAATCGAATGGGCTATTTTCTTTTTTAAAGGCAACACCGGATATAAGCAAGCACCGAATGCAGCTGCCTCAACAACCGCCCCATGTAGCAGAATAGGGCAGGAGTGTTTTCGTTCAGGTATTAACTGGAGGACGGTCTGCAGTAAAGCGCAGCACCGGCAATGGCCGTAAGGGGAGCAACAGCCACCAATCCGAAGCTGCCAACGAATACATTGAGTATCTCGGAAGCTACGAAATTGATGTTCAGGATTTGCTGCAGCCGCAATCCCTGACCCATGAAGTTCATCAACATGGCCGTGTACCCCCCGGAATAGGCCAGCAGCAGGGTGGTGGTCATGGTACCCACCACCGAACGTCCCACAGCCATGCCGGAACCGAATAAATCGCGGAAACCGATATCCGGCTTTTTATTTTTCACCTCATCGATGGAGGCGGCAATGTCCATGGCCAGATCCATCACCGCACCGGAACAGGCCAGAAAGATGCCGGCCAGGAAGATTTCGGTTAGATCCAAATGCGGAAAGCCGGCGTAAAGCAGGTTTTCCGCATACGGCCTGACGGCTCCGTTGAGGTGAAAACCGGGGGCAAAAAACTTGGCCAGGATGCAGGCCAATACCAACCCTGCAAAAGAACCCGCAAAGGCGGTCAGCCCTTTGCGTGTCCAGCCTCCCACCAGAAAGCTGACCGAGGCGGTCAGGGCGGCGACAACCGCCAGGGAAACCGGTATGGGGCTGACATCCTTGAGGAACAACGGGATAAGCACTTTCCAGATCATAAAAGCGGCAAATACGAACGAAAGCAACGCTTTGAGGCCGGTGAATCCGGCAACAGCGACAATGAAGAGGCCAAACAGGGCGACGAGTATCAATTCATGGGTAAGGCGGTAATACCCGCGAGTAAAGGCCATGTGGATCTTGCCGTCATGGATTTTGTACTCCACCAGGATAGTATCCCCCGCAGCATAAATTTCGTCAAACTCCATTTTGCCTGCCAGGGGATTAACGACGCGGGTGCATTCACCCTTGTGGGGACCTGTCACGATTTCGACCTGGAGGTCCTGGGTGCCGGTCTGGACAATCAGGTTTTGACGCAAGTCGGCATTGTCGACAGAAAGAACTGTGGCTTTTACCAGATATGCATCCTTTGCCCGGCTGCCTTCGAAATCGGTTGGCAGAAAACATAAAAAAACACAACTAAACGCAAAAAAAAGTGAAATGATGTTTTTTTTCAGCATAAGATTCTAAGTGTAAACGGTCAGCACCCTTTCTATTCGTCAATGTCTTAAAAGAAGGACACCCTGCATGAGCACATAAGCCCTGCAGATATGAGATGGATCGAAATAAAAGCGTGGGTAAAAAGCAAGCGGCCTTTTACCCACGCTTAAGGTTTGTTATTGCCGGCAGAAAGATCAGTCGCCGATCTTTACACCCATGATCTTGGCCATCTTTTTGGCCACGTCGGTGTTATCATAGTAGCCGTCGAAAATTTTCGCTCCAGGCCCCATGGCCAAAACCGGAACCGGAACGGCCGTGTGGGAATATGAGGTCCAGGCCAAACCGGATTTGCGGTTTAGCAGATGGGTCAGGGTGACCGTGAGCGGGTTGTAAGAGCCGTAAAGCAGCTTGTTCTCATCCTTGGGATTAACGTTGCCGCTGTTCATGGTTTGATCGAAGGCATCTTCCAGAATGCTGATCTCGTACGCGGTGAGATCATCACCTTGATCCGTGGTTAAACCGGCACCGTCCATGCCATAATTGTCTAAGATGATTTGCCACATGTCTGCATCGATATCCGCCGGCATAGATTCATGGGCCGCCTTGTATGCGGCCAAAATTTTGCTGCCGAAATCGTCGTATGCGATGGTTTGGCTGGCCATCTTCTCGTAATAGGTCTCGTATGCGGTGCCGGCAAAACCCAGGGTCATGCCGCCGCACTCATGGTCACCGGTCACGACGATGAGAGTTTCACGGGGATGACGCTTGGCGAACTTAACGGCAACAGCGATGGCATCATCGAACGCAATGGTGTCTTCGATGGCGGCGCGGGCATCGTTGGCGTGGCAGGCCCAGTCAATTTTGCCGCCTTCAACCATCATGAAAAAACCCTTGCGGTTCTTGAGCAGCGCAATGCCCTTTTTGGTAAACTCAGCCAGGGAAATTGAGCCTTCATAGTCTTCTCCGGGACCATCGGCGGCCATGCGGTTCAGTGCATAAGGTATGGCATTGGAGCTGTCCAGGAAGGGATTCACGGCAATGGCGCGTCCATCACGACGTTTGAGGGCATCAATTTCTGCACGGGTATCCGCAAAAGCGAATCCATTTGCGACAGCAGTGGCTTCAACGATGGCATACCGTTCTTCGTTGGATAAACCGGCATAGGTTTCACTTTTGTACTTGTTGACTCGGAAACCGCCGCCGCCGAAATAATCAAAATCGCCGTTCAACAGCCACTGGCCGATTTGTTCATAATTGTTGCGGCTGGACTCATGGGCATAGAATACCGCCGGCGTGGCGTGGTCGATGGATACGCTGGAGACGATGCCCACCTTCATGCCTCTTGCCTTGGCGGCTTCTGCCAGTGAGGTATAGGGAACTGTGGCATCCGGATCCATGGCAATCACGCCGATGTCGGTTTTCATACCGCAGGCCAAGGCTGTCCCGGCCGCCGCCGAACCGGTGATGAAACGATTGTTGGCAAAACTCATTTGCATACCCTGAACAGGAAATTCGCTCATAGCCAGCTTTTCGGCTTTAATGCCGCCCGGATCGGTGTCATCTGCCTGCATCGCAGCCAGGTATGCTTCGGTGGCGTGGATTTGCGGACTGGCCATGCCGTCACCGATGAAAAAGAAAATGTACTTGGGTCCTTTGAAATAGTTGTACCCCCACTTGTGGTCTGCATTTGCCGTACCCATGCACAGCATGGCAACGAACAGTGTCATGATCATCATCTTGCAGCATCCGATACACTTACGCATTTTTACTCCTCCAAATTTTGGGTTATTTGCGGGGAATTTCCCCATTAAGAATTTTCTTCACGTGCGGCAAATCACACCTTGCTTGGCCGTCAACGCGGCATGCTATTTCTGCTGTTTGTGTGTTTGCCTTTGTAATTTGATTATTGGCGATCGGATACTGTTTATTTGTTAGATTAGTATTGGTTGAATAATAAAAATAGATTAGCGAAATGCGGTTCTCTTTAGAGAAAAAGTGAAAATGTGTGATGCCGGTCACAGTTTTTAAAGGTCGTTTGTGCCATGGTAAAAACACCTCAATCCATTATGTGCTGAAGTGATGCCGCGTCTTCAACCGATTCGAACGCCTTTTACCGTTGACGGGCATACACAAGATCAAGCGCTGCTTTCGGTTTTTGTTCGCAACGCTACCGCACCGAAAGCCGCTATGATGACAGCGAAACAAAACGGAGTCTTACCATGGAACACGCTCAAAGCATCGCCCCCCATTCAGATTGGCAGAATTGCTTTATGTGTGGCCGAAAAATCAGGCTCTTGGCCGATCGCCGAAGACTGAAACAGTTCTTGGGTGAGGCGTCCACGCAACGGCGCGCGTTTCAATGCAAAAATTGCGGGCAGGTCACCTGCTTTGAATGCAGCCAGGATAATTTCATCTGCGCATGCAATGGCAACGCCTGGGTCGCGCTGCCGTATTTGGAGACGTCGGCGACTGAGATGAATCTGTAACCGCTTTGATTTTGGGCCCGATTGAAGGTTTTGAAACCACTTATAGCAATACTGCGATAATATATTTTATTCGATGGATCTTTTAAGATAATGCCAACACCAGTAGGTGCATACAAGCTCCCAGCCTTCTTTGCCATACGCATTCAATACTTTGGAAAGCTATTTATACCATTCTATATATTCTAATACGTTGCCATCCGGATCTGCAAAATATACCCAGGTTTCTTCACCTGCTATTTCAAGTGGTCCTCGAATTATCTCGATATTTTTAGCTCTAAGTTCATTTATTGTTTTTTCCATATCATCGGTTACAAAACATATATGCGGGCAATATGGCCTTTGAAATTTATGCTTTCCGCTATAAGATTTTTTTAGATCTGAAATCAATTCCAGGCTTGTGCCTTCAGATTTAAGAAAACAGTAATCCTCTTGTTGTTCCTCGTTTGTCGATCTTGATTCAAGAACAAACCCCATTTTTTCAGTATAGAATTCAATCGCTCTATCAAGATTTGACACTTCAAGTGCGATATGATCCAATTTCGGCATTTCTTCTCCTTCATCGCTCTCGCAATCTTCCCACATGCCTGAAATTTGTAAGCCTTCAGCAATTAATCCATTGATGACGGTCCCCAAAGTGTGGCGAAATTAACGCGAACCTCGGATGTATTGCTCATTTCCATACGCATCCCGAATCCGCCAAGGCTCTTCCGAAGGTACTTCTCCGTCCTGGTATGGACCGGCGAGCAAGTATCCTGATCCTGTCCAGCTCCGTTCCCAGGTTCCGTGAATAAAGGGGTTGGTAATCTCAAGGCGATAGACGCCATTGTTTATAAGAACCCGCGACACCTCTGCAAATACAGCCCGAGCGTCGGGAACAAAGTTAATTGAATGTGCTTGCCAGACAATATCGAACGCACCCCGGTCAAACCGTGATAGGTCGCGCATGTCACCTCGCTCCAATCGGATTTTTTGACCGGAGCGCTGGGCCGTTGAAGCATCGCGCTCAAGCTGGACATCGCTGATGTCCAGAACCGTCACCTCAGCGCCTAACAGCGCGAAGGCAACGCTCTGCTGACCGCCGCCAGCGGCCAGACAGAGCACGCGCTGGCCCCTGGCCGTTGGAAGAATCCCCTCTTTATCGATCATGAGTCTGGCTGTGCTTTCATCCAGATCCAAAACCGGCACGGAATATTTTACACCTGCACGCGCCAAAGCGTCCCACCGCCCCCTGTTGAACTCAGCAATTTCATCAAGTGGGGTCTTCCGGTCTTCGATTGTCACGAATTCACCCCTTGTGGGTATCTGTTTAGAAGCCATCTCAAAAAAGTCTTTTGGGCCAATCTGGGTGTTGGAGCCGGATTTCAAATCCTCGACATACCGGCGTATCAGGCTGTGTCCTAATTGGCAAAACCATGTTATTCGGAGCTGCCGTCATTCCGGGCTCGACCCGGAATCCAGTATTTTCAGTACGATACGATTCTGGATGCCGGATCAAGTCCGGCATGACGGAGAAAAAACATGCATATTCTAAATTACGACACATTCTCGTATGCCTGCAGTTTGAAATCCCCATGTCCGCCTACATCTTGGACCAAAATCCGTTTTGCGCTTATCTTAAAAGCTTAAGCGGGCGGGGTTTATCCCCATAAGCGCTTAATTAAGAATAATGATAAGCCAATCTCTATGCAGCCTATCGGATTTTATACCCGGCCGGCACGGAGGCCGGCCCTACGCTAATCACTCCGGTGCCTGGCGTTTTGAGGGTTCCCGGGTAGGGTCGGGCTCTGTCCCGACCGGTTCGGAAGATGGCTTTTTAAACCAACCTGGGCCTTAGGGATAACCGGGATCCGTTTTTTGAGATGCCTTCTAGCGTATTTCTCACCTGACGGTGTGGAGCGCGGCGGAACACCGGTCAGGTGCAGAAAATGGTTGCGCAATAATCATTTTGGTTTGCAATCATTCCAATACTCTTCGCGGCAATTCTTTATGAAGTCAGCTACTTTCGCAAATCTCTCATTCTCATCACCATCTTTAGGATGAACCTCAATAACGAAACTTAAACATTCACCTGGTTCATTTAAATATGGCGGGGGAGATGTTGGAAAAAACTCCATCCTTTCACCCGCGCGGATCATATCCGTTGAGAGCCATCCGAGAAACTCAAGTGTGCGCCACCCCATTTCAGATTTCTCAAGTCCGAATTTAATCCATCCAGGATGTATACATTCAGGATCATCTTCGTATGGATAAGGGTCACCGCAAGAGCACCACTTAATTCCTTGAAAGGCTTCAATCTCAATTTTTATTTTTTCTGATGGAGTCATTATTAATTACATTCAGTCAGCACGTACGCTTCACCAGCGGGAACGGAGCGCAGCGGAGTTTCCGTCGGGTGCAAGAGATTGTTCTGCCTTCTTGATTTCCACATGAACATTATTGAAATCGGGATCCTCCAAGTCACCCGTATGGTGACAGAACAGACCGGCCGGCAAACCCTCCATGCGGATCTCATTGCCTTCTTCAATGATCCCTCCAAAAGCCTGGAACTCAATGAATCGATTGAACATTTCGATAACACCGTTCCTTATTTCGGGCATTACCTTGTACATGCTAAGATCGGATCTACCGAATTTTCGCATTCCCCTGGTGTGGAACCATTGGCCATCGGGTTCGTCAGAAAATAGAATAACAACATGATGCCGTGGGTAGGCTTCATGGTCCATGAATGCTTTGGGTTTCCATTCGTCTATTCGCCACCATTTGAACATATGCGGATCGAAGATTGATACGCCCCCAGAATCGGCAAGATAGGTAAGTATTCCAATGGCATCTCGAAAATAATTTAGATCAGGTTGATCATCAACCTCTCCTCGCAAAATAAAACAACTCTCGGCATCCTTTATCGTCATAGCTTGTTCAGGGTCTTCTTTCTGTAGCGTTTCCCACAAATAACCTTCACAAAAGTTGTCAAACACATCAGGCTTTTTTGATCTCTCGTATTTCATTAACTCGAAACCGGAAGGCACGCCATTAGACCAGTAGGTTGATCTCGACATGAGTGGCATTTCCCCAAAGGTCCCATAGAGGATATAGAATAGGTTTGGTCGCCCCCCGCTTTCAATATAGTATTTTCTTTCCCAGTCTTTCATATCTCTTGAGGCAGAACGAATTGCTCACCAGTGAGGGCCGCTTTTTGGCCCGAATCTAGTGCAGCAAAAGGTTGGGTCTTGCCATTATGTTTTAATCAACCTCTCTAGGTTCAGTAAGTAGTTTAATGCCTTGAAGAACCTGAGAGATACGATCTTTTGATAAAGTTCCTATTTTTTCTGATAAATCGCTTTTGTTTACGGTAAAAATTTGTGAAATGTTCACGACGCTTTTTTTCGGTAAGTTTGCCTCACCCTTCTTTAAAGCTACGTTGCCGGGTGCGCTGGCTCTTTTCATATTGGACGTGAGAGTGCAAACAACAACCGTGTTTATTCGGCTGCGATTGAAGAGATTATTTTGAATGACGAGGTGAGGATGGCGATATGCAGGCTCTGATCCATTAGGGGCTCCGAAATCTATCCAGAAAATATCCCCTTGGTTGATTACCATTGATCTTTTACCATTCTATAGTGATTTGAATGCATCATAGTTACCATTGGTTCAGTTTCAGATGAATCTTCGTATGCCTCATTAATCAGTTTGAGAAGCTCAAGATTGTTATAGCGCTCTATGAATTCCCGAGCAGCCATCGTA
>JASFER010000089.1:0-21348 GCA_050124755.1 Desulfobacteraceae bacterium
GTCTTCACACGCGCCTGTCCACCCTTTTGTACCTTTTTCCTCGGGCGGAAAATGATCGTTTCCATACCCCCGGACATCGGACCAAATCCATCCACCGTCAATGGTTCTGTTTGAGAATTTGCTTACACTGTAAAACCACAAGATTCGTTTCACCATGTGTCAAGCCACTCCTTTTCCGCCAAAAACGCATTAGATACCATGGCGCAAATGCTCTCAAACGTTTAATTTTTCAGACGGTTGTTTGGGTGATTTTGTCTACAAGATCGGATTTTTTTATGAAGGAGGCGAATGCAATGAAGACCCGGCCCTGAGGACCGGGTCTTAATGATACAATAAATCAAGGCATTATGGCATTTTGTGCCCGCTTTTCCAAAGGTGGGATGCTAACGGCTTGCCCGTCGGTTTCGGCGACGGTCGATACGGTCGCCCTTGCGGTCCAATCGGCGGTCGATGCGGTGGCCTTTACGGTCCAGACGGCGGTCAATCCGGTCGCCTTTGCGGTCAAGCCTTCGATCGATGCGGTCACCCTTGCGGTCCAATCGGCGGTCGATGCGGTCGCCCTTGCGATCCAAACCATTGGCCAGTTCATCATGGCCGTTTTCACGGGCCCGATCCGCTCTGCGGTCCAGGCGTGCATCGATGCGATCACCTTTGCGATCCAAACGGGCATCAACGCGGTCGCCTTTGCGATCCAAACGGTGGTCGATCCGATCCCCGCGGCGATCCAGCCGCCGTTCGATGCGATCGCCTTTACGATCCAGTCGATCGCCCCAGGATCCCTGTCCGCCATTGTCATCCGCCCAAAGAACTGAAACAAAACTAAATGCAAATACCAATATCATTCCGGCAATCCGTGTTTTCATGGTATAACCTCCATATGGTTCATTGTTGAGTTTAGCCGTTTGAAGGTGCAAACACACGAAACCGGAAAAAGTGACATTTATTTATGCAACCCGACGCTCCTCCAAAACCTTACCCCGGGTGCTAACCACCACCTGGGTGACAGGAAGCTGGCTGCCGGCTTTTTCACGACCTTTTAAAACCATCATGGGCAGCCCCGAGCAGCAGGGTACTTCCATGACCACCGTAGTCATGCTTTTAATGCCAGAGGTCTCGAACACGGCTTCAAACTTATCGATGTACTCGTCGGCATCATCAAACTTGGGACAACCGATCATGATTACTTTTCCTTGCAGGAAATCTTGATGAAGGCCGGGAAAAGCCACGGGAACGCAGTCGGCCACCACCAGCACATCTGCACCTTTCAAAAATGGTGCATTGGGCGGTATGAGGCGAATCTGGACCGGCCAGTGGCCCAATGCGGAAGGTTGGTCGCCGCCGGCCGGTTGTGCTTTGATCTGCTCCGACGGACAAGGGCTGAAACTTTGAATCTGGGTCGAGGGACAACCGCAAGGCATGGTTTTTTCATGAGGTTTCTGCTCGGCCAAATGATCTTCAACCGCTTCTTCATCAAATTCCTCAGCCACGCGTTCAACAATCCGCAACGCGTCTTGAGGGCATTCACCCAAACAGGCACCGAGGCCGTCGCATAAACTGTCGGAAATCACTTTAGCTTTGCCGTCCACAATGGCCAGTGCCCCTTCAGCACAACTGAGGATGCACTGCCCGCAACCGTCACATCTTTCTTCATCAATTTCTATGATCTTTCGTCTGACTTTCATATTTCCACCTTTGTTTAACTATTTCGTCCCACTGCTAACCGCCTCTTTATCGTTGGTTTTTTCCTCAGAAGCCCGTTTTTCCGCGTCAGCCACTATCCGGTATGCCGTGTCCGCCTCATCTGCTTTGGGCAGACCACGTTGTGTGATCATCTTGCAAACCTGCTCAATCAAAGGCTGAGGCGCTTTGAGATCGTTTAAAATCGACTTGGCCACAGGAGTACCATCGCTGTTGTGATCGGCGTCCAGATCCCAGAGGAAAGCGGCGATCAGGACCACCGGCAGTTTGGCGTTGACACCCTCTGCTTTAACCGTCTCCTCGGCGTAGCGGGCCCTGCGGGTGATATGGCCGATGCGTTTGAAATCGGTCTTCAAATGCCGTTTCACCGCAACGGCCACACGATCTTTGAGCAGGTCTTCCTGTTGAGCCACCAATTCAGGGGGCAGATCGCCTAAACATTGTTCGGCATATTGGCAATACGCGGCGCAACCGAAATCCATTTTAGGGTTGACGAAACGATGCCCGCAGCGGCCGCAGCGGCGTGTGGTATCATCTTTGAAAAACTCCACCTTACCACCGCATTGGGGACATTTGACGTCAAAAATGGCATCTGCATTCCAGTATTGGGTGTCTTGTCCCGGGCATTTCATGATCAATCTCCTGCAAGATGATGTTCATCGGTGCGGTCCTTCGAGGACCGCACCTTTTGTGTAAACCACAATGGTCATAAGGTTATCCCAAAATGGCTTTCAAGTCATCTTCCGGCGTGCCGATGGGCATGATATTGAAGTTCTCCACCAGCACGTTCAGCACATTGGGGCTGATAAAAGCCGGAAGGCTGGGACCCAGCCGGATGTCCTTGATGCCCAGGTGAAGCAACGAGAGCAGAATAACACATGCTTTTTGCTCGTACCAGGACAGCACCATGGAGAGGGGTAAATCGTTGACCCCGCAATCAAAGGCCTCTGCCAGCGCAACGGCGATCTTGATGGCCGAGTAGGCGTCGTTGCACTGCCCCACATCCAACAGGCGCGGAATACCGCCGATGTCGCCCAGATCCTTGTCGAAAAAGCGGAACTTACCGCACGCCAGGGTCAGCACCACACAGTCATCAGGCACCTGCTCGACGAATTCAGTATAGTAATTGCGGCCTGTTTTGGCGCCGTCGCATCCGCCCACCAGGAAGAAATGACGGATGGCCTTGGCTTTGACGGCATCGATCACCTGGCCGGCCACCCCCATGACCGCATGGCGACCGAACCCCACCATCACCGACTTTCCCGGTTCATCCGCAGTGAAACCGGGCATGGCCAGAGCCTTCTCGATGGCCGGCGTAAAGTCCTTATCGGCAATGTGTTGGACACCCGGCCAGCCGACCAGACCGGTGGTGAAGATATTATCCTTGTAACTGTCTTTGGGTTTCTGGATACAGTTGGTGGTCATAATGATAGCGCCCGGAAAGGCATCAAATTCCTTGCCCTGATTTTGCCAGGCCGTTCCGTAATGGCCGTAGAAATGAGCGTGTTTCTTCAGCTCGGGATAGGCGTGGGTGGGCAGCATTTCACCATGGGTGTAGATATTGATTCCCTTGCCTTCGGTTTGATTCAAAATCAGCTCCATATCCTTGAGATCGTGGCCTGACACCAGAATGGCTTTGCCCGCTTTGGCACCCAAGGGCACCCGGGTGGGTACGGGGTGGCCGTAGGTGCCGGTGTTACCGGCATCCAGCAATTCCATTGCCCTTAGGTTGACTTCGCCGCATTTCATCGCCAGGCCCACCAGTGCATCAACCCCCAAGGTGGCATCCAGGGTGGCGGCCATGGCTTCATGGATAAAAGCGTCAACAGCCTCATCCTCTTGGCCCAGAATGCGGGCATGATCGGCATAGGCCGCCAAGCCTTTAATACCATATGTGAGCAGTTCCCTCAGGCTGCGGATATCCTCATTCAGGCGCTCGTCGGCCATGACGCCAACTGTCTCTCCCTGGGATACCATGCCCGCTTTGTCATCGGCCGGAATAAAAGTAGCCGGCCCATCCGGAAGCCCGGACGCATCAACCTTGGCCTTGAGCCGGTCTCTGTACAGAACACCTTGTTTGATCAAGGACACAAAACGATCGGCGTCAAAATCCACATTGGTCAGGGTTGAGAAGATCGCCTCGCAGGTATATTTATTGATCTCCGGATCGCTGATACCGGCTTTCCGGGCCGCCACAGCCACCTGGGAAAGCCCTTTAACCGTGTATATCAAGAGGTCTTGAAGGACGGCCGTATCGGGCTGTTTGCCGCATACGCCGATTTTAGTACATCCTTCACCCTTAGCCGTCTGTTCGCATTGAAAACAGAACATGTTATTGTCTCCTTCGTAAAAATAAGTTTTATGGTTGTTAAGCCAAGCTCTAATTGTCATTTTCAGTTTGATGCTATGCTGAATCCGTTCGAAATGCATTGACCTAAGTCAAAAGCTCTTTTTTCTTTCAAATGAGCAATTTCATAAAAAAAATTTCACCGCTGTTCCTTGACTTGGATCAAGTTTTGGATCAAATTTGGATCCAATAGAAGGGAAGTTAGTGGATATGATTGATATTTTGGCCAGCACACCGCTGTTCAGCGGCCTGAATGAAGAACAGCTCTCACAAATTAGAGGTATCGCTCAGGACAAACAATTCGGTCGCGGTCAGGCCATTTTCTGGGAAGGAGACCCTGGTAACGGATTCTATTTGGTGGTGAGCGGCAAAGTTAAAGTTTACAAGACCTCATTGGAAGGCAAGGAGCAGATTCTGCATATCTATGGCCCCGGCCACCCCATTGGAGAGGTTCCGGTTTTCTCCGGCAGCCGTTTCCCGGCCAACGCCATGGCCATAGAAAAGAGTCGTATGCTCTTTTTCCCGCGCAAGGACTTTGTGGACCTCATATCCGGGCAACCCTCATTGGCCCTGAACATGCTGGCGGTGCTCAGTATGCGACTCAGGCAGTTTACGGTCCAAGTGGAGAACCTCTCTCTCAAAGAGGTGCCGGCCAGGCTGGCTTCCTATCTGGTTTACCTGGCATCGGAACAGGGCAGCCCTGACATTGTCACCCTTCCCATTTCCAAAGGGCAGTTGGCCAGTTTACTGGGCACCATACCCGAAACCCTGTCACGTATCTTCAACAAGATGACCCAGCAAGGACTTATAAAGGTCAAGGGCAGCGAGATTACCATCGTCAATAAAGATGAAATCGAAGCGCTTTCCGAAAATGGTTGATGGGAGCAACGACAGGATTAACCTTTAAGCGCTTTGAGTTCTGTGCTCAAGAGCTTAATGTGTCCCATCTCTTCCTTGATGACATCGTCCAAACGACCACGCCCCAGGTTCTCCGGCACAGCATCACGCATGCCAAGATAAAAAACAATGGAGTCTTTCTCTGCAGTAATGGCGTCTTTCAGAATGGCCTCCAGGGAAGAGGTGTCTACCTCCTTTTCAAAAAAGACGCGGGTATCGGCCAGAGCACGCAGATAATGGACGGCTTCACCTTGGGGATCAAAAACGGTGGCGGCCTTTTCATCAGCCGTGAGCTCTGAACGCATTTTGGAAAACGTTTTTTCATGTTCGTCTTCCATGTCTGCCAGTTTGAGCAAGAAGTCTTTGGCGCCTTGCCCGCTGACGGAATCAGCTGCAGTGCGATAAAATTTAGCCCCGTTGCGTTCCAGTTGTTCAGCAATCTCAAAAATGTCATCCGCGTTAAAGTCATACATCATGAAAACGTGCTCCTTTCATTGTTGCGTAGTGTTAAGTGCTTGGTGTAATCGATGGAATACCTTAAATTTTCAAGCTAACCAGACTGTTTCAGCTTACACTCCTTGTCCCACTCAGGGCAAGCTTCTTCCATGGAGGTTGTATATTTCAACATGCATTCACCGCACTCCATTTCCACATTGGGTACTTCTCCATAGCGCTTCCTGATCTCTTCTGCCGTCAGATGGGTCGCAAAACTGCAACCGCACTGGGGGCATGCGGTGGTGACTTGGTAACGTTTTTTGGTCATATTCATCCTCCTCATTTCCGGTTGTCGATATATGATCATCCCAGCAGCTCGTGTAACTTCTCTTCGGAAAGGATCTTCTCGTCAAGCGCCGCCTGCCTTACTGTTTTACCTTCGGAATAGGCTTTCTTGGCTAAATCGGCGGCGCGATCATAACCGATATGGGGCACCAGCGCCGTCACCAACGCCAGGCTCTTCTCAATGTATGCCTCACACTGAACCCGATCGGCCTGCAAGTCTTTAATGCACTTATCGGCAAACATGGTTGCAGCGCCGGCCAACAGGCCAATGGACGCCAATACATTGTGAGCCAACAGAGGCAGCGTGACATTCAGCTCAAAAGTCCCCGATTGCCCTGCCAGAGTGATGGTGGTGTCGTTTCCCATCACCTGATAGGCGATCTGGATCACCGCCTCAGGAATAACGGGATTGACCTTTCCGGGCATAATGCTCGAACCCGGCTGCAATGCCGGCAGCTTGAGCTCGCCGATACCGCAGCGGGGACCGGATCCAAGCAACCTGATATCGTTAGCTATTTTAACCAGGCTCACGGCAACGGTTTTCAGAGCCCCGCTTGTTTCTACAATGGCGTCCTGTGCAGCCTGGGCCTCATAGTGGTTGGCGGCTTCCTTAAACGGCAAACCGGAATGTCGTGAAATACCCGATATTACGTGGGCGGCAAATTCCGGGTGCGTGTTCAGACCGCTGCCGACCGCTGTTCCGCCAAGGGCCAACTCCGTCAATCGGGGCATGGCGGCTTCGATTCTATCCAACGCCAGCTCGATTTGACGGGTAAAACCTGAGAAAGTGTCTCCCAAAGACATGGGTACCGCATCCTGGAGATGGGTGCGTCCAATTTTGCGAACCCCTTTGAAAGCCGCCGCTTTCTCGTTCAATTGCCGGTGCAAATGGGCTAGTGCCGGCTGCAATTCATTCTTGATGCCCACGGCAGCCGCCACATGCAAAGCTGCGGGCATGACATCATTGCTCGATTGTCCTAAATTGACATGATCATTGGGGTGCACCGGCGAGCGCCCGCCTTTGGCACCCGTGAGGATTTCATTGGCACGGGAAGCCAACACCTCGTTCATGTTCATGTTGGTGGAGGTGCCGGACCCGGTTTGAAACAAATCCACCACAAACTGATCGTCCCAACGCCCTTCCAGAACCTCTTGGGCTGCCGAACCGATGGCCCCGGCCAGTTTGTCGTCCAACAAGGATAACTGTTTGTTGACCCGGGCGGCGTAATACTTGATCAACGCCAGGGCATGAATCAATGCAGCCGGCGGCTTGATGCCGCTATTGAAAAAGTTGTTCACAGCCCGTTGGGTCTGGGATCCGTAATAGGCGTCTTTGGGAACTTTCACGGTCCCCATGCTGTCCCTTTCCCAGCGGAAAAAGTCGTCTGACGTTGACTGATTCATTGATCTGTTTTAACCTCGGCATATAGACCGCATCGGCCGATGTCAGGATATATCTCCACTATTTTTTCGCATAATTGAGCCTTATCAATCATCACGACCTCCTATCCGCGCTGTGTTCAATCGATTTTAGTCTGAATCACTATAATCACTGATCTCGATTTTCAAACCTGAAGTGCTGAGTTTTGAATGGGGATGCCATCGATTTGGTGCGTTAATCCTTTTGACAACAGAACCTTATAAATCTATAGTAACTATTGCGTCTGATAGCGGTCGTGGTGTGCCCATCAAGATGCATTAATCTGTCAGCAAAAATAACCGCCGAGTACCAGCAACGGAAAGCTGAAATCATAAATGTAAATCACGGTTCCCATGAAATTGAACATAGCGTCCCTGCGCAAAGGGATACATAACATATTCAGCCGCCTACGACGCAGCAAAATCACGCGAGACGACTTGTTCATCGGTGAGGTCCTGAAAAGAAGCGGTATCATCACCGAACTGCAGTTGAAGACAGCCCTGGATCACCAGCGCCAAACATTGCTCAAACAAGGGCGTGCCGTAAAACTCGGTCGCATCATCGTCGATTTGGGCTATGCCCCCGAAGCGGATATCATCCGTGCCATCAATGCCGAATACCAGATTGAAATTACTTCTCTTTCCGACGACATCCGCGATCTGCTGGCGAGAAAATACGGCACCCAGTTTGAACGCCTGCCACAGGCCCGCATCCCCATGTGGATACAATTGGCGGTGGCCACCACCTTCGTGTCCGTGATTACGGTCATCACCTTAAGCCTGGCGGTTCTCGACAAACAAAAAGAGCGCCTTTATGACCAGACGGTACGCATGGGCATGGTCAGCTTGAATTATTTCGCCAATAACGCCAAATTCCCTCTTTTGGAAGAGGATATCCTGCGTCTGAACACGTTGATCAAGGAGGCCTCCGGAGTTGAGGGATTGCGCTATGCCTTGATTACCGACACCAATGACAAGATAAAAGCCCATACCGATGTGAATCTCATCGGACTGCCGTTTAAGCACTTTGTAGACAAGCCTAATCTGATCCGGAAAGGAGACGTGATTTACTACACCTACCGGCAGGCCGGCGGCGCCAGAATGCTCGACCTTTATCGATCCATTAACCTGAAAAATAAGAATCTGGGGCAGGTCCATGTCGGCATTTCCCTCGATTTTATCGAACAACTGGTCATTGAGGAGCGTGTTTCGGTGGTACTGGTTACCTTGGGGGTTATTCTCATTGGACTGGTTGTCGCAGTGCTCTACGGCTTTCGTTTCTCCAAGCCCATTTCCCAAATCGTCAAAGCCACCGATGAAATCGGTCGGGGCAACTACCAGTACCGGGTGCCACTGAAGCGCAACGATGAACTGGGCAACTTAGCCATCGCCTTCAATCGCATGGGACAGGAGTTGTGGAAAAATGCCATGACCCAAAAATCATTCGGCAAGTATGTGGGCACGGAAGTGCTTGATTTGATCCTGGCCAACCCGGAAACCGACTGGCTCAAAGGCACGCGAAATGACGCCACGATCATTTTTGGCGATGTTCGCGGGTTCACCTCTTACGCCACGGAAAAAGCGCCTGAAGAGGTAGTCGAAGCCCTCAACGCCTATCTTGAAATCGCCACCACCCACATCATCAATTTCGGTGGGTACATCGATAAATTTATCGGCGATGCCGTCATGGGCGTTTTTGGTGTTCCCGTGTTCAGAAAAGATCATGTGGAGCGCGCCGTTCGTGCAGCCGTGAAGATTCAGCAGGAGTTGCACAAAGAAAGCCTCCATGGTAACCCATTATTGGCTGCCGTAGGCATCAGCATCCATACCGGAGTGGTGGTAGCCGGCAATGTGGGATCACAGTCAAAAATGGAGTATACGGTGATTGGCGATAGCGTAAACGTAACTGCCCGTCTCAATGCACTGGCCGGTCCCGGTGAGGTGGTTGTCAGCCGGCAAGTCAAAGAAACGCTAGATGAGATGATGACCACGCAATCTTTGGGCCCTCAAAAAATTAAAGGCAAGATAGAACCTGTGGAAGCTTTTAAGGTTCTACGGATGCAACTCAAATCCCATGGAACTCAATAATCATTATCGTTTAGTCACGCTGTTCCTATTGTGGATGCTTGGGACGGCGGGGTGCAATCCTCAATTTTTGGATCGCTCACCCGAGCCCGCACCAGCGGAAACCCGGCACTTTGTCATGGTGACGGCCAAGTCCGGGGACACCCTCGCCGCTTTGGCGGGCACATATCTCAACGATCCGGAAAAAGCATGGCAGATAGCGGCTTATAACCGCATCGAATCGTTGACACAGGGTCAGCAAATCGTTATTCCGCGCGTACCACTGAGGTATGGCGGGATTGAGCAAAACGGTTTTCAAACAGTCCCGGTGCTGCTTTATACGGCATTGTCCAACGACCCGTCAAATTCAAAAGCGGTCCATGCCAGAGATTTTGATCGCCAGATGCAATACTTAAATGAAAATGGATATGCCACCGTATCCCTTGATCAATTCCATGCTTTTCTCACACTGAAGGATCAATTGCCGCCGGATGCCGTCATCGTCTCATTCGATACCACGCGCCCCTGGGTCTATGAGATCGCCTTCCCTATCCTCAGGCAACGGGGCATGAAGGCCGCCCTTTTCATTCGACTCAATGACATCGGCGCAAAAGGCAGGTTGACCTGGGCACAACTGGCCGAGATGTCGTCCGGCGGGTTTGAGATCGGCGTATACAGCTCACCCATCAAGGTTCCCGCCCGTGAAGATTTGAAACAGTATTTTGAGACCTTTGACAAAGCAATGGCTGAACCCAAAAACGCATTTAAAACCCATTTAAAGAAACCGTGCCGCTACTTTTCCTATGGCCGCCTCCCAAGTAATGATCTGACCATCGCCATGCTAAAAAAACATGGTTACCGCGCCGCTTTTACCCGGAAACGGGGGGCCAACCCTTTCTTTGTCGACAATTTCAAGATCAAACGATCCATTATCTATAGCAATTACAACATGGACCAATTTCGTCAAAACCTGGTGACCTTTCGATCCGCGGAGCTGAGATGAGACCGGCCAAGACCTATTTTATAGGTGTTATCATCACCACCCTCCTGTGCGGTTGCACGGCAACCTGGCAAGGATTGCGCACCGCGGTCTCATCGCCTTCCGAACGCTATCGTGAGAAGGCGCAGCAATACGAGAGCCGGGACGAGCTGCAACAGGCGCTCTTCACCTGGCATATCGTCGCGTACCTTGAAAAGGAGAACTCCGACGCAGGTCAACAAATCCAAAGAGTTCAACTGGCGGTTGCAAAGGCCGCCCGCCACCACTTTCAACTGGGATTGAAACATTACAAATCCGGTGAGCACTCAAAAGCACTCAGGGAATTTCTCATCACATTAAGGTATCAGCCGGATCACCATCGGGCTCGCTACTATCTAAAAACACGACTTCAGAATCCGGAGCATGCCTCTTACCGGGTTCAACGCGGCGATTCGTATATCCGTATCGCAACCGAAATTTACAATGACCCCAGCAAGGCCTATACCATCGCCTACTTCAATGGCCTGGATCCCCGGAAACCGCTGTTGATCGGTACGACCCTTTTGCTGCCCTCCCTGGATCGGAGCTATTTACAGCCTCGCTCTAACATTAAAGCCCTTCTTGACCAGGCCCGTAGAGCCTATCAGCAAAAACACTACGACAAAGTTGTAACCTTGGCCCGCAAGATCCAAAAAGAAATCCCCGGACATTCCAAAGCGGCCCGGTTGGCCGACGCGGCCCATTTCGACAAGGGGATGGGATTGCTTAAGCGGAAACGCTATTTGGCGGCCATTGAACAGTTCAAGCAAGTCAGCCCCGGCTATAAAGGCCGCAGCCAAGCCATTGCCAAAGCCCGTAATCACATCAAACAGTTGGCGGTGGAAGAAAAACTGATCGAAGCCCAGCAGCATCTGCGCAACAATGCCTGGAAGAGCGTCATCAGCGTGACCGAAGAGATCCTGGATCAAGATCCAAATCACGCCCAGGCTAAAATGTTGTTCAGCAACGCCAGTTATAATCTGGGAAAGCAAATGCTGGATCGCGGCGACGTAGCCGAGGCGGTTGCATTGCTGGAGCGCATCGATCCCTCCTATGAAGATACCGGGCAACTGATTTCTCTGGCCCGGGCCCGCATGAAATCTCAAGCTGAAAGCCATTACCGGGACGGTGTCAAGTATTTTATCAATGAAGACCTTGAACTGGCCATCAAAGAGTGGAAACGCGCACTGGAGCTCAACCCTAAGCACCCCAAAGCCCGCCAGGATATCGAAAACGCCGAAAGGTTGCTGGAAAGGCTGCGTGCCCTGGAAAAAAACGATGGAGATAAACCCTAACGGGCCGGGAGCAGCCGTTGAAATTTAATTTCAGATCCCTGTTTAAACCCAAAACCATGGCCGTGGTGGGCGTATCGCTCTCTAATGACCACCACCCGGCCAATGTTATTTTTCACAAGCTGTTGCTGCGCTATCCGGTGACGGTCTATGCCGTCAATCCCAAAGGCGGCATGCTACAGCGAGAAAAGGTCTACAAGCGCCTGTCGGAAGTACCCGAAACAATTGATCATGCCGTTATTGCGGTAAGAGCCAGGCATGTTCCGGAAGTGATAGCGGATTGTATCCAATCCGCAACCGGCAGCGCCACCATCATATCCGGTGGATTTTCCGAAAGCGGCCGCGAGGATTTACAGACCCAGGTGGCCGCGATGGCCGCCGATGCCAAACTTCCTTTCATCGGTCCCAATTGTTTGGGAATCTACGCGCCCGGCCGATTCGACACCTTTTTTTTGCCGGGTCAGCGCCTGGTGCGGCCCTCTGTTGGAAAGGTGGCCATGGTCAGCCAAAGCGGCGGTGTGCTGGTGGACCAACTGGTTAAATTTTCCGGCCAGGGAATCGGGGTCTCTTTGGCCGTCAGTATCGGCAACAAGGCTTTGATTCGCGAAACCGACTTACTAAACTATCTGGCCAAAGACAAACAAACCCAGGTGATTGCTTTTTACATAGAAGGATTCGGCCCATTAGAGGGACGGGATTTTGTTCAAGCGGCCGCCCGCTGCCGCAAACCGGTTATCGTACTCAAAGCCGGGAAAAGCGCCTCCGGCAGCCGTGCTGTGGCCAGCCATACCGCCTCCCTGGCCGGTGACTATACCGTGTTTTCACAAGTGATGGCCCAACACGGCATTGCCGAGGCCAAAAACGAATATGAGCTGATTTCTTTCTGCGAGGCACTCAGCTGCTACCAAGACATCATTTCGGGGAAGGTGGGCATCGTCACTGTCAGCGGTGGTCATGGCGCGCTGGCGGTGGATACCTGCCAGCAGCACGGTCTGACGGTGCCGCCGCTGAATTCCAAGGTCAAAGCCGATCTGCAAAGCCGCCTGAATCCCAGTATTCAAGCCATCGCGTCGCTGCAAAACCCCATTGACCTGACCGGCAGCGCACTGGACGAGGACTTTATTGCATCAGTGGACGCCTTGAGTACGGCCGAGGATATCGATTGTGTGCTGGTGCTGCTGCTGCCCTACTCGCCGGGAGTATCATCAGACCTGGGGGCCCGCCTGGGCCACGTATACCGGCAACGGGGAAAGCCGCTGGTGGCTTACGTTCCCCATGTGGAAAAATACCGCATGCTCATCGAAGGCTTCGAGCTCAATCAGATCCCTGTGTCTGATGCCATCGAAGGCGCGGTGCTGATGGTGGAGGCGTTGCGAAGATGGCAACCGTGTTAAAAAAAGAGATTCGTCAGATTCTGGAGCGTTCCAAACCACATGGGTGGGTGCTGGAGCCCGATGCCAAGCGCATATTCAGCCTTTGCGGCATTTCCGTCCCGACATACCATTGGGTTCAAACTGCTGCCGAAGCCATCGAGGCGGCAAAATCCATCGGATACCCGGTAGTGGCCAAGCTTGTATCGCCGGCTGTGGTCCACAAGTCCGAAGCCAAAGGCGTAGAGGTGGGTATCCAATCGGATAAAGCGCTCCAATCCATTTTTTCTCGATTTGCCCGACATGAGGCATTTGCCGGTATGTTGGTAGAGGAGATGGTCTCAGGATTGGAGCTGATCGTGGGGGGTAAAATAGATGAACAATTCGGCCCGGTGGTGCTGCTGGGGATGGGCGGCACCGGTGTGGAAATATACAAGGATACGGCTTTGCGCATGGCTCCCATCAAAGCGAGCGATGTGGCATCCATGATCAACTGTCTGACGGCCGGTAAATTGCTGCGCGGGTTCCGCGGGGAAGCAGCTATTGACATGCAGGCCCTAATTGGGGTAATGACCGCTTTCTCGGGGCTGCTGATGAAACTGGCCGATCAGATCACCTCCATAGACCTCAACCCGGTGATCTGCTCACCTAAAGGATGCCATGTGGCCGATGCCAGGATCCTGCTCTCCGAATAACATATTGATATAAAATGATTTATAATGATGCCGGCGGATGCAGTCCACGTGCCCTACCGGATAACACACTGATTTACAAAGGAAAACACAAAAAAACAGATATATATTTGCCAAATATGCAGATTTGAACTAATTTTTATCTTAATGATGAACAAATTCCTACCATACCGCCTGATCGGGATACTTATTCTGATCGGGCTCTTAACCACGGCCTGTGACCAACCTCTCTTTTTAAACGATCTTGAGGTCATCAAAGCCCGAGGCGAACTCATCGTCATCACCCGCAACAGTACCACCTGTTATTATGAAGGCCCCCAAGGCCCCACCGGTTTCGAATACGAACTGGTCAAAGCCTTTGCCGATCACCTGGAGGTCAGCGTCCGCCCGCTGATCATCGAGGATGAAGCGGACATGATTGAGGCATTGCGCGGTGGCAAGGCCGATATTATTGCCGCAGGTATTCCCTTTGGCAATCAGTCCGCCCGCTTGGTGGCATTGGGGCCAGGCTATCTGACAGTCAAGCAGCAGGTAGTCGGCCGTCGCGGCAGCATCACACCAAATGATATCAGCGACTTGTCCGGATCCGCCATCTGGATGACCGGCAGCAGTGTCCGGACCGAAACCCTCAATGCCATCAAAGCCAGTTATGCGGAAGTCCCCTGGAAGACCCTCTCGGACTTCAGCTCCGAGGAGTTGCTTCAGATGGTGTGGAATCGATCTCTGCCCTTAACCATGGTTGAATCACACACCCTGGCCATGAACCGGCGATATTATCCTGAATTGGTGGTCCATTTTACCCTTGGCACGCCTAGGAAACTCGCCTGGGCCATGCACCCGCAAAGCCGGCATCTGCAAAAAGAGGTCACCAAATGGTTTGCCGCAACCGAATCCCGCAAATATATCCAGGGTTTGATCGATTACTATTTCAGTCACTTGGAAGATTTTGATTACGTGGATCTGGTACGCTTTCGGCGGCGTATCCAAGCCCGGCTGCCCAAGTATCAATCCTGGTTTGAAGAAGCCGCCACAAAATACGGGATGGACTGGCAGTTGGTCGCAGCCCAGGCTTACCAGGAGTCCCATTGGAATCCCCGGGCGAAAAGCTTCACCGGTGTCCGGGGCATCATGATGCTTACCCAGGATACGGCCAGGTCCATGGGACTCACGAACCGGTTGGAAGCCAAGGAATCCATATTTGCCGGCACCCGTTACATGGCCAGATTGCATCGCATGGTTGGAGATGAAGTCCAGGAACCTGACCGCACCCTGATGGCGCTGGCCGCTTACAACATCGGCTTGGGGCACCTTCAAGATGCCCGTGTCCTGGCGGAACGCCTGGGCAAACCGTCCAATACATGGCATGGCGTTCGATCGGTTTTCCCGCTGCTTCAGAAGAAGAAATACTACCGCACCTTGAGACACGGCTATGCCCGCGGCAATGAAGCGGTGCAATACGTGGACCGCATCCGCACCTACCACAAGGTGCTTATCATGGCCATGCTGCCCCATAGCCTATACGGCATGGGGGGGGTGGGCGGCTAGTGCCGTGTCCCGGAAATAGATTGCAAAATGGAAATGGCCGCATGATAATCGAAGCGGCACCACAGCTCTCAAATCCCAATGTCAAAGCACAAATGTCAAATGAAGGTATTCTGCCGATTTTATATTCAATCGGTCCCATCCGCCATTTGACACACAACCAATTTAAACGAATGCTCAATTGGAAGAACGGGCTGTCTCAAGCAGTTCAACAATGTCGATGAAGCCCAGTTCCTCGGCCCAGTCCAACGCGGTTTGCCCCTCCCTGGTTCTGATCCGAGGGTTGGCTCCCAGATCCACCAGCAAACCGACCAAATCGGGCTTATCATTGACCACCGCATGGGTGAGCAGGGTGTATCCGTCGTCATCGGCGGCATTGATGTCCGCGCCCAGCTTTGCCAACAGGCGCAGCACTTTGGTTCCCAAAACCGCATCCTCCCTTTGAAGAAAAAGCTGTTTGGCATACAAGAAGGGCGTTTCACCGGACAAACCCGCTGCCGGTGCATTGATGTCCGCCCCTTTTTCAATGAGCAATGGGATGATGCTCAGAGCATCCGGATGCATCACGGCATGATGCAAGGCAGTAGCGCCCCGGTTATCTTTAATACTGGGATCGGCCCCGTGATTCAGCAGCAATCCCACCATGGGGGCGCTTTGAGCGGCCATCAAAAGGGTTTTGCCGGATGGTGAAACGACACGGTTGGGATCAACACCGGTGTTCAGCAGCCGGTCAAATTGTGCCACGTCCCCCGTGTGCATAACGGCAACCAACTCTTGAGGCTGCGGAAGCCCTGAAGATGTCAATGGTTTCTTGGACGCGGGATTCTGGACTGGACGATCTGTTTTGACCGTTTCTTGTGTATTCTCGGCATGTACCGGTACGCGTGCCAAACAAATTGAAAATAGCAGGATCACCGCTGCGGCAGTTACTATGGAGAACATTCGGTCCATCTTCGTAGGCATCGTTTTGCACCTGTAGTTGGCGGTCGCTGAAGTCAACAAAAACACGTCAGTGTTTCAATCGTCTTGGGTTGTCATCCTGCCTCAGGCAGGAAATAGCACCCAGCTTGAAAACAACCAATCAGTTTTCGTATGAATTGAGAATTGTGAGATAGCACGACATGCCTACTATAAATAAAAGCATGCTGTCAAACTTGATGGGTGTTCTCGATGCGCAATTTTCGTACTTCGGGCCATCAAATCTGTACTTTTTATCACCTCGCAGAGCCCATATTATTCTACAATCAGTAGAATTATAGGTAGTTACAATGTTGGCACATGGCTTGCTTTTTATAAAAGCAGCAATCGGCAATGCCTGCTGACCGGTTGCTCCGTTACGAAAATCAACCATGATTTTTCTGACGGAATCGCCGAATCTATAACATATCCCGGTACACCCCCAGCGCCGAGAGTTTGAAAAGATTCGGTCGTTTCTCGTATCCTGCCGGGGAAGGTTGAGCGCCTGCCTCTGAGGTTCACCCAGCCTGCCCCACGTCGCTTTTCCACCCCTTCGTGACGACCGGCGCAAAGTCGACGAAAGTCGGCATTGTGCCGGTTCTCTTTTTAAACATTCCTATTACTGATAATAAGGCGAACCGGCTTCAAGTTTCTTTCCCGAAGCGCTTTGTTAGCTGCGCTATTTTTAAGCTTAAAGGGTAAAGTTTAAACTGTGCGTTCATATGACCTATGCCCCAAAAAGAAGCGCTGAACCTTATTTTGGGGTACAGGTCCGCTTTAAATGTGCAGATATGGTGCTTCAGGTGTCAATTGTGTAATCTGCAACCTCGCTCAATCTTTCATTCAATCTAATTATGTCTCTAAAAATCAGCTTTTTACGGTTCTGGCATACCCATTGCTACTATTGGGACCGAAGAGTCGGCAATTTCTTAAAAGGGGGAGGAGAGGCCGACTTCAAATCTAAAATAGAACAAGACTGAAAAAGTGAAAAGAGGAGGTATTGAACATGAAAGGTAATATGGTTAAATGGTTAGCAGTGATGTTGATTGTGGGCCTGATGGCCGCTACCGGTGTAATTGCAGGTGATCAGAGCGTTACTGGAAAAGTTGAGAAAACAGACCAAGGTATTGTGATTGCAGCTGATGACGGAGCCACCTATATCGTCATGGGCAAGGATCTTTCCGAAATGGTCGGCAAGACCGTCAAAGCCACCGGCACTCTGGAGGAAGGTGCGTCTGGAAAGACCCTCACGGTTATCAGCGTTGAACCGGTTGAATAATAGCACCATCCGGCGCGGTCATTGAACCGGTTCTCCCCCAGTTCCGGACCGTTGAGATGGCCCGCCGGCTTACCCCCCCCACGGCAATATGAGGCCTGCACCTTCGGGCGCTCCGCTATTGCCGTCGATTCATATCTTTCGCCTTAAAAAGACCGGTGCAGAATCTATTCCTCATGGACGCTGCACCGGTCCTCTACCGGCCTGCATCCTGCCAAACACCCGGAATGACGGTATTGCAATAGCGGCAGCGGTTGCCCCGAAGGTGGTATTGGGGCAGCAGATAACCGATACGTTCGATGATCAGTTTTTTACATTGGTGGCAATAGGTATGGTTTCCTTCGTGACCGGGTACATTTCCCAGATAGACATAACGGATGCCTTCCGAAAGGGCCAGCTGTCGAAATCGAGAAAGGGTGGACACCGGTGTCGGCGCCAGGCGCTCCAGTTTATAGCGTGGAAAAAACCTGAGAAAATGCAAGGGATAATCAGGTCCCAAACGGGATAAGATCCAGGCGCACATCTTTTTGACCATCTCGGCATCGTCCGTATATCCCGGAACCACCAGATTGGTTATCTCGAAATGCACTTTGTTGGCTCGCAAAACCTTGAAGGTCTCCAACACCGGTTCAAGCCGGCCGCCGTTGAGTCTGCGATAGATGTCGTCACTAAAGGCTTTCAAATTGACGTTGGCGCCGTCCAGGAAGGTGCATAGCGCTTTTAAGGGGCCGGGGTTGATATATCCGTTGGATATCCAAAGGTTATAAATCCCTTTGGCCTTGGCGGCGGGCCCGATGTCAGACATGTACTCGATAAAGGTAACCGGTTCTGAGTACGTGTAGGCCACAGCCCGGCAGTTGGTTTTTTGAGCCTCCTTCACAACCTGTTCCGGAAACAAGGTACTGTGCCGAAGCGCCTCCGGTTTGACCTGGGATATTTCCCAGTTCTGGCAATTCAAGCATCGAAAATTGCAACCTGCCGCTGCGAGGGAAAAGACGTCGATCCCCGGCAGAAAATGGTATAGGGGTTTCTTCTCAACCGGATCGATGTGCACGGCGCAGGGATTGCCATAGGCCAGGCTGTACAAGGTGCCGTCAATATTGACCTTGGATCGACAGACGCTGCGATCTCCCGGTGACAACAGGCAACGGTGGGGGCAAACCCGGCAAACCACCTGTTGGTTTTCAAATTTCTTGTAATCGAAGCCTTCACGGGACCATTTCCAGGGTTTGTCCGGTGCATCGCCTCTGAATACCCTGCCCCGGATGTCTTCCACCGCGCCTCTTCCCTTCAGCGGCCAAAAGGCATATGCAGACGCGCTGCCGGCCAACCAGGCAGCGCTACCGACCAGAAATGCGCGTCGGGCGATGCGACACATACTGCGCCCCCATCATCAGAAAACTAATTGATTTAATGCCGATCAGCACACATGCAGTTGCTACCAATCCCCACAGAGGGATGAGCAGGGTACTGACGATTAATGCTCCGCACGCCGCGCCGATAAGATCCACGGCAAACATGCGTGAAGCCGCCGCATTGGTATCTCCCAATTGTGCCAGGGCCAGCGGAAACTGGAAGCCGCACATGAGGGAGATCAAAAACCCGCTGACATAATAAAACCACTCCGATAACCGATCGCCCGCCGTGCTCAAGGCCACCAGCATGGCAGCGATGAATAGCATCATAGCCAGGTCCGATAGGGGCAAATATGTTCTGGAACGGACTGAAAAGCGCTGCCCCAGCCATGCCCCCGGAAGCAGTCCGGCCAGGAAAATCGTCACAAGGATCCCTATTTTCAAATAAATATAACCAATAAATATCTGAAAGGCAAAGATCACCCAAATTTCGCTGCCCATGGTCATCAGACCGGTTGTGAAAAGCACAAACTCCGGGCGCTGCAAACGGATCAGGTAAATCACCAGGGCTGCGCCCAACAGGATGCCCATCGTCGCAGGCGAACCCCCGAATTTTGTAAACCACTGGGCAAACATCACCCGCATCAAATAGGGTCGGCCATCATAGTTCAGCGGTGCATTGGGATTGAGATTTTCCGCGAGGCCGGCACGACGCTCCGGTGTCACGTTTCCGTGAAAGGAGGGGCCTACGTACAAAGTGGGAATCTCTTTTGCTTTCAGTCTTTCGGGGATACGCAGATCAATGGTGGACTGCCTGCAAAGAAAAAAAAGTCGCAATCCCGGCAGCAATTCCACATTGCGGAAATGGCGCTTCAATGTATTCACCAAAGAAGAGATTTTCTCTCGCTGCGCACTGTTCATATAGTTGGCATACCCTTCCACACTGAAGCTGAAAATTCCTTGAGGGTGCAAATGCGTCCGGACAATTTCAAAGAATCGATCCGTAAAAAAACGATTGAGCTGAAAGGTCCGGGGTTCGGGAAGGTTCATCAGAATGGCATCATATCGGGTTTGGCTCTCCCGCAGCCATTGTCGGGCATCGCTGTGGATCATATTGAGCCCTTGAACAGCAGGCATCAGCCGATATTCGAACAACAACTTCGCCATGGACGCATCCAACTCGATATAGTCCACTTGCCGTGGATGGTATTTTTCAATCTCCTCCATGACGCCGGCAGCGGTAGATATGAGCAAAATGTTTTCGAGGCGTTGAACCTGGGACAGCGGATAGTGGACCATCTCTTCTGCCAGGGAACGGTCTTGGGTGCTGAAAGCCGGACGGCCGTCGGCAAACAGGGTGATCTGTTCCTGATCCTGGTGCAACGTCAGTCGGCCGTAACGGGACTCCTGGTAATGGATCAATCGGCCCACATCGGGGTTAAGCATGCCGGTCTCGAACCACAGACACAGGATCAACGCCAGCAGTGAAACACCGCCCCAAAGCCCCCTTCGCCAATTTGTCGAAACCAGCGGCCACGCCGTCACGATGAGCGCCAGATTGGCCACCAGTAGTGCCTGCATCGGCGTACACCAATACACGAGGAGGAAGGAAAACAGGGCCCCACCACAAACATCCCCCAAATTGTCGGCGATGTAAAGACGTGCTCCGGGAAAGGACGGATCTTGACGGCGAATGACAAACAGGCTGTATGGCAGCACATATCCCACTAAAATGGCATACGGCGCCATGGTCAGTACGCTGAACACAACCACCGGATAAAATCCCACCGCTGCCCCTAAAGGGAAAAGCTTTGGACGCAGCAACCGGATGGCGGCGATTTGCCCCGTCGACAGCGCTGCCAAAGCATACGAGCAAACGGCCAAGACCGCAGCGGATGCGGACTTGCTGCGGTGAGCCAGGCGGGTTCCCACACCGCCCAGGACGAGCCAGTTGAATAAAACCAAGGCGATGACAATTTCATTGCCCTGAAATTGGGCAAGAAATTCGCGAACGACCACCAGTTGGGTCGTCACCGAAGCAATGCCTGTGGCCACGACCACAGGCACTATTTTAACATTAGTGGGGTTCTTCAAAATATTGCACTTGATAGGTTTCCACTTCCAGGCTCCCCTGGCGCCAGGCATCACCGGTCATACCGGCCTTCACACACAAATGGGAGAGAAAAGCCTTTGTATCGGGCAGCTGCTCCCACACCTGGGGCAGAAAGGTTGCACTGGCGAAACCTCGGCGAACGGTGACGCCATCTATTTTGGGGCGCAATTTGGAGATAAGATCCGTAGCACTCTCATATGCCAGGGGTTGGGATTCGGTAAGTACGCTCACCTCTATGGAGACCCGATCCAATTCCGCCTCGGTTAACGGGCTGAAGCGCGGATCGTTAAAGGCCGCATTTAAAGCATTGGTACGAACGCCATCAGCCAGGGCTTCACGCCCCACCAAACTTCCGATGCACCCCCGCAATTGGCCGCCGATCTTAAGGGTGACAAAAACGCCGCATTGGGCTTTAAAAGTGTCATCTTGAAGCCGGGCCTCCAATTGCGCTTTGGCTTCTTGAGGTATCTTGCGATTGAATCGTGCCAGTAAAGTTTGACGCGCCAAGGCAACCAAGGCGTGTCCCTG
>JASFER010000090.1:0-21204 GCA_050124755.1 Desulfobacteraceae bacterium
CAGGTATCGGATTTTATGCCAGGCCGGCGCAGAGGCCGGCCCTACGCTAATCACTCCGACCCCTGGCGTTTTGAGGGTTCCCGGGTAGGGTCGGGCTCTGTCCCGACCGGTGGGGATAAACCCCGCCTGCTTAATCTTTTAAGATAACCGCGAACTTGAATATCATAAATAGCTGATAAGTCAAATAATTGGCCTTGATTGCCGTTCTTTCTTTTGTCTAATAGGTGACCCGTCGGGAACAGCCATGTATCTGGGCTGCCAGACCGGGTCGAATTTATCCTTTTTTAGACTCACTGACTGAAATCTTTAATTAATTTAGAGCTTGTGATATGTTTTTACACGAATGGCCCCCATATCCCTATTTGAACTGGACGCTATCGAAAGAACCATTTTTATTCTCAACTATATCGATTTCTACTCTGTATCTACCTAATTTGAAGCCGGGCTAATGCGAGCATAGCCCGGCTTGCTGACCAACTTTTAAAAGCATTTAATGAAAGGAGCAATAATGAAATCTAAAATATTGGTATACACGATTGCAGCAATATTAATTCTGGGAACAGGAATTGCTTTTGCTTATGAAAACATAACCGCCAAAGAAGCCTACGACATGGTAAACAACGGTGAGGCCATTCTGATTGACGTAAGAACCCTGGAAGAGTGCTTATGGGTAGGAATGCCCGATGTCGCAAATGGCTGGCTTTACGTCATTCCTTGGCTTACGAAAACCATCAGTGCTGACGGCACGGTGGTAACACAGCTGAATCCTGATTTTGAAGCTCTGGTACTTCAGGAATTTGGCGGCAATTTTAACCAGGTGCTCATCACCATGTGTCGTAGCGGCGGCCGCAGCACTTCCGCTGCGAATCTGCTGGAAGGCATCGGATTCACGAACGTTTACGAAATTGATAACGCTCTGAAAGAAGCCGAGAACGGCACCGGTGGCCGTGGCGGATTTCAGGGAACATCTTATGGCAGCGACTATGACGGATATAGAGGGTACCCTGCCAGGCTTCCAAACAATCAAAACCCAAACGAAGTGACCGTCCAGACCCGCACGGACCGCATCAGAAACCCGGAATCATCAGTTTCATGGATGGACACGGGCCTCCCCATTACCCAGGACCTGTCCAAAGCCGTTATTCCCGTACTATCCGATTAATCGCAGTTATTTTTTTATTCGATCCTTAAGCTCTTCCATTTGCTCTTTATCAAACGGAATCAGACGCTCAGCAGCTACCTGATACATCTTCGACTCGTAGGCTGGCAGCGAACCGCCTTCGCCCTTTCCATCACCATTGCAGTCAAGGTAGATACCATCGGCACTTTTTATGGTGCCCCTGAGGTGCATGATATAGATACCTGGCTCAAGGGGGGCACCAGATACCCATGTGACGAAGTTGGGCCTGATATTGACCTTGTTGTTCTGGGTAGAGGCATCGACCCAGAAATGCTGTTCATTTTTCCTGAGCAACCTAATATTGATATTTGGCTTAACCGTAGAAGCATTTACATTTCGGTTGAATATCACTGCCACAACCAGTCGCTTTTGATTGTTTATGGTCATCTCTTTAAACGTGACATTTTTCACTCTGAATGGCCCGGGCTTGATTTTGGCACCTTTAACACTCTTGGAAGGGAATTGTTTTACATCGGCTGCTGTCTTTGGGCCATCATGGGCGGGTTGGCCCTTGCCAAAAGCCAGAGCGCTCCACAGCAAAATAAAACATATCGGCATCACATGAGCAATTGTTGGTTTCATCGGCTCCTCCGCTAAGAAAATTCACATTCGTTGTAGAATGAGTAGCCTGAACCATCCAAAAAGTTCAATTTGTTGTGCTCTGATAAGAGGCCTGCTAACCGAAGAGGTACCGCAGCTGATCCATGCGATCCACGATCTTAGCTTTTAGATCGGCCTGCCGTTGGTCGGTAAGACCCTGTTGTTCCAATGCCTGTGCAAGTTCGGCGGCATCTTCGACACCGATGCCGAAGCCAGCGGCCTTGGCCAGCAGATTGGCACAATGCAGCACCTGGGCCACGCGTCCGGCCCGGGATGGCTCCCGGGTGCCGCAATGTCGCACCAAGTATGTGAACGCTTCGGAGTAGCCCCATTTTTTCAATACCCTGGCCCCGAAGCGGCGGTGATGGCCAATCATCGTGGCTTCCAGATCATCAAGCGGGATTTCCATTTTGGAATGCCTGGCCGGATCCAGATCTGCGGTGACCTGAATCAGCACCAGTTTGCCGATATCGTGAAGCAAACCGAGAGAGAAAAGATCTTCGTCCTTCTCCTTTTTGCCGTCCATCTCCACCATTTCAGTGGCGTGCGCGCATGCCAGGGAATGCCACCAGAGCTTTTCCACGAGTTTTTTGTAGGCCGGGTGGTTGGTGGCGAAATAACTGCTACAGCAAATGGACATCACAACCTCCATGGATCGGTCGATGCCCAGTCGGCGAACGGCTTGTCCCAGGGAAGTGCTTTTTTCAACTCCACGGTAAAAAGCCGAATTGGAAATGCTGATCAGCTTGGTGGCGATGGAAAGATCCTGCTTGAGCAGATCGATGACCTCATCGATGGATGCGTTGCAGGTGACCAGTTGCCTGACTTTCATTGCAACCTTGGGAGCGGGCGGCAATTTCAATTGGCCCTTGTTCAGTTTACGGGAAATGGTGTCCAGGATCTTGCGGGTGGAGAGCACAGGGGGGGCGTCCGGTTCAGGCGCCTTGGCCTTGACCGTCAGTTCCAGCCGGGCCAGTGTTTCCAGAAAATGCTTTGTTTCAAGGGGTTTGCAGATGAAATCGTTTCCGCCTTGCATCAAACAGTCAATTTCAAGCTGTCGTGCCGAAAGCGCCGTGATCACCAGGAGGCATGCTTCATGGTTGGATGTGTCGCGATACTTGCTTTCAATGGTTCTGAATTGCCTGAGTATCGCAGCCCCGCCCATATCGGCCATGTCGATCTCCACAGTGACCAGATCATAAGGCATGCCATCGGTATAGGACTTATCGAACAATGTCAGGGCTGAATCGCGGTTCAGCGCTTCTTCGCATTCTCCGAGCCCCATCAGCATAGCCCTCAAGGCCTTGCGGCTCTCAGCGTCGTTATCGACGATCAGGGTGCGCACGGTTCACTCTCCGGGGAATTCGATTGGTTCATTTTTTCAAGGTCAATCTTTCGGATCAATGAATTGCCCGGGACCTGCTTTTTTAAAATGGCGCGTGACCAGGTCGCCAGTCTCATCAATCAAGTCAGACCTGTGACAGATTTGAATATCGGCTCGGAGACCGAAAGCTTAACATGATTTTTCGGAATCAACAGAATTAAGTGTTATTACGCCAATGGTCGGGCCGGCTTTTAGTGCTATTGGGCCAGGATTATTCGATACTTGTACGTTTCTGAATAATATACTTGAATTTTCCGGCGTTGATCTATTAAATAACCTTATTAGCTTTTCCCGCAAATCATACTTCAACAGTTCACACACGCGCTGGATCTGGTGATCATCGTGATCTACCGGGCGTGTTCCATTGGGGGCTTTTTTCTTTAGCTTTACCCCTATCGGCCCGACGGCAACATTATCTGTAAGTCTATAGCAGTGTTCTCGCGCATTGGCTTGTCTTTTCGTAATTGCACCGGATTTTGATTGTTTTTTTGTTTCAGTTTAATCCCGGCGGGATGTTTGAAGGTCTCTACGCGTAACCGACAACATTTAAATGATTCCGGGTCCGGTGACCTCTAATGTGGGCCCGGATCCCGTATGATTCCGGACCCAAGTGATTATAAACCCGGGTCGTTACAGTTAGGTTAGTGCCCATCCATAAATGGCATCTTGCGGCCCAGCTCGGCGTTCTCACTCGGTTGAAATCCTCAACGTAGCGCGCTACGCCTGCGGTTTCAACCTCGCTGCGGCCTTGATCTGAACCACAATCTACCATTTCTGGATGGACACTAGGTTACGTAATTTTATCAGAAATCTGGGCGAACAAAAAGAAAGGATGACGTAATGAGAACAAACAAGCATACAAGCGGACAATGGGGGTGGGCGATATTCTCCTTGGTGGTCTTCTGCCTATCCATCGGACCTGCCTTTGGAAGTGTCAGCTATATCTTTGACGATTTTGATATGGGGCCAACGGCTAATCCCGATGGCTCGCTTCCAAACGATTTTAATGGCGACAAAAAAAAGTTGGAATCGGGAGGCGCTTCTATTACGCCCTCTTTTGACAGTGTGGTAATTCACGATGATAATGGATACGCACTTAAACTGAGCTATGATGTTACTGCTGCCGGTGCTGAAGGCCGGTACTTGGAACATTTTACCTACTACTATCCTGACCCCGAAAATCCTGTTTGTGATATGAGTGATTTCGATGAGTTTCGCTTCTGGATAAAGGGAGGGGCGCCGTGTACGACCAAGTGTTACATCGAGTTTGTGGACAAAAATGGGAGTAAAGCTCTGGTAGAGATTACCGGAATCAACGACACCTGGCAGGAAAAGGTCGTAACAAATCTTCAGTCATACTCCTCGGTCGATTGGACACAGATGAAGCAGTGGGCAATTGTCCTAAAGAATAATCATGCGGATGTTAAAACTGGGACGCTTTATATTGACGACCTCCTTTTTACAGACGCCGATGAAGGTTATACCACGGATGATGAATTCCTGGATTTGGTCAGCAAACGGGCCTTTAGATTCTTCTGGGATACGGCACATCCTACCACCGGTTTAATGCGTGACCGTTTAGCTAATCGTCATGTTTGCAGTGCGGCCTCTGTGGGTTTTGGTTTGAGCACCTATTGTATCGCAGCCGAGAGAGGCTGGAAAAGTCGCTCTGAGATAGCAAACGAGGTTAAAAAGGTTCTTAACACCTTATGGACGAAACCGCAGGGTTCCGGAACCTCCGGAATCAGTGGCTACAAAGGGTTTTTCTACCATATGTTAGGCATCAGTACTGGCACCAGAGATGGAACTTCCGAACTTTCCTCTATCGATTCGAGTCTATTATTAGCCGGTGTGCTCACCTGCAAAGAGTATTTTGACGGCACAGACCAGGTTGAGGAGGATATTAGGAAACTTGCTGATGACATTTACAAGCGAGTGGACTGGACATTTATGCTGGATGCAAGCAACAATCAGTTCTGGATGGGATGGAAGCCGGAAACGGGCTTTTACGACCATTGGAATTACAACACGAGTGAAGTAAGAATTATCTGTCTCTTAGCTATTGGATCCCCCACTTATCCGGTCAGCAGTAGCACATTCTATGCTTGGACAAGAGAGCAGGGCAAATACAGCGACTATGCCCTTTACCAAAACTGGTATGGACAAATCTACCTTTATGCCTATGACCACTGCTGGTTTGATTATAGAGGACTGACTGATAATCATCCCAAGGTGTCGGTCAATTGGTGGAACAATGTTGTCCAGGGTATGAAGGCTCACAAGCAGTTTTTCATAGATTACGCTTACACATACGAGTCCTATGGAGAGAACAGCTGGGGACACACTGCATGTTATGCACCTGACGGCCAGTACGAGAGTAATGTTAGAATTCCTCCTTGCCAGGACAACGTTTACCACAGAGGAACCATTCCTCCTTGTGGCGCTGGCATGTGCATAGCCCATTTCCCGACCGGTTCGCAAAACCCGGCATTGCTGGCGTTAAAGCACTATTATACCTATCCCAAGTTCTGGTCTTTGTGGGGATTTCGAGATGCTTACAACCTGGGCCAGCCCGGTCCTTCCGACGACGCTTATACCCATGACCTGCTCGGCATCAATGCCGGCCCGATGGCGGTGGCAATTGAGAACTATCGAAGCAGCCTTATCTGGGATACCTTTATGAGCAATTCCTATGTCAGCAGTGCAATTGACGCCATCTTTGATACAACCGGTGATGTTTACTATCCTCGTGAGACGGAAATCTACCATAATGTCTCAGGCGGCAGCAGCATAAGAGTGGAACCCCATAGCAATGCCTCAGCTGGTACGACACTCCATTTTGGCAGCGACTCTAATGACCTGTCTGACGGAGTAGACGACGAGGCTACTTACAACATCAATGTGGACTGGACAAGCGATGACGTCGTGTTTAAGGTGCGTTACTCTGATGATAGGGCTGGCAATGTGATTGGAGTGTATCTCGATGGTGTGCTGAAGGGGACATTTACAACTGATGATACCGGCACGTGGAATGATTTTGCCTGGGACTCCGAGATGATAGATTTAGGATCTATTAACGCCGGTACCCACACTATTAAGCTTCGAGTGGCTACCGGCGGCTCCTGGGGAGTTAATCTTGATGCCTTTGTATTGGCTGAAGGTCTTGCTCCCACGGTTGCCACAGGTTCGGCCGGCCCGGTCAACTCTACTTCAGCCACGTTGAATGGTACCGTGAACCCTAATGGCCTGAGTACCTCCTACTATTTTGAATACGGAACAGATACAAGTTATGGATCGACTACCACAAGCGCCGATGTTGGCTCAGGCACAACTGATGTCTCGGTGAGCGCCGACATAACCGGTCTCAGTGCAGATACTGCCTATCATTTCCGGTTGGTAGCCATAAACAGTGCCGGGACGACCAATGGTAGTGATTCCACTTTCACAACCGATAGCAATGGTGGTGGAGACTGCTTTATTGTCACGGTAGCTTATGGATGTATATCAAAAGACACACTGTTCCAACGGTAGGGTAAAGTAAAATGCCGCACCCTGATCCGGCTTGCTCTCGGCCCAGATCCTCCCGCTGTGCCGGGCGATGATGCGGCGCACGTTTGCCAGTCCGATGCCCGTACCCTCGAACTCATCGGCGCGGTGCAGACGTTGGAAAACGCCAAACAGCTTGTCCGCATAGGCCATGTCGAACCCCACACCATTGTCGCGGACAAAAATCACGGTTTCGGCGGTCTGATCGGAGAACGACCCGATTTCGATCCGGGCCTTTTTCCGCGGGCGGGTGAATTTCAAAGCATTTGAAATCAAGTTAACCAGGACCGTCCGCAGCATGGTCTCATCGCCGCGGACCACGGGCAGGTTGCCGATGCGCCAGTCGATCTTTCTGCCGTCGGTATCCGGTTCGAATTCACGCAGGATGTCGCGCACCAGCGCCTCCATCGCCACTTTTTGAAACGACGGGAGATGGCGGCCCATCCGGGAAAAGGAGAGCAGATCGTCGACCAGTTGACCCATTTTCCGGGCCGCGTCGGATATGGCGTCCATATAATGTTGGGCCTGCTTGTCCAACGTTGTGCTTGCTTTCTTTTTCAGCAGTTCGAGAAAACCGTCGATATGGCGCAACGGCGCCCGCAGGTCGTGGGAGACCGAGTAAGTAAAACCTTCCAGTTCTTTGTTGGACGCTTCCAGTTGCGCCGTGCGTCCCCGGACCAATTCTTCGAGATGTTCGCGGTTTTTATTGAGCTCCTGCTCGGCACGCCGGCGTTCATCGATTTCCTGGCGGAGCTGTTGGTTGGCTCTGGTCAGCTCATCGGTTTGCTCACGGACCTTTTGTTTCATGTGTTCGGTCAGTTCATGCAATTGCAGATGAATGTCAATCCGAGCCAGCACCTCTTCGGTTTCAAACGGCTTGGTAATGTAGTCCACTCCACCGGCCTTGAAGCCTTGGACTTTTTTGGCTGTCTCGCCAAGGGCACTGATGAAAATGACCGGAACATTGCGACTGTGTTCATCGGACGTGAGACGGCGACAGACTTCATAACCGTCCATGAACGGCATTTTGACATCCAGCAGGATCAGGTCCGGCAGTCTGGCCGCTACGGATTTTAAGGCATGGCGGCCGTTGGCGGCCGGCCGTATGCGATAGCCACGTTTTTTGAGCATCCAGCTCAGCAGTTTCAGATTGTCCGGGTTGTCATCGACAATGAGAATGTCATATTGTTTTGCGTTTTGAATCATTCGATCCATCACGGTCGTCTACCTGTTCGGGCGGTAAGATTTTTTCCAGCAGATCCAGCAAGGAACTCAGTGCGAGTTTTCTGACGAAGGTATCCAATACCGCCGCCAGGTGAGCATCAATGGTTTTGACCTTTTCGATCAACACCAAGATCCGGTCCTCGTCCAATTCCACTACGGCTTGATACAAATGACCGAGTAACTCCCCCGGCAGGGCCGTCAATTGTTCCGGGTGTATGTCAATCTCAGGCTCTGCCGGCACGGCTTTTTTGCGCCTGTTGGCATACACATATTTCAGGCCGAGGTGCTTTGCCATGGCTTCGAAGATCTCCTGCTCACGAAAAGGCTTGCGCACAAAATCATCGCAGCCCGCCGCCAGGATGACCTCTTTTTCCTCCTCCAGGGCGTGGGCGGTGAGGGCTGCAATGGGGGTTGATTTGCCGATCTCGGTATCCTTGATGCACCGGGTGGCTTCCAGGCCGTCCATCACCGGCATGCGGACGTCCATCCAGATGAAATGCGGCCGCCACTTGTGGAACATTTCCACCGCCTGTTTGCCGTTGACCGCCTCTTGCACATCAAACCCCACCGCTTTGAGCACTTCCACCAGCAACGTGCGGCTGGCCTCGGTATCTTCGGCCACCAGGACGCGGGGTATATCCTGGTTCGCCTCCAGCCCAATGACACGCCGCACCAGCATCTTTTTCTTGATATCCGACGCGCTGCCTTTCCTGATCTCCAGATTAAAATAGAAGGTGCTGCCTTTGCCCTCCTTGCTGGCAACCGTGATGTCGCCTCCCATCATGCGGGCATAATCCCGGCTGAGGGCCAGACCCAAACCGGTGCCGCTTTTTTTTGCTCTGCCGCTTGCGGTTTGCTCAAAATAGGCAAACACCTTGTCCATTTCATCCTCGGCAATGCCGACGCCGGTGTCTGCCACCTCAACCTTAAGGCGCATCCGGTCGGCCGCCTCGTCTTCAGCGGCCACCCGCATGGTGATGCCGCCTTGCTCGGTAAATCTAACCGCATTGCCCAAAAGATTGACCAGCACCTGCCGCAGCTTGTTTTCATCGGCTGCCACATATCGCGGAACGGCATCGATGCCGATGACTTCGAATTGCAATCCCTTGCCATCCATGCTGGAGTCAAACATCTTTTCAAGGTTGCCAAGCATCGTGCGAAAGTCGAAAGTGGTGCTTTCAAAAGTGGTCTGCCCGGCTTCGATTTTCGATATCTCAAGCACGTCATTGATCAATGCCAAAAGGTGCTCGCCGCTGCGATTGATGGTATCGAGGTATGCTTGTTGCTCGGGGAGCAACGAAACATCTCTTTGCATCAATTTGGAGTAGCCCAGGATGGCGTTCAGCGGTGTGCGCAGCTCGTGGCTCATATTGGCCAGAAAAAGGCTTTTGGCATGGTTGGCTGCCTCGGCCTTTTCTTTAGCATTGTATAGTTCCGCTGTCCGTTGCCGAACTCGCGCTTCCAACTCCGTGTTGGCATCGCGAACCTGCTGTTCGGATTTGCGAAGCATGATAGTGCGCTCGTTTAGCTGCTTGATCAACAAATCGCGGGAAACGATTGTATTGCGTAAATCTTTTGTCATTTCATTAAAACTGTGTGATAGATCTCCTATTTCGTCATTTGATTTTATATCCAACACGTAATCAAGATTTCCGCTTATGATTTCCTTGCTTCCTTTCATCAATGCTGCAAGTTTTTCTAAAATACCCTTTTTCACCAAAAACTTAATGAGAAAAAATGAGCCGAATAAGCCAAGCGCATTTAAAGCAATAATTAGAAAACAGTATTCAATGATTCTTTTATTAACGTTTTCATTCAGCAAACTGACATGGAAAACACCCACAATTGAACCTCTATAAGCAATAGGGTATAGATAATCATATGTTCCGCCTTTTGTAATAAAAAGTATTGAATTTTGTTCTTCAAACATCTTATCTACTTGTGTCTTGTCAAATGAAGTAATTGAAGCCAAAGGTTCTGTAGAATATGGGGTGGAATAGTCATCTTTAATGATTTCTGCAGCCAGAACAATCTCCTCCAGACTATTTTCTAATTTATCTTTTTGAGAAATGCTCTCGAAACTCAGGACGCCGGATTCCAGAAGGGCTGCATAGTTGTTCAACCTGTTTAGCATCAACTCTTTTTCAGTATTGATTTTATTTCGGATAGTTATCGTACCCATGATTATCATTACGATTAAAAAAGGCCCCATTGTAAAAAGAAAGATTTTTTTACTTAAATTAAGCCTAATTCTTGTTTTTTCTATTTTGTCGCTTTGGGAATCTTTCATCTTATTAATCGTAATTAGAATCATTCCGTTTTTGAAAAAATGTATTAAATTTATTCTACCTTTGCCATAATTCTGTCGTATGCCTTTTGTGCTGATGTTTCCCCATCCAGTAAATTAAGGATCTCAGCTTTAACATCATCTAAGAGAAGAGCATTTCGTCCTTCATTTCCAAAGATATATATGGTGCTGGGAACGTAATAGATATTTCCACCATATCTTTCCGTTATCTTTCTTTGCCATGCTGCAAAGGGATGTGTACCTTCCGTACCTGTTGTTATATGGCCCCTTATCCCGGTTGGGGCCATTGTATATCTTATCCATTTTTCTGCCACCTGAGGTCTTGACCAAAACTTTAAAAATTCAATGGCCTCTTCTTTATGGGGCGCATCTTTCCAGACCGCCCATACGGGAATATATCCTCCCTGGTAAAAATCAACCTCTTTAAACACCGGCATCTCTGCAGGAAGCATCTTTTTTGATTTTTCTTCATCAATACTCATCCACTGGCTATACATCCATATGCCATTGACATAGAATAGTACCTCATCGTTTAAAGGAACATGTCTGGTCTGATACCAGAGGCTGTCTTTGCGCTTCTTATATAGTGGTTTGTATTTTCCTAATTCTTCAAAGGCATTAAGTGTTTTCATAAATGCCGCATTCTTTTCTGTTGAACCTTTATGCTCCAGACTCTTTTTAAAATCTCCGATCTCGGATTTCAGCAGTCTTTGGAATAAGATCTCCTGACAGGTCCAATCACTTGATTCATAGAGCGCGGCTATATCGTTACCTGTTTCCTGGTTATAGTCATAAACTGCCTTGACATATCCTGAGAGGTCATCAAATGTCATTCCTATATCTTTGATCTTAATACCGACTCTATCGGCAACATCCTTATTATAGAATATGGCATGGTAATATCCTTCCAGCATCGGGCCTACAATAATCCCTCCGGTCTGGGCCGCCCATATCGGATCATCAAATATAAAATTCTTTTGTGTTTTTTTAAATTCAGGTACTTGGCCGAAATCAACCAGATACTTGGGCCCCCAGTAAGGGTCATTCAATTCATCTGCTACATACTGGTAGATCTGGTCATCCAGCCATATAATTTGCCACTTGAAGTTACCCGTTCCAATCATATCCCTATACATCTTTGCTATATCTCTCTTGCTTCTGTAGCCTCTGATGCTTTGCGGGAATCTTAAATTTAATTCAATAGTTGGATTTTTTATCGTGAATTCCTTGGCAACCTCCCTCACAAGCGTTTCCCTGTCATGATTATCTAACCAATGTCCTATCCAATTTAGTCTGATCTTCGGTTTTTCACCATCGTGTGATGTCACTTTCTTTTCAAAGGTTTCAGTTTTCTGTTCACTGCAGCTTGCCAGCAATAGAACCGCAGCGACAGCTACGAACAGACATACAGCCAATCTGATTATCATTGCCTTCATGATTACCACAGGATGGCTGGCCGGCCGCCGGGCGAATGATCCCCTTAGGTACAGATCGTCCAGCGCTCCCCCCCCATTCCGGGAGACGGCGACTTCGCTGGCCAGCTTGTGTTCGGCCAGTGCCGCAGGGGTCGATTCCACATCCTTGGGGTCGTTTTCGACCAACAGGATTCGCTTTGAGACTTCCATCGACATCTCCTTGTTATTCATGCGGTTGGGCAAAGAAGGATGCCGCACCCTTATCCGGCTCGAATTCACGCAGGATATTGCGCACCAGCGCCTCCAATGCCGCTTTTTGAAACGGCGGGAGATGGCGATCCATCCGGGAAAAGGAGAGCAGATCGTCGACCAGCCATTCCATTGCTTGGGCCGCTTCGGATATGGCGTCCATAAAGTGTTGGGCCTGTTCGTACAGCGTTGTTCTTGCTTTCTTTTGCAGCAGGTCCAAAAAACCCTCGATATGCGCTGTGGCTTCTGCATGTCATGGGATACCGAACCCGGATGAGATATAGGTCTGAATATTATTAAAGAAGAAAGGGTAATCAGCTTCAGGTGAGTGTATCTTTTATCCCCCTAACCGTAATCCGAATACTAAAGGACGTGTTCAGTGTCAATTTTAATCAGAAAACACATAAAAACGCAAAATATTGGATCTTGATTTAAAAATAATTTTTCCTTTTAAGGTCCCATGTAATCCTGTATGGAGAACATTATGATAGCATATGCAATTAAATTGGTGCGGTACGTAATTTTCATGCCGTTTTATTGTCATGATAATGCGCAATAAATATCTGGCCAAATTGGATGATTGTTTCCATACGATGGCGCGCGAACCGAATATTGGTTTTGCCTGTGACTATATCCGAGATGGATATCGAATCTTAATCTAAAATATAACCGGGTGATCAAGCAGCGCCTCGGAACGAAGGCTGCTTCGGTTTGAACCAAACATTAGAAGTTGCTGGAAAAGAGGGTGACTGATGCAATCAAGGTTAGGTATAGTTGAATACTTTTTAATTCTCATTTTTGCATTGATCTCGTTGCCTAATCCATCAGAGGCCCAATCCAGGCCGGATAAGATACTAAAGCGCATGGATATCAACGGCGACGGCAAGATCTCGCGCCAGGAGTTTCGGGGCCGGCCGGAGCGGTTCAAGCTGTTTGACTCCGACGGTGACGGATTTGCGAATCGATCAGAAATACAAGCCTTTTTCAAGGGCCGGACTGGTAAAAGGAAAAAGCGGGATGACGATGCTTTGGCAGGCGATAGTAATGGTTTTCCTTCTGGTACTGCAACGCATGCTGATCTCGATACTGTCACCAAAGGTGCCTTTTTGCGTAATCGAGACCGCGAGCACGAAAAGGAAAGAGGGTTGTTTGAGACTGGATTAGTGCCAGTCTACCCCAAAAACACATATTGCCCTCCTATCGACCATATCTTTGGAGAGCCATGGCGTGGACCGGTGCCGAACCGACGACACCATGGCGCGGACATCCCTGTACCGGGCGGAACGCCGATCCTTGCCATGGCCGATGGTATCGTCGTTGCCAAGTTTCGTGGTGAGCAGGGCTATCGAGGTATTGAGATCGTATTGCAGCATCCGCCCGAAGACACCGGCCTTGGCGTGTGGATTTATACCCAGTACGCACATTTAAAGAAGATGCCGACACTTGAAATCGGCCAGCGTGTTCAAATGGGACAGGTTATCGGCATTACCGGAAGGACGGGTATTCCCAATCCGAGGCGTAAGGAGCACCTTCATCTGGGCACGTTTTTTAGCCAAAGCGATAAATACTGCATCCTCCGACGGGGCGTCCTAGTTCCGGTCGAGGGACATTACATGGACCCTGTCGCGCTTATGCGACGTCAACTCCCGCTCGATTCCCATTCGATGAAAGCCTTACCGAGAAAGCAAAAATATGTAACTATTCCCTACAAACTTACAACGGGCGAGATTTTCCCCAGGAATACCAAGATAATTTGGCCGTATGCATGCAAACCAAAATAAGGAAAGAAATAAGAGAGTAAAAAACGGGGGAGTTATTCCGCCTTTTTTAGCTGCTGCCCCTGCTGAACAAACCTCGGGTACCAGTCTGGTTTTAATCGTATCATTAGGTTTTTTTTGCCTAAAACCCCCTAATAGTGTGATGTAAATCACATTTTCTTTTGCCGTTTCGTATAAGGTATATTTGGATTGGTGTTTTTACTAATTTCCTTTTTATTGCTTTTAGAAAGGAAAACAAAATGAAAGTGTTTCTCGCCTTCTGTTTCTTCTTTGGGTCTATTCTTGGTGTTGGTGCTTTAATTTTATTTTGTTTTCTTCTGGCACCTGCTGTATATACGCTTGATAAAGATGTTATTAAACTCTCCGGCGAAGATGCAGCATGCCGTGCTATTGACATTTCAAAGACGGTACGTGGTTCAGCAGATGCGCGAACGTTGCACTTTGGCTTTAGTTTTAGTTTTTTCCGGGGGATTGTTTTTTTCCAAAAGGCATATGAGACCCAATATGGATTGGTCTATAAAGAGGGCCGTCTGGCAATTGACAATGCCTACCGGTATACGTTCAACAATATTGTTGCATCCATGACCTCCATTATAGCCCAAAACGGCAGTTATGTTTCTGAGGATCCCTTAAGATCTGCATTACAATCTTGCCTTTTTCCAAATGCGGCGTCTAAATGTAAAGGGATAGTGTCTGATATGCTTTTAATAGGAGGGTTGCTATGGATCCCGGCACAAACGGCTGGTGCGGCAAAATTCTTTTTGTGGATCTTTCGAATCGACGTTTGGATGAAAGAGAAACCGCGGCCTACGCCGATCTTTATCTGGGCGGCCGAGGGATTGCCACCCGCATCTACTGGGAAACGGTGGGGCAGGGGGTGGGCGCTTTCGATCCGGGAAACCACCTGATCTTCATGACCGGGCCGCTGGGGGCCACTGGTGTCCAGGGGGCGGCGCGTTTCGTTGTTGTGGGTAAATCGCCCATGCGGCAGCCGGAGGGATTCTGCTACGGCAACCTTGGAGGGTATTTTGGTCCCCACCTGAAAAGGGCCGGGTTTGACGGTGTCGTTATCCGTGGTGCGTCGGAACAACCGGTTTACCTATTGATCGAAGACGGTAAGGCTGAAATTCGCGATGCCGGCAACCTATGGGGGCAGGGGGTGTATGCAGTTAGAGAGCGTCTCAAAGCATTCCATGGAAAGAAAGTCCGGTTTGTCACCACCGGCGTGGCCGGCGAGAACCTGTGCCGGAGCGCTAACCTGATGACCGACAACGAGGGCAGTGCCACCGGCGGCTTCGGAGCGGTCATGGGCTCTAAAAAGCTCAAAGCGATGGCCGTGCTGGGAACGGGCAACCCGCGCGTGGCCGACCCGGACCGATTGCGGAATCTCAATAAAGAGGCGGTTCACCTCAACCAGCGCGATCCGCTCTGTTTGCCGTTTCCACCGGAGCAGGTCCGCCGCACCGGGAAAGCTTCCTGCTACCAGTGCGGTCTGGATTGCCTGATGCGCAACACCTTGAAGACGGCCTCCGGCACATCTGTGGTTCGAAAGTGCCAGGCCATGTTCGTTTATTTTCCCTGGGTGATGGGCCGTCCGGGAGAATCGGCTGAAACCGCCGTGGATGCCACCGGCATCTGCAATGACCTGAGCCTTTGCACCATGGAGATGACCAACATCATCCAATGGCTGCAAACCTGTCACCGGGCCGGGTGCGACATCATCGCCAAGGCCGGTGTAGACATGTCCGCACTGGGCACCCGCACGTTTTTCGAGAAGCTGGCCCGAATGATAGCCCACCGGGAAGGCTTCGGGGACATACTGGCCGAGGGTTTGCTGCGTGCCGGCGACGCCCTTGGTGAGGATGCCACGCGGCATTTCGCCAACGAGGTGGCCGGCGTCGGTGATGGCGCCACCTACAGCGCCCGGGAGTATCCCATGAACGGTTTGCTCTACGCTTTCGAGCCTCGTCAACCCATCGCCATGCTGCATGAAGTCAGCCGCCTGGTGGGATTCTGGGTGATGCACCAGGATAATCCCCAATCTTCACCGGTGGACAACGCCGTTTTCAGGGCTGCTGCTGCCCGGTTCTGGGGCCACGATGCGGCCTGGGACCTTACCCGTCACGAGGGAAAGGCGCAGGCGGCGGTGAACATCATGGACCGTACCCTGGTTAAGGACAGCCTGATGTTGTGCGACAGCGCCTGGCCCATGATGGTGAGTTGGAACACAGCGGATCGCGTGGGTGATCCGACTTTGGAAAGCCGTATTTTCTCTGCCGTTACCGGTATCGACACCGATGAAGCCGGCTTGAACCGTTACGGTGAACGCATCTTCAATCTCCAGCGAGCCATACTGTTGCGTGAGGGGCGGCGGCCCAAAACGGACGACGTTATAAAGCCTTTCAACTACACGGACCCGGTGCAGAGCGTTTTCATGAACCCGGAGGTGATCGTCCCGGGCCCGGGCGATTCGGTGGCCAGTAAAAAAGGCGCAACCCTGAGCCCGCAGGCGTTTAAAACCATGCGCGAAGAGTTTTATGCTCTCAGGCGGTGGGATGTGGCACTAGGGTGCCAGCGAAGAACTACCCTTGAAGACCAGCGGCTGGGCGATATTATAGAAGAGATAGAGGCCTTGGGATGGATAACAGAATAGGCTTAGAATCTGCTCACCAAGCAGGATATTATCGGTTTCTCAGGCCTTGCAGCTGCTTTTGAGAAACAGGCACCTGAACGGCAACGCTTTATTTCATCGCTGCCCGCTTTTGTCACACCGCTGAAAAGGCTCCGGATAAACCCAGAAAGCAGATCAGCCCAACAATTGCCAGAACAAAAAGAATTACCCCCAGGGCTATTAAATCGTCTACTGTCATGTTTCCCTCCTTGATTAGGGGTGCCAACATTTGGCGCAGATTTACTTTGACGGTCACCTGTCGGACATTAGACGAAACCCCACACTTTAATTAAAATTAAACTCAGCAACCAGGTTCTTTGGCACTTTGGTCAATCATGAATCGGCTCTAATTTGACAAAAAGCGGTACTTCCCCCGGTTCGCTAAGCTCAAGCTGCGCCTGCCATTGGTAATACCCATCGCTTTCCAACCGCACATCGTATTTTCCCATGGGCAGCTTGATCAGCATCGGCGTCGATCCCAGGTACTCGTCGTTGACGTAGATTTGCGCATCGGTTGGATCGCTCTTTATAAGAATAGCTCCCCCGCCTGTTTTCATAATTTCCGGCGCTGGTCCAGGTTTCGGCCATGTTGATTTATAAAGGGAAAGGATATCATCAAATTCGGGCGTTTGAACAAAAACACCTCCCGTTGCATCGGCGATACTACGCAGTATATCCAAATATTTTTTTTCTACGCGGGTATAGCCCACAGCCAACACTGAAACTTTTAGCTTCTTCAGCGTGCGGACAACCTGGTCCAGGCTTGTCCGGCTGCCTTCGTCCTTGCCGTCAGAAAACAATACAACATGAAGATTGTCGCTATCCTCGGTCTTGAGAAGTTGACCGGCCTCCAGAAGTGAATCATTTAATACGGTCAATTTTCCGGTTGTACGAAGACTCCTGACCTTGTATTTCAGTCGCTCATTTTTTGAAGTGAAAGGGTTGATCAGTTGTGTCATATCATCAAAGGTCATCAATCCGACTCTATCTTTAGGACCCATCAGGCTGATAAATTCAACCGCGGATCTCTTTATTCCCTGCAGCGGATTGCCTTTGACAGAACCGCTGGTATCCACCAACAGCATAAAGGATGCCCCTTTGGTTGCCCCTGGAAATGGAATGGTGGGCGGACGATCCAATTTCAATGGAACCGGCTCATCTTCCGGCGCCAGAATACGGGGCCCCACAGATGCAATTTTTGAAAGGCTTGTGTCAGCGTCGTCTCCTGTGAATTGCCGGGTTTTTGACCGCATCGCCGCCTTGGCATCAGGCACCGGTACGCGTTGCCTGCCTGCCATTACGGCGATCAAGCCTTTTGTCGGTTCGAGCTCAATTGCAGGGTACTCTTCAGGGGGTAAGGAATCGACGGTGGTTGCATAGGTTAACGCTTTTCCCGTGCCTGTCATTCTCCGGACGGGAGCGGTTTTCGTTTCTCGAATGATTTTTGATGAACGTTTGGTGAACATTTGGGAAATGTCAAGCCGGGGATCCAATTGATCCTCCATCAAATCAGGCTCGGATACATCCAGCGTTAACTTATGGCTGGTGATGAGGGGTGAAGCGCCACCGGTCAGCGCTTTTGGCTCGAAGGCAGACTCGGGTGAGTGAATGGAAACCATTGGCATATCTCTGATGAACATTATCTCCACCGGCACCCTTCTTTCCGGTTTCTCCTGGATCGGCAGCCCATACTGGTAGAAAAGCATCATAATGCCGCAATGAAAAAACACTGAAAGAATCAGATATGGAGAAAACCTATTGCGTTTCACCTGCCGTTCCTATGGACCGACCTGCGGTGGCCCGGCCGCTTCGGCCTCCTGCTCCAGCCTGAGAGCGGATTCAAATTGACGCTGCGCCTCTTCGTATTTTCCCATTTCAAGATAGAGCACTCCGAGATTATTATGAATGTCCGCCCGCCGGGGGTCTCTCATTTCTGCTTGGGTTAAATAGTGCAGCGCTTTTTGATACATTTTTTTCTCAAAAAACAGCACCCCCAAATTGTTTAACGCGTCTACAAAATCAGGATTCGTGCGTAAAAGGATTTCATACGCTTCGATTGCGCGATCATTTTCGCCTTCAGAGGCCAACATTTCGGCTATTTTAAACTGTGCTTCCACATTTTTGGAATCCAGGCGCAACAAACTTTGATACGCCTCTTGTGATTTTTCCGTTTTACCCAATGCTTGATAAACATTGGCCAGGCCGATGATGGCATCCGTGTGCGTCGCATCGACGGCAATGGCCTGTTGATATGCTTTGGCCGCGTCAGCATAGGCTTGTTGCGCTTCCAATACAGCGCCTAAATTATAATAAGCCTGGCCAATGGAAGGATCCAATGTCAGCGCTTTCTCAAATGCCTCTTTGGCCTGTTCAAGGGCGCCTTTTTTCCAGTAGATGACGCCCACATTGTTATATGTCATAGCAAATTCCGGATTGACCGATAAGGCACGCCGGTAGGCATCCAGCGCTTTTTGGGATTGCCCCATGCGGTCATAAAGCATGCCCAAATTATGGTATGCTTCGGCAAAGGCTGGATTCAGCCGTGTCGCCTTAAGATAATATACGCGGGCTTGCTCCAGGTTGCCTTGGCGTTCATGTACAGCCGCCAGATTAAACATGCTTTCCGTCGATTTGGGGTCGATGCGCAGCGCTTCCAAATACTCCGCCCGGGCTTTTGCGAGTTGACCTTGAGAATCATAACAAAGGGCTAATTGAAACCGAACATCCCTTTGATCAGGATCGATGGATCTTGCTTTGAGAAGATAATCGATGGCTTGCACGACAGCGCCTTTTTCTCTGAAAGATTGGCCTATTCCCAGCAGGGACGCAACGTTATCCGGGTCTAATTCCAAGCAGTGCCGGTATTCTTTAATCGCCTGATCTGTCTGACCCGTTTCAGCCAGCAGGGATGCCAGCTGGTTTCTTGCACGAATGTGATCAGGTTTTTGCCTCAGCGCCAGTCTGAATTCGGTCATCGCATCTTGAAGCTTTCGCTGTGCCCGGTAAATGCGACCGAGTTCGTAATTGGTCTCCGGATCCATGGGGTTGAGCTGAGTGGCCAACTGATATTGTTGCAAAGCTGCATCCATCCGGTCCAATTGCAGGTATGATTTCGCCAGGGCCACATGAATCTCCGCTGGACCGTCCGGATGCTGCGCCAGCGCCTTTTTATATTGTCTGATGGCGTCGTGGTATCGTGCTTGCCGGTGAAGCACAGCACCCAGGTTATAGTGATCTTTCCAACCCGCTTCTTTGGCAATGACATACGCCAGCGCTTTTTCGGCACCACCTAAATCACCCTGCCGGGAGTAAAGATAAGCCAAATTTCGATACGCTTTCAGGGAATCGGGATTAAGATCAGCTGATTTTTGAAAGGAGCGGGCGGCCTGATCGTCCTTGTGCATCTTGAGATAGGTCAATCCAAGGTTAAAATGAAGATTATCACTGTCCGGAGTGCGTTTAATCTGAATTTGAAAAGCTTTTGCAGCGGCCTCGTATTGCCCGTTTTGCAGGTATGCCGTTCCCAGCAGCCCGTAAAGGTTTGGATACTGAGGGTCGATATCGGCAGCGCGTTTAAATTGCTCGATAGCTGCTTCATATTTTTTCAGCTTGTAATAGCTTACCCCCAGATTGACATATGAAGACGCTTTTTGACCGTGTGCTGTTGTTGCCGCAGCCAACACTATCCAAAAAGCCAACAGGTATTTGACAAATCGGGACTCCATGAGATCCTCTTTGGCCATCATCACGATAGGCTGTGCCGCCAATGCCGCTCATCAACGCTTTTTTACGGTTATCATTATTTTTTTAACCCCGGATGCATTGGTGATGTCCATGATTTCAACGACCTTGCCGTGGGGTACCTGGGCATCGCCTTTTATAACCAGGGTCACCCCGGCGCTTTCCTGTACAACTTCAGTGAGAGCCGATTGCAGGTCATGCAATGCGACCGGCCGGTTTTCAAGCAGCAGTTGATTATCGCTCTTAATATGCAGCGTCAGGGTTTGTTCCTTCTGCAGCCGCTCTCCGGTGGCCGCTTTCGGAAGATTCATTTCCATAACGCGTTGAATCTCAAACGTACTTGTCAAGGCAAAAAAGATTAACAATAAGAATACCATATCGATCATGGGGATCATATCGATGACTTCGATACCTTTTCGTTTGCGTTCGATTTTACCGCTATAGCCCCTGGGCACCTCCGACAATGAAAGCGAAGAGGTGTGCGATGGAAAAAACTGGATCAGGCCGGGTATTTTACCGGCTAAAGTCCATGTTTTTCCACCATCGGACGATACCATATCACCGGGACTTACCCGCCCTTCATAGGCCCATCTTTTCAGCACCTTCAATGGCACGGGTTTATAAACCTTATCTTGTTTTCTTAAGATAAACTCATTGTTCATCTGCATCCACCAGGGAGATTTGATGTCTTTTTGCAAGTTGACCGATAAACCAGACCTTGGCCTTCTGGGCCTCTGTTACCAGACGATCCACTCTTGCCTGGAAGTAGCGATGCATGAAAAAAGAGGGTATGGCGACAATGAGGCCGGCCGCTGTAGTGATCAGAGCCAGTCCGATGCCCCTTGCCAGCAGCGCCGGGTCCGGTGCGCTCTGACCGATGCCCAAGGTAAAAAAGACTTTGATCATACCGATCACGGTGCCGAGGAGCCCCAACAAGGGAGTGCCCCTTGCCAACGTGTCCAGGGCATTCAGGCGCCTTTCCAAAGAAGGTATGATGGTCACTTGAATTTCTTCGTCTAAAATCCTCTGAGTCAGTCCGATTTCTTCATCAACCGAACGATTTAATTGTGAATCCTTCTGTAGTTCCTGCAATGCGACTAAAAACAGG
>JASFER010000091.1:0-21190 GCA_050124755.1 Desulfobacteraceae bacterium
CGGAGGAACTCGGACCACCGCCGGTACCTTTCACCTTCATCGCCATGGGCAGCCAGGGCCGGCAGGAGCAGACCCTGCTGACCGATCAGGACAATGCCATCATCTATCAGCAGGACAGTGGTGCTGCAGGGGCCCGGGTCCAGGACTATTTTCTCTCCCTGGGCCGGCGGGTCTGCCGGTGGCTGAACCGGGCCGGTTATGCCCTGTGCGACGGCGATGTGATGGCGGGCAACCCGGACTGGTGCCGCTCGCTGCCCGAGTGGAAGGAGAACTTTGTCGAATGGATATTGAAAGCCGAGCCCAAGGAACTGCTGGATTTCAGCATCTGCCTGGATTTTCGGCCGGTCTACGGCGAAGTCGAGCTGGCCTATGAACTGCGCACCTTCATTTACAAGGTCCTCAAGGACCGTCCCAGCTTCCTGCCCCATCTGGCCCAGAACGCTTTGCTCTTCAAGCCGCCCTTCAGGCTCCTGGGCAGAATCATCAAGAGCGGCGGTCCGCCCGGAGAGGCGGGACGGCTCAACATGAAGGAGACGCTGATGCCGGTTATCGGGTTCGGCAGGCTCTATGCGTTGCGTCATAAATTGCCGCTCACACATTCCATGGAACGCATCGAGGCCCTGGTCTGGAAAAAGGTCCTACAGCCCTCTGCCTGCGATGCCGTCTCCTCGTCCTATGATTTCCTGATGCGGCTGCGTTTTCAGGCGCAGCTGGCCGGTTTACAGGCCGGCGGGCCTATGGACAACCGCATCGTGTTGAACAAAATCGGGAACATGGATGAAGCCATGCTCAAACAGGCCTTCGTGCAGATCGAATCGCTGCAAAAGAAGATCGGTTACGATTTCCTCGGCGGAGCTGAATGGCCGGGGCATTAACGCCAATAGGTCAAACAGTGTTCACTGAAAACATTGTTGTTGAAGCTTCCCATGAGAATGTGGTACCGGTTCAAAAGGGGGGGGCTGTATCATGGTCGCCGATACAGGCATCGGTATGGATACAGAGAGCTTTCATAATCTTTTTGATTCTTTTTTCCTGAATAATGACACCCATGGATATTGAACGCCTAAATATAACCATATTGCTGGTTGATGATGACGAGTTGGTCACCGAGGTGGGGTCGGAGATGCTTGCGTATTTGGGGTATCAAGTGCTGACGGCATCCAGCGGCAAGGAAGCTGTGGACACCATGGCGGGAAAAGGCGATGCTGTTGATCTCATCATTTTGGATATGATTATGAACGGAATGAGCGGAGAAGAAGCCTTTGAAGCCATTCGAGCGATAAACAATGACGTGCCGGTGCTCCTATGCAGCGGCAGCAGAATGGACCGCCAGGCCTCACAGATCCTGGAACGCGGCTTCGATGGTTACATACAAAAGCCGTTTGAATTGAATGTTCTTTCCCGGAGCATACGGGAGATTTTAAAAAAGCGTAAACCAGCGCTTGATATTAAAACCTGACCATCGCTCCAGCAAATCAAAAGAATAATGATAAGCCGATCTCTATGCAGGATATTGGAATTTATACCAGGCCGGCGCAGAGGCCGGCCCTACGCTAATCACTCCGGTCCCTGGCGTTTTGAGGGTTCCCGGGTAGGGTCGGGCTCTGTCCCGACCGGTTCAGACGGTGGCATTAGCGAACCCTGAAAAATCCGCTGAATATTATTATTTGAGCGCTTATGGGGGTTTATCTCCGCCCGCAGAACAGCTTTTTCAACCGACTTGGGCTTCATGCATAACCGGGTAAAATAATAATTACAGAGCGCAGCGGTTCCACACTTCGACATTCGTTATTCCCTGTTCGATATTCTGCGGTTCAACGCATCCGGGTTATCCGGCCGCCGGCGCTTTCATCGGGCTGGGCCCGATTTGCCGGGTTTGCTCGGTGACTTCGGTGGCAATCTCCGCAAATCTCGGCCCCATGGCGGATGATAAGTTAAACATCTGGACCCTTTCAGGATCGATGCCGATCTCTTTCAAGGTCTTTTGAACGTATTCGACTTTTTTCCGGGTTTTTATATTTCCTTCCAGGAAATGGCATTCGCCTTCCAGTCACCCCGCCACATAGACGGCGTCCGCGCCGCTTTCGATGGCCCGCAACATGTGTACGATATCCACCCGACCGCTGCACGGCACCTGGACGACTTTCACGTTGGAAGGATAACTCAAACGCATGGAGCCGGCCAGATCACCGGCTGCATAAGCGCAATACTTGCAGCAGAAGGCGATAATTTGGGGAGCAAAACCTTCACTCATTTGGGTTTCCTTTCTCTTCTCCGAAATTGAACACTTAATCACTCAATCGTGTCAGGTTATGAACAACTTTGCTTAGACCTTTTGTTTCCATTAAGATCCGAATTTATTTTTCACTAACATTCGCAAACAGCGCTTCGGTCTTGGCAATCAACTGCTCGTCGGTATAGTGCTTCAGGGTGATGGCTTTTCCCGGGCACTCCGCCGCGCAGGTTCCGCAGCCATGGCATTGAGCCGGGTCGATGACGGCGTGGGAGTGTTCGTCCACCCGGGGAATGTGATAGGGACACGTCCGCACGCAGGTGAGACACGCCGCACAACGACCGGTGTCCACCGTTGCCACCACACCGCCCACCATGATGGCCTCCTTGGCCAAAACCGTCATGGCCCGCGACGCCGCTGCCTTGGCCTGGGCAATGCTCTCTTCCAGCGGCTTGGGATAGTGAGCCAGACCGGCCAGGAAAATACCGTCCGATGCAAAATCCACCGGTCGCAATTTGGCATGGGCCTCCACCAGAAAGCCTTCGGCGTTCACCGGCACTTTGAACTTCTCATAGAGGGCGTGATTGTCGCGGGAGACGATGCCGGCCGCCAGCACCAGCAGATCCGGCTTGATGCGGATCGGCCTTCGCAGCACATGATCAATGACGGTGAGAAACAGCGTTTCATCGGCATCCATGGCCACGCTGGGCTGATGCGCCAGGTCATAACGGATGAAGATCACGCCTTTTTCCCTGGCCTGCTGGTAAAGGGTTTCGCGGAATCCGTAAGCCCGTATATCCCTATAGAGGATATACACCTTCATGCGCGGATTATTCTCCTTGAGCGCCAGAGCGCCTTTCAGGCTGTGGGTGCAGCAGATTTTACTGCAATAGGGCCGATCGGCATCGCGCGATCCCACGCACTGAATGAAGACGGCGCTCTTGGCCTTTTCCAGCCGTTCGTCTTCCCGGGCCAGGGCGCCGTCCAGGTCCAGGTGGGTCATGACATTGGGGTGCTTGCCGTACATATATTCCGTGGGTTTATACTCCTTGCCGCCGGTGGCCAGGATGGTCACGCCGTGGAAGATATCTTTTTGGCCGCTGGTGAGGTTGGAGACGCGGGTCTCAAAGTTGCCCAGGGATCCATGGGTTTCTTCGACTTCGCTGTTCAGATGGACGTCAATGTTGGGATGGGATTGGGTCCGGGCAACGATCTCGTCAAGATAGGCTCCCAATGCTTCCCCCTGCCATGTGGAGCGCAGGCTGCGGGCATTGCCTCCCAATTGGCTCGATTTCTCCACCAGATGCACCTGGCATCCCTGGTCGGCCACACCCAGCGCGGCTTCCATGCCGGCCACGCCGCCCCCCACCACCAAGGCCGACTTGGTGATGGGCACGGAGACGGTATGCAGGGGCTCGATGCGGCCCGCTTTGGCTACGGCCATGCGCACCAGGTCCTTGGCCTTTTCAGTGGCCTTGTCCGGGTTGTTCATATGGACCCAGGTGTTCTGGTCGCGGATGTTGGCCATTTCGAACAGATACTTGTTCAAACCGGCCTCGCGAATGGTCTCCTGGAAAAGCGGTTCATGGGTGCGGGGCGAGCACGATGCCACCACCACGCGGTTGATGCGCTTTTCGGTGATGATGTCTCTGATGTGAACCTGGCTGTCCTGGGAGCAGGAGAACAAATTGTCTTCCACATGCACCACATGGGGCAACGTCCCGGCATAGTCCCGCACGGCCGGCACATCGGCCACACCGCCGATGTTGATACCGCAATTGCAGACAAAGACGCCGATGCGCGGCTCCTGATCGCTGGTGTCCTGTTCGGGCGGCAGTTTCCGCTCCTGGGTGAGCGACCAGCGGGCATCGCCCAGTCTTTCGGTGGCACAAGCTGCAGCAGCCGAGGCTTCCATCACCGAGTGGGGGATATCCTTGGGTTCCTGGAAGGCGCCGCAGACAAAGATGCCCTCTTTGGACGTTTTGACCGGCATCAGGCTGCTGGTGCGGGCAAAGCCGTATTCGTTGAGCTCAACATCCAACCGCTTGGCCAGCGCCACTGCGGCGGCATCCGCCGTCAGCCCTACGGACAGCACCACCATGTCGAAGATTTCTTCCACGGAGTGCCCCGCTTCGGTGGCATACACAATGCGCAGCCGGTCATCCTGGTCCGGATAGACCGAGTGGATACGCGAACGCACAAAGCGAACGCCGTGGTCGTCTTCCGCCCGCAGGTTGTACTTGTCAAAGTCCTTGCCGAAGGTGCGCATGTCCATAAAGAAGATGGCCGTGTCCAGCGATCCGTCGCTGTGCTCTTTGGCGATCACCGCTTGTTTGTTGGCATACATGCAGCAAACGGAAGAGCAGTAGGCGTTGTCGCAATGATTGATGTCCCTCGACCCCACACATTGCAGCCAGGCGATTTTTTTCGGTTCTTTATGATCCGAAGGCCGCATCAGATGACCGGCATAGGGTCCGGAGGCCGACAGCATGCGCTCGAACTCCAGGCTGGTGACCACATTGGGGTGCGTCGCATAGCTGTAGGTCTGGTACTGGCTCGGGTCGTAGGTCGCAAACCCGGGGGCCAATATGATGGCGCCCACCTTGATGGTTTTCTCCTCGGCCTTTATCAGGTGGTCCACGGCACCGGCCAGGCAGGCATCCACGCACCGGTAGCACTCCGAGCACAATCCGCATTCCAGGCAGCGGTCGGCTTCCCGTTTGGCCAAGGTTTGGCCGTAACCCAGCTGCACTTCATCGAAATTTTGCTTCCGTTTTTTAACGGCCGCATGGCGCATCTTCTGGCGCGGTATCAAGGCGCGGCCCTCCAGGGGCACATCGGTGACCGCTGGATAGACGACATCTCTGCCTTCGGCCATATCCGCGCCCTGGATGAAGCGGTCCATGGAGATGGCCGCCTGCTTTCCGGCCTCGACGGCTTCCACCACCGTGGCCGGTCCGGTGACCGCGTCCCCGCCGGCAAAGATGTCTTGGTCGTCGGTTTGCAGGGTGACCGGGTCCACGTTCATGGTGCCCCAATCGCTCAGGACACAGGCGCACTCATCGGTGAGGCAGGCCCAGTCGCTCTCCTGGCCGATGGCCGGCACCAGGGCGTCGATCTCCATGGTGAATTCGCTGCCCGCCATGGGCTCGGGCCTTCGCCGGCCGCTCCCGTCCGGTTCGCCCAACTGCATCCTGATGCACTCGATGCCGGTGACCCGCCCGTTTTCCGCGATCACCCGGATGGGATTGGTCAGGGTCATGATATCGATGCCCTCTTCGCGGCACTCTTCGATCTCTTCGGCATTGGCCGGCATTTCGGCTTCGCTGCGGCGATAGACGATAAAGGGCTTGGCCGATCCGCAGCGCAGGGCCGTGCGCACGGCATCCATGGCCACATTGCCGCCGCCGATCACGGCAACGCGATCGCCCAATTTGACTTTCTCGCCCAGGTTGACCCGGCGCAGAAAATCCACCCCCGGCACCACGCCTTCAAAGTCTTCGCCTTCTATTCCCAGGGACTTGCACTCCTGGGAGCCGATGCCCATGAAGAAGGCCTTGAATCCCTGCTCCCGCAACTGTCCGATGGTGACGTCCTTGCCGATCTCCACGCCGGTTTTGAAGGTCACCCCCAGATCGCGGATGGTTTGAATCTCGGCGTCGATGATGTTGCGGGGCAGGCGGTATTCGGGAATGCCCAGGGTGAGCATGCCGCCCAGCACCTCGTGCTTTTCAAAGACCGTGACCGCATAGCCCTCGATGGCCAGAAAGTAAGCGCAGGCGAGGCCGGCCGGCCCCGAACCGATGATGGCCGCCTTGGCGTTCTTGGGCGCCTTTTTTTCGGGGGCAAAGGGCTTGGCGGATTTCATATCCAGGTCCGCCAGATAGCGGTGCAGGGCCATGATGCTCAGCGGTTCATCCAGTTGGTTGCGCGTGCAGGCCCCCTCGCAGGGGTGGTGGCAGACCCGGCCGCAGATGCCCGGGAAGGGATGGTCCTGCTTGAACAAGGCGATGGCCTCTGCATAGCGCCCCTGGTTCATCAGGGCGATCCAGCCCTGAACGCTCACATGGGCCGGGCAGGTGGCCCTGCACGGGGCCGTGCCTTTCTTTTCGATGGCATAGGCGCCGGGCATGGCCTGGGGATAGAGTTTGTACGCCGCCTTTTTTTCCTGCAGCCCCAGGTCGAACAGGTTGGGGATCTCGATGGGGCACACCTTGGCACACTCGCCGCAGGCCGTACATTTGTCCGGGTCGATGAAACGGGGCTTTTCCCTGACCTTGACCGAAAAACGGCCGGTTTCGCCCTCCACCTCCAGCACTTCGGTCAGGGTCAGCAGTTCGATGTTGAGATGACGGCCGGCCTCCACCAGCTTGGGGGAGATGATGCACATGGAGCAGTCATTGGTGGGAAAGGTTTTATCCAACTGGGCCATCTTTCCGCCGATGGCCGATTCGCTTTCCACCATGTAGACTTTGTAACCGGATTCCGCCAGGTCCAAGGAGGCTTGAATACCGGCAATGCCTCCGCCGACGACCAGGACGGCTCCGGTGGTTGATTGTGGCATGGTTCTTCCTCCTTTCTATAATCCGAAATTCTGCAGATCCGGTCCGAGATAAGCCCGTTCGTTTTCGCCCAAAACACCCATGGCCAGACACATAAAGGTCCAGATGTGGGCCACATGATAGCTGCCGCCGTAGTGCCCGCAGAGGTCTTCAATCTGCGAGTGGCAATTGTGGCAGGGCGCCAATACATATTTGGCGCCGGTGGCCATGATCTGGTCGAACTTGACCCTGCCGTAAGCGCGGCGCTGTTCGGTGTAACCGCCCTGCAGCGCACCGCCGCCGCCGCCGCAGCAGTAGTTGTTGACGCCGCAGGGGACCATGTCGATGAAGTTCTCTTCACCCACCACGGTTTTGATCACAAAGCGCATATCCCGGGCCATCTCTTCGCCCCAGGTTTTACGAACGATGTTGCACGGGTCCTGGCAGGTAAATTTGATGCCCAGGTCCTTGTTCCAATCGGCATTGACCTTGAGCTTGCCTTCGCGGATCCACTGGGCGTAAAGGGTGATGATGCTGGTGAATTCAAAATGATGGGGAATGTTGAATTTTTTCAATCCTTCCAGGATTGCAAAGAATGAGTGCCCTCACTCCGTATTGACCACCAGCTTGCTTCCCAGATTATTGTCGACGTGAACGACAAACTCTTCCAGAATATACCGCCAGCCCTCTTCGTCGGCCAGAAAGAGACAATAGTTCTCTCCGGCCCACATCACCGAAGGATAGGTCCAGTCGGCACCGGCCAGGTGCAGGATTTTCCAGAGCGGCGCCAGTTCATCCGGCTCGGTCACCGGCTCGCGGGAGTTCTGGTTAATGACCATGTGGGCGCCTTTGCGGTCGACGGTGACCTGCATGTCCTTGAATTGGGGCTGGGTTTCGCGGATTTCCCTGGCCACATCTTCAACCGTCCACTTGAAATCTTCGGCGGGAACACCCATGGCGTTGCCGGCGCGGATATGCTGGTCGCACGATCCACGGATGCCTTTAGGGCGCTTGTCCCGGGGCCAGCTGCCGCGCATGTTGTATACCAGCTTGGGAATATCGATTTCCATGGGGCACTGTTGGGTGCACCGCGCACACATGGTGCAAACCCACGCCCAGGGGCTCTTTTTGATCTCCTCGTCCAGTCCGAGCACGAGCATGCGCACCAGTTTGCGCGGGTCCATGTCGAACAGTTCCGATGCCGGGCAGCCGCCGGTGCAGGTCCCGCAAGTCAAACATAGATCGAAATTGGCTGCAGGGACTTTTTCCAGGACGGCCGATTTAAACTCGCTGTCCAGTTCGTCGAGTTCAATGGGCACAGTCATTGGACTATCCTCCTGTGGTGATAAGGTTGTTTTTATGCTGCTGATAAAATCATACTAAACAGATCAAGATTTAAAACGTTTTTATCCAACCTGTCGTACGGAAGGAACGACACCTGGATTGCGCTGATGGAGATGAATGTCGCTAACGTTCAGGGCCGCGTGATCTGATCGGTCAAGTCGTGAACCATCGAATGCCTGAAGAAGAATTTTTCGTGCATCCGGAAACGGCGGGATGGGATCCGGCTGAGGCCAAAGCCGTTTCGCATTCTCTTCCATCGCGGCGTTATATGGCTGAGGATGGCAAAACGGCGTTAAAGGCAAGGCCCTGATAAATCCATGCCGTCACGGATACACACTATCGAAGCCCGGCGGCGTCCAGGTAGGACTGCAATTTGTCTTCTCCGCCCATGGTAATGATGTGGATACCATGGCAAATCTCTTTCAATCCCTTGACCAGGTCGGCAAACAGCTCGATGCTGGCGCGTTTCTTGTCCGGGGCTTTGTCCAGTTTTTGGATCACCCAGTCGGGCACCAGGCCGGATTTGAAATGCCGGTTGATAAATCGCGCCATGGCCGCATTTCTAAGCAGCAGGACTTCCGCAATCACCGGCACATTAAAAGTGTCCACCTGGCGGAGGAATTTTTGGAACTGATCCAGATCGAAAATCGGTGTGGTCAGAAAATAGCCGGCGCCCATTTCGCGCATGGACTCCATTTCCTGCATGCCTTGCTTGGGCACATTTTTGCCCCACAGCGATTCGACCCCCGATCCCAACGTGAAATCCACCGGGTTGGGCAGATCCTGGCCCTCTATGGTCCGTCCCTCGCGGATGTGGTCGAGCACCGAGGCCAGTTTGCCCGAATCCACGTGGAAGAACATGGTCTCTTGCAGGCTGTCGCCGGAGATGCGATAATCTTCGGTAAAGACCAGCAGATTTTCAACGCCCGCCACATGGGCGTCGGTCAAGTCTTTTTGGAGCTGAACGCGGTTTTTATCACGGGTTGTGGTTTGGTAAATGGAGTTAAAACGGTTTTTTTCCAGCAACTCACAGGTCTGGATGGTATCGCCCACCACGCCTTGCAGTTCGACGTCTGTTACAGCCACCCCGTGCACACGGCCGCGAATGCGTTTGAGGGATTCCACCAAGTCTTCCGGCTGTGCATCCAACAGGGGCGCCTGGACCTCTGAGGTGACAATAAACTTTTTTGTCCCAAGCGCTTCTTTAAGTTTCATACCTTGCCTCCTTTCCTTTAACTTCAACCCGTGAAGCGGTTATGCCAATTCCAGCAATCGAGCGACCTCTTCTTTGAGTTGAGGAAGCGGCAGCGGTTTTGAAAAGCACATGTCTGCACCGTAGGACTTCATCTCTTCAAACTTTTCGTCATCCAGGTAAGCCGAAAGCACAATAATCTTCGTGCTGCTGGTCTCTTCACTGCTCTTGATTCTCTTGCACACCTCATTGCCCTTGATATCGGGCATCATGATATCGAGAATCAACAAATCCGGGCGAAAGTGATTGACCTGTAGCCCGGCTTCAAATCCGTCGGCCGCAGAGATAACTTCGTAGTCGTGCTCGTCCTCTTCCAAAGCTTGAACAATGGTTTCGACGATAATGGGATCATCGTCCACCACCAGAATTTTCTTTCGACCATTGGTGGCCGTCTCCGCAGGGATGGGTATACCCTGACGCTGCATGAACGCCACCAGATCCTCCCGCTTGATGCGACGGTGTCCTCCCACCGTCTTATACGCTTTGATATGCCCCGCTTCGATCCAGTTGATGATCGATTTGGAGGAGACATTGCACATTTGACTAGCCTTGTAGACCGTAAGTGTGTCTTCCATCGCAAATCCCTCCTTTCTGTAATTTCCACGCTCTAATTTGCTTATAGAAGAGTTACAGGTAAATGTCAATAGAAAAATTAGTAAAACCTGAAATAACTGAACCAAAAATGGGAAAAATAAGTTTAGATAATATAGTTATTATAGTTATTACCTTTTACGGTAAGTTGCCCTGTTCGATGCAATCTATATATAAATATAATAATTGTAGTGTGTTATATTAATTAAAGATCACCATGGATGCTATGGGGCAGGGGACAAATGACAATACAATTTTCGGATTTTATAGGTTGCCTTCGAAAACCCGGTGGGGCTAGCCGAATGAACAAGAGGCGTTTATGCTCAAATCGATGCTTATAACCGGCCGGCACGGAGGCCGGCCATACGCTTTTAGTGCGGCACCCATGTGCCCATAAGGGCGGGTGGCCCAGGCAACTAGTTGCCTGGGTTGCGCAGCAACAAGAGGAGCAATTGACCAACCGGTTTGATATGGATTTGCTTAGAAGCGGTTTCAAAACCTCCCCTCGAACCCAAAGCCGGTGTTGGGCTGCAGATTTAAATCCTTCAAGATAGTAGACTGTTCCTGCGGTTTAAAAAGACCTCCCGGCCTCCGGCCACCGGCAATTCTTGCCGGTGCCACCCGTCACCCGTCGAGTCCCTTTCAACACGGGATCAGGTGCAATCGGAAAAACAGTGTTTCGAAGCCGGAGGGCCCCAGAGCCAAGGCGTCCAGGGGAGAAGCCGTAGTAAACCTACTGCGATCCCCTGGCAACACCGGATCTGGGGCCCTCCGGCTTCGAAACTATGGGCTTGTGGAGGTTTTGGGTGCATACTCACTCGTAGGCAGAATAATAGTAAAGGTAGTGCCTTCCCCCGGCCGGCTCTCCACCAGGATATCGCCGCCGTGTTCCTTGATAAAGCCGTAGCAGACAGACAACCCCAGCCCCACACCCTTGACGCTGTCGATTTTGGTGGTGAAAAAGGTTTCGAAGATCTTATCCAGGTTTTCCTGTTTGATGCCCACACCGGTGTCCTGCACCTTGATCCGGATTTGCTTGGGGTTGCCCTGAGTGCTGATTTTCAGTTTGCCGCCTTCGGGCATGGCGTCCTTGGCGTTGGAGATCAAGTTGAGAAAAACTTGGCGCAGCTGGTTTTTGGACGCCATTACCGGCAAGAGGCCCTCTGCAAAATCAGTCCTGAGTTTGATGTCGATTTCGCGAAGCTGCTTTTCATGCAGCAGCAGGATTTCATCCAGGATGGTGTTGATATCCACCAAGCAATGTTCCTCCTGATCCGGTTTGGAAAAAGAGAGGGTCTTGCGCAGCATATCGGTCAGGCGCATGCACTCGGACAAGGCCATGTCCAGCAGTTTGCGCCGCTTGTTGGTGGGCGGGATTTCGGTCTTCATCAGCTCCAGGGTGTTCATGATGCCGTAAAGCGGATTGTTCAACTCATGGGCCAGTTGGGAGGTCAGGCGCCCCATGGCGGCCAGTTTCTCGGACTGCAGCAATTGCTCCTGGGTGCGGTGCAGTTTTCGTTCCATTTCCAATCGATCGCGTAGATCGACGAAAAATCCCACCGATGCAAACTCTTCTCCGGATTGATCATAAATAATATTGGCCGAAAGATTGCCTTCCACCGACGTGCCGTCTTTGTGATGATAGGTCATGGGATAGGAGCGCAGCTTGCCGCGGCCGCCGTACTCGGGACCGCGCATTTTTTTCATCACTTCAAAAGCCTCATCGCCCTTGTAAAGCTGGCGCACGTCCATCTTGCCCACCACCTCTTCGGCTGTATAGCCCAATGTCTCTTCCGCCCCTTCGTTCCAAGCGAAAATGACGCCTCCCAAGGAGGCGCCGATGATGGCATCGGGAGAGCTTTTGATAATGTTATTTAAGAAATCGTGGGCATCCTTCAGCTCCTTTTGCATGTCAAAGATTTTGGTTTGATCGATGCAAATGCCTTCATAGCCGGCAATCTGGCGGGCCTGGTTGTAGTAAGCCGCGCTGGTGAGCAGCACGGGGACGATGGAACCGTCTTTGCGCTTGAACTCCACCGAATGGTTCAACACGCGGCCCTTTTTTTCAATGATCTCTTGAAACGCCAGGCGATCCTGGGGGTGTTTGTACAGGTCTTTTTTAATGTCGATCTTGAGAAAGTCAGCTTTGCGCTCATATCCCAGCATATCCAAAAGGGCCGGGTTGGCGTCGATGACACGTCCCTCGACGGTGCTGATATAAACGCCCACGCCCACCTGCTCGAACAATCGGCGATAGCTTTGCTCCGTGGCGCGCAGTTTTAACTCCTGATCCCGGCTTCGGGTAATGTCCCGGTAGATATTGAGTTTGAGTTTGGTGCCGTTCAGATTGTGGATGGGAATCTCGATGATGCGATAGGTGCGGTCCAACCGGGGCATGTAGATCTCGGAATGGGTGGTCTCGCCATCTTCAAAGACCTCCTTGGCCTGGCACCAGGGGCACATCACCTCGCTGGCATTCACCACCTCATAACACTTTTTGCCGACACCCTCGCCAAAATGCTCGATCATGGCCTTGTTCATGAATTCTACGGTGTAATCTTCGCGGGTGATGTAAATGCCGTCCTCCATGGCGTTGAGGATCGCTTTAAAATGAATGGAATTTTGTCGCTCCATAGATGCCTCGCAAATAGAGTGGATAGGTCGTGTATAGGGATGTCTTTAGCAGTGCGGTCAAGCCGCCTACCTTGAATTAAAGCCAAATCGCCGTTCTGTCAAGGCGGTCTCGCGGACCTAGTATCATACGGAGGATGAAAAATGACAAACAAAGATTTGCCCGATGCCCCATGCCGATTTCAAATCTCTTCTATGAATCTGTAGACAAGATCACCCGACCTGTAATATAAAATGCTTTAAGCCCATGCCTTGCAAACCGTGCTTGACCCTGCATGCGCTGGAAGGATTGACACTGCCGCTCACTTCTATTATTATCGTTATCATAATTAAATCGGAGTGTTGAATAATTTTTAAAGGAGACCGGCCTTTTGAAAACAGGTTCTCCATTTGCTTATATGGCAGCATTTGCCGCATTCATCAGCGGCATGGTCGCCGGATGTGAAAATGCCAGACCCCGCTTTGAATGCCGCGACAGCATTGGTTGTGTTGAGATCGCTGCCGGTGATGAGGTCAGTATCGGCATGCTGCAAGCCCTTTCAGGCAAGGTGGCGCCGTTGGGATCGGACCAGATCCGTGGGACTGAGCTGGCCATTGAACAACGGGGCGGCACCCTTTTGGGACACCCCATCGAATTACATACGAAGGATACCGGCTGTACGGCGGAGGGCGGGGCCAATGCCGCCTTGAAGATCATCGCCGATCCTCAGATGGTGGCTATTTTGGGCACCACCTGTTCAGGGGCTGCCGCCACGGCCTCCAAGGCCATGTCCGATGCCGGGCTGACCATGATATCAGGCAATAACAGCGCCCCTTTTTTGACTGCCGTTGCCGGCAAGCGCGCGCCCCATTGGCAGCCGGGCTATTTTCGGACCGCCCCCAATGAAGAGACCGCCGGCGAGACCGCCGCTTGGTACGCGTTCAAAAAGCTCGGTCTGCGCAAGGCCGCCACCATCAACGACGGCGATCTTTACACCACCGGTCTGACCCATGGATTCGAAAAAACCTTTCAGCAGCTGGGGGGGCAAATCGTTTTGTCCACGTCGGTCGACAAGGGCGACACACAGATGCGGCCGGTTCTGGAGGCGACCATGAATGCCAAAGCGGATCTGCTCTTTTTCCCCTTGTTCCAGCCCGAAGGCAATCGGATTCTGCTCCAGGCAAAAGAAACCCCCGGCTTTGAAGATATCACCTTGATGAGCGACGGCGCGTTGATCGAAAGCTCGTTCATTGAAGATGTGGGAGCGGCTGCAAAGGGCATGTACTTTATGGGTCCCGCACGGCCGGCCGGCCCGGCCGTCGATAAGCTGGCCGCCGCCTACAAAGCCAAATATGGCATGGCGCCGGCAACCAGTTACTATGTATCAGCTTACGATGCCGCCGAATTGCTGCTGACAACGCTGGAGAAGGTGGCCGTAAAGGAACCTGACGGTACCCTGCACATCGGACGACAGGCCCTGAGAGAAGCCTTATACCAAACCCGCGGGTTTCAGGGGGTATGCGGCAATCTGACATGCAACGCCTATGGCGACTGCGCCGATGCGGTTTTTAACATTCTGAGGCTGGATGATCCCGATGCCGGCGTTGACGGATTGCTGTCCAATATCATGTTCACCCATGGCGCAAATGAATAACTCCCCAGATGGACTTAAAAAATAAACTATCCCAAACGCTTCGCACCGGAAGCATCACTTTCCGATTCAGCCTGGGAGTGGGGTTGCTGGTGGCCCTGATTGTAACCGTCGCCCTGACCGGCTATCTTTCCATTTTTCATATCCGCAACGCGGAAAACGCCATCCGAACCAGTACGGACATCCAACAAATGGTGCTGGAAATGGACCGGGGCATGGAAAGGGCCCGCCGCCTGCATGCTGATTTTTTTCTGCAATATCCGGCTGTGGGGCTGTCCGCGGCGCACGAGCTCTATGCCCAGCCGTCGGTCAGACAGATCGCCAAGGTGATCACCATCAGCCGCAGCTTGAAAAATCTGCTGGCTCGCTCCGCCGTAAGCGCGCCCCTGCGCGAAAGTCGCGTGGATCTGAATCTTTACCTCTCATCGGCCAAGCGCTTTGCCGATACTTCCATCCAAGCCGTGGAACTGGTCACTGAACTGGCGGCCCCTGAAAGGGGGTTGGAAGCGCTTTTGAACGCTCACATGGGCGCTTTGCAAGCACAGATGCACGCCGGACCGCTGGAGAAAATCTTTTATCAATTAAAATTCCATGTCCAGAATTACCTCATCGGCCGCAAACGGTTTCAAATGCAGTCGGCCTTCAACAAAGCTTTTGAAATACGTGAAGCCATGGCCCGGGACCCGGGTTATTCAGACAAAAAACGACGGAATATCGGAACCTTGCTGGACCGGATGAAGGCCGCCGCCGTAAAAATCATGGCCGTTGATGTGGCCATCAAGTCCAAATTTAACGACTTTGTGCTCCAAGCCAAAGCCGTTGAACCCGTTTCCACCGCCCTGATCCAACTCTCCAATGCCGAGGTGCGCAGCGCCCGGGCCAGGATTGAAAAGGCTATCAATACAGCGATGGTGATTATGGCCGTCATCTCACTGGCCGGTCTGGCGCTGGCAGTCTGGATTGCCCGATTCCTGAGCAGCAGCATTACCCGCCGAATTGTTCGTTTAACGGCTACCGCCAACGAACTTCAGAAGGGACGTCTGGATGTCTTTGAACAGGAGCGGGGCAGCGATGAGTTGAGTCAACTGGCCCGCACCTTCAACCTGATGGCGGCCCGCATCAAAGAGCTGATCCATAACCTGGAGCGCAAAGTTGAACAGCGCACCGCCGAGCTGGCCGAGAGTGAAAGCCGCTTTCGAGACCTCTTTGAACACTCCACCAGCGGGGTGGCTGTTTATGAACCCGTTGAGAATGGAGAAAACTTCGTTTTCAAGGATGCCAACAAGGCCGTTGAAAGCATCGAGCAGGTTTCTCGAGAGCAAATCATCGGCAAAAAGGTGACCGACGTATTTCCAGGGGTTGCTGAATTCGGGCTGTTGGATGTTTTTCGCCGGGTGGCCCGGACCGGCGAAGCTGCCCACCATCCGGTGAGCTTTTACTCGGACGGCCGCTTGAAGGGCTGGCGGGAGAATTCCATCTACCGGCTTCCCGGCGGCGAAATTGTGGCCGTCTATGACGATCTGACCGCTCAGAAACAGGCCGAAATGGAAAAGAGAGTAATGGAGGAGCACCTCCGGAATTCTCAGAAAATGGAAGCCGTCGGCGTTCTGGCCGGGGGCGTCGCCCATGATTTCAATAATATCCTGAGCATCATTCTGGGCAACACCGAACTGGCCATTGTTGATGTTCCCGAATCGAGCCGTGTATCCGAAAAATTGAATGAAATTCGTACCGCCAGTCTGAGAGCCAAGGAGGTGATCCGCCAGCTGCTGAGCTTCAGTCGCAAATCAGATACCCGCAAGGAACCGGTTTTTATCGTCCCCCTCATCAAAGAGGCCCTTAAGCTCATGCGGGTTTCCATTCCCGCCAATATCGAGATCCGGGAAAACATCTCAAACGGCGACAGCGCCGTGCTGGCCGATCCAACCCAGATCCATCAGGTCATGATCAATCTTTGCACCAATGCGGCCCATGCAATGGAAGCAACCGGCGGTCTTCTGCAGGTCGATGTGACCCATATCCGGATTACCGCCGAGGATGCCGCCCTTTACCCGGATGCCGAACCAGGCCCCTACGTTCAGGTGACCATCGGGGATACCGGCTGCGGTATATCACCGGATCTGAAAGATCGGATATTCGACCCCTATTTTACCACCAAAGCGATCGGCAAGGGCTCGGGGATGGGCTTAGCCGTGGTTCACGGCATTGTAAAGAATCACGGCGGCGCCATTTCGGTCTGCAGCAGCCCCGGCACGGGAAGTGCGTTCAACGTTCTGCTGCCGGTTACCCAAGACCCCGTTCCGGCAGCCAAACCCAGGCAGAAAACCATGCCCGGCGGCAGCGAGCGGGTCCTGCTGATCGACGATGAGGCTTCTCTGCTGACAACCACCGGATCACTTTTAAAACACCTGGGGTATCATGTGGTATCCACAACCGCCCCCCTGGAGGCTTTGGAGATGTTTCGTTCAGATCCGGACCAATTTGATGTGGTCGTCACCGATATGACCATGCCCGATCTCACCGGATTTGAACTATCCGAAAAGATGCTGCGCATAAGATCAACCATCCCCATCATCCTGTGCTCCGGGTACAGCGATACCATAAACGCCCGAAGGGCCGGATCGGCGGGTATACGCAAGTACCTGAAAAAACCTTTCAAAATGCACCAATTGGCAGCGGCGGTCCGGGAAGTGCTCAATGAAATCTAACCCTCGGTATCGCCAGGGAGCAGCTATTTTTGTCCTTGCAAAGCGGCAGGGCATTTGCTAACTATGCGTCTTTCCCATGGTGGGTGTAGCTCAGTTGGTAGAGCACCTGGTTGTGGCCCAGGTGGTCGTGGGTTCAAGTCCCATCACTCACCCCATTAAAAAGATAAAGGCCATTGCGATCGGCCGATCGCAATGGCCTTTTTTATTTAAAGAATAAAACTTCCGGATTTTACATATTGCCATCATCAGACCCGGTGCGGATAGCCAAATGCGTCATCGGGGCTTATGCAAGAATCGCTGCTTGAAACCGGCCGACGCGGAGGTCGGCCCTTCGTTTTTATAGCCATTTCAGCAGTGTAGATGGTTTTCGTAGGGCGGGGCTCCGTACCCGCCCTTAGCCGGCAAACCACTGCTGCCAAGGTTATGTTCCAGAGCAAGGCTGGCCCCCGTGCCGGCCGGGCATCAATGGTTTGCCGTCGCAGTTGTTGAATGGCCGCCTTTATGGCTTGTGAAGGCAACAGGAATTTCAAAACTCGAAAACCGAGAGTTGCGCTAAAGAGTCTAAAAGGACCTCCGATCCCCGGGCTGCATCACCACCACCTCGGCAGGAAAGCCGGCCAACGCCTTTTTAAGTTCTTCGGGCGTGCCTTTAAGCAGACCAAAGGTGCCGTAGTGCATGGGAACCACCTTTTTGGTTTTCAAATAGGTGCGCACCGCATAGGCCGCGTGGACGGGGTCCATGGTAAAGTGACCGCCGATGGGCAGTAGCGCCAGATCGGGCTTGAAGTATTCGCCGATGAAGGCCATGTCGGCAAATACACCCGTATCGCCGGCATGGTATATCTTGAACCCGTTTTCCAATTCGATGATATAACCGCACGGTTCGCCCCCGGGATGCACCGTCTTTTGCTGAGTGGACGGGTCGGTGTACACCACCTCCGAACTGTGTTCGGCCCGCACCATGGTGATGCGGATGCCGTCGCCCAACGGCATGATGGGACCGCCCTTGTTGAACCGGATCAGCCGGTCGTAAGGTACCCACTCCAGGGCGGCAAAGGTGTGGCCCATGTCCGCGTTCATGGCCACTTTGGCGTTGTAGACCTTGGATATCCTGGCCGTATCGCCCACATGATCGCCATGGCCGTGGGTCAACAGAATGAGATCCACCTGTTTGAGCCGGCTCAAATCCTTGAGCGCCGCCGGGGTCTTGGGATTTTGGGTAATAAAGGGGTCGATGAGAATCACCTTGCCCCCCGGTGTGGTAATTTTGAAAGCCGATTGCCCGAACCACTGAATATCAACCGCCAGGGCGGCTGAAGTTCCCACCATGGCCGTGGCGGTGATCAATAAACCATATAGAAAATATCGCATAATCGCGTTCATAATCGTTGCTCCTTGGTTTGCGTTGTCATTGCAACGTCGTGATGATCGATGGTTTGAAATGTCAAATGTAAGGAAATCTAAAACCCGTAATGGCCGTTGTCCAGAACAGAAAATCAGTTTTGAGCCACGCTATGCCACATCAAGTTGACCATAAAGTAGAAAATGGTCAAGTCCGCCAATACATGGCAAATCCATGGGGCCAGCAGACCGTCGGCCCACCTTTTCAAATATCCCAGGGCCGATCCGTAGAGCAGGGTCATGGCATAACCCGTCCACCCATTGGGGAATCCCGCTGCAAAATGAAAAGCGGCAAAAGCGGCCGCCTGCAACCCGACGACCACATGCGGGCTCTTGAACACCTCGGTCAAGGCATGCTGCAGCACACCCCGAAAAACAACCTCTTCCACCAGGGCGTTCAAAGCCGCGAAGCACGGTATCAGCACAACAACGGTGAGTATTTTGGAATAAGCTCGAACCCCTGCGGCCATGGAAACGGCCAGCCCGAAGTTGTCGGTCCAGCGCGCCCACAGGATCAATGCCGCTGAAGAGATGACGCCGATTCCCACAATGGACAGGGTGATGATCGGTGTGAGCCTGCCCCTCCTGGCCCAGTGGGACCAATTGCGCGCCGCCCTGAACGGCAGGATGATGAGAAAGCTGGCCACAATGATCAGCCCTTTTCCAAGCGCCGGCACCCGGGACAACAGGGACCATGACGATAAATAACCCTCCAGGGACATGGCCCCGAACAGCACCGCCCACTGCAGCAACGGCCACCGCCGGGAAAGACACACATAGACCACGAAGATCCCGGCGGCCAAGATATTGATCAGGGGCAAGCCGGCCATTTCGCCGACATGCATGGCCAGGAGCAGAACAAGGAACATTGCCCGTCCCAGGACCCTGATTGCTGGGCTGCCGTATTTTGACTTAACGTAAGCATTCATGGTCGTTCCCGGTTTGGCCTGATGTTCTATTTCATCTTTAATTTATTGACATTGCAAGCGTTTTCCTTCAAAAATAAAATAATATAAAATGAAGGAAAACACCGGATATGATTTGCTGCGGTTTTCCTTCATAACAGTAAATTTAAACAAATGATGGAAAATAAAATGCCGTCTCATGAATTCAGTGCGGAACAAATGCGAATCCTGATCGATGCGACACAACTCCATCAGGCCTTTATGGATGCATTCCTCAAAAGCAGGGCTTATCGTGGTGGGATGCATTGGAAAAAAGCAAAGGGTAGGGCATATCTTTTTCGTTCCATGGACCGCTATGGCTACGGCAAGAGCCTTGGTCCGCGATCAAAAGAGACCGAAGCGATCTATGACGAGTTTCACAACAAAAAGAAACAAATCAACGAGCGTCTGAAGCAATTGAAGGATCGACTCAAAGAGCAGGCCCGTTTTTGCAAGGCAGCCCGAATAGCCCGGGTCCCGGCGGTGGTGGCCGCCATCTTGAGGCTTCTCGAACAACACCAGCTTCTCGGCCATAATCTTCAAATTATCGGCACCAACGCCTTATATGCATATGAGGCGGCCGCAGGCATATTTCTGGACTCGGGAATTTTGGCTACCCGGGACATGGATGTGCTATGGGATATCCGCCCAAGATTGAAGCTGTTTTCCACAGACAATATCGATGATAAAGGGCTCATCCACATATTGAAAAAAGCGGATCGTTCTTTCGATCTCATGGGAAAACAGAGCTTTCGCGCCGTCAATCAAACCGGTTACATGGTCGACCTCGTCAAACTGGAACCCAGACCACTATTGAGGCAAGAAAACCGGCAGATCGGAAACCATGACGATCTGGTCGCCGCAGAGACCAGGAATCTGCAATGGTTGGTGTCCGCACCGAAATTTCGACACATCGTCATCGGAGAGGATGGATTCCCGGCAACCATGGTCGCACCTGATCCTCGCGCATTTGCCGTGCACAAACGCTGGTTGAGCCAACAGGCCGACAGGGACCCCGTAAAAAAGAAACGAGACCATGCACAAGCCATGGCCACGTGTAAAATCATTTTGCACCATCTACCGAAGTTCCAATTTAAACCCCAAGAGCTGCGGATGTTTCCCAAGTCGGTTGTGGAAGAGGCGGTCAATGCGCTCCGGAATACGGAGCTGCCGCCCGGTATTGGCGATACTGAATGACCTGCCCCGCAAACGCGGCCAGGCTATCTCACACACACCATGAAAATGGTTGTGCAACACGCCGAATTGTTATACGAAGTGAGCCTCAAAGATCATGCGCGCCCGTAGCTCAGCTGGATAGAGCGCCGGACTTCGAATCCGTAGGCCGCAGGTTCGAATCCTGCCGGGCGCGCCAAAAAAAACAAGTTAATAGGTGGGAACTCAGTTCCTTTGTATTTTCAATGACACTGGTCCCCAACGGTATCCCCAACAATAAAAAGACAAAGATCTGCAACCGCTCTGACTGAACCCGCTTGCAAGTTTGGTGTTAAGAGCATACCCAAAATTGATACCCATTAACTTTAGGTTGACGTTTCATAGTTGCATGTTTATTTGATTAGATAACATTTATTACGTTGATAAAATGTGATTTTTTCATTAAAGTATGTATTATTTGTCCATTTTGCTGAAAGTGAACCTGGGGTTACTAAAATATTTTAGTTAAACTCATAAAGGCCGATAGTAACAAACGCACTATTTTATTTGGTTTTACGATCTGCGCAAAAATGGTGAAATAATGTTTTCTGGAGAGCGGTACATTCAATTCTCAATTGTTTTAGCTGCAAACGCTAACAATCCGACAATTTTAAATCCTGACTTTTTAAAGCATAATGGCATTGTTGATAAGTCATGGGATTTATTGAATCCACCTATTTGCACGCCGCCTATTTCTAAAAT
>JASFER010000092.1:0-21162 GCA_050124755.1 Desulfobacteraceae bacterium
ACAGGGCAATCGCGACAAGCGCTGATACGATGTGGTTTTTCATTGGCAGCCCCCCTTTTCTTTTTAGTTTCAGTTTTTTCTTTTTTCACCATATTTTCGCTATAAAACGTACCTGGTTCGATGAATCACAACCCCTTCGCAATGCGCAGGCATGGTGTACTATTTAGAGGATTTAAATCTATCGCCCAACACAGAGTTTGGGTTCGAGAGCAGCTTTTGAAACAGCTTCTCATCACCGATCACCGAATACCGACCACCGAATACCGATCACTGATCACCGATCACCGCCTTTTCCAGCGTCTTCACCAGACGGTAAACCGTCTCGTTCACCGGCAGCGTCAGCCCAAAAGACCGGGCTGCATGGATGGCCGCGCCGTTGATAAAATCGATTTCCGTTTTTCTTCCCTTCAATATATCCTGCAGCATGGAGGGCTTGTGGTCGCGATGCTGGGCCAGGGCCATTTCGACGGTGGCGCCGATACGCTTACGGTCCACGGCAATTTTCTGTTTTCGGGCCACGGCCACCACCTCGTCGACAATTTGAAAGGCCAGTGCCCGCCCTTCTTCGGCATCGCCGATGGCCCCCACGGGCTGTCTCAGTACGGCGGTCAGGGCGTTCATGGCCGAATTGAAGGCCAACTTTTCCCATATGGCGGCATCCACATCCGGATCGAGACTGCAATTGAAGCCGGCACTGGAGAACATTTCCTTTACAGCCGCCAGCACCTCGCTGTGCTGCTTGTGAACGGTCATTATTTTAGTTTGGCCCTCCCCCTGGGTGCGAATGTGCCCGGGCCCCAGAATGTCGCAGGGATAGGTGGTCACCCCGTGGATGATTCGGGCCGGATCCACAAATTTTTGGATGACCTCCACATGGCCGACGCCGTTTTGCAGGGTCATGACATGGGTATGGCCGGCCAGGGCTCCGGCGATGGACGTTAAGGCCGCTTCGGTGTGAAATGATTTGGTAAAGACCAGCACCAGATCCGGTGTTTCGCCGACTTCTTCCGGCAGACAGGCCGGCACCTGAACGGTTTGCCGCTCGCCTTCCCGATCGATGGCCAGCCCATGGCTGTTGATCCGCTCAACATGGTCCTTCCACACATCCACCAGCAAGACATCGTTGCCGGCCGTCTTTAATCCGCCGCCGAACAGACAGCCCATGGCGCCGGCGCCCAGTACGACTGTTTTCATTTTATTTATCCCATATCAATTAGAATGTTTCCGCAAAGTCATTCAATGTTTGTGTTCGGCGGGTGGGGATAAAACCTATAAGCGCTTAATTAAGAATAATGAGACGATCTCTATGCAGGATATCGGATTTTATACCCGGCCGGCGCAGAGGCCGGCCCTACGCTAATCACTCCGGTCCCTGGCGTTTTGAGGGTTCCCGGGTAGGGTCGGGCTCTGTCCCGACCGGTGCAGAAGGTAGTATTCGCCAAACCTAAAAAATCTGCTGAATATCCTTATTTAAGCGCTTATGGAGATAAATCCCGCCCCTACAATCGAACCCGAAGCCTGAACCACGACGGATAATGGACCATTGTCTATCGCGGTGCAAAAAGCACCATCTTAGACTGCTCCTCCATGGCCTTAGCCAGCTCCTGCACAAGCCCGAATGTCATGCAGCGGGCCTGGCAATGTTTGACGCAGGCGGGAGGCAGGCCTTCCTTGTGCCGGGCGATGCATAAATCGCAGAGATCGGTGGGGTAGGGCAGGTAGTCGATGGCCAGGCCGGTGAAGGTCTCGTACTCGAACTCGGTGACCGTGATGCCTTTTTTGCCCGCAGGAAAATCGTGCTCCTGCTGGCAGGCCACTTCGCAGGCATGGCAGCCGGTACAGTAGTGGTGGTCGATCAGCAGTCCATATTTAGCCATGGTGCGCTCCTGCTTTCGTCATTTTTTCTAAAGTTACGAGCGTCGTTTTATACTGCCCGCCGCCAAATCCCGACTTGCTGCACTGGGGGCCTGGGATCAGCTGGTTGATCTGGTAGTCCCACACGCCGTACAGGTCTGGCTCGGGCCCTTTCAGTTCGGGCAGCCACCACCCGTGACGGGTCTGGATATGCTCGGGGTGGACCTTGCGGGTGAGTTTGACTTTGCGTTTCACACGGCCCAGATCGTTTTTGATGTAAACCCACTCGCCGTCGTAGATGTGAAACTTTTTGGCGGTGTCCGGATGGACCTGCACCAGGGGATCCGGCTCCTTTTCCCGCAACCAGGGAATGCCCCGGTGCTCGGAGTGGAAAAAAAGCTGACTGCGGGCGCCGGTGATCATGATCAGCGGATATTTGGCATACAATTCAGGGGTCGCCGTGGGACTCTGGGGCGGCTCCACATAGTGGGGCAGGGGATCCAATCCCCAGGATTCGTAGGCCGAGCAGTGAAGCTCCACCTTGCCGGAGGGCGTTTCAAATCCCTTTTGGCCGTCTTTGCGCAGCAGCCCGCGCGCATGGCGGTGATAGGGCTTGAACGGACCTTCCTCGGGCATGGCCCATCCCCCTTTTTCCTGGAGCTGCTTGAAGGTCATGCCGGAAGAGGCCAGACGTTCGTTGAAAAGATCTTCCACCGTGCGCCACTTCTCCATGGCCCCGGGATTGAATCGTTTGGCCATTTCAAAGTTGATCTCCCAATCGGACTTGCACTCACCCACCTGAACCCGTTTCTGGATGACGGACAGCGGCGCCCACCATGCCCTGAAACTGTTTTTCTCGGCGAAGGTGGCCGCCGGCAGGAAGATGTCGGCCAGGGCCATGGAGGTGGGATTGTGGAACAGGTCCACCACCACCACGAAATCGAGCTTCTTCAAGGCTTCGTAGTGCAGCCGCGCCCGTGCGGCCTGACCGCCAAGAATGTTGGCGGTCTGGATCCAGGCCCCTTTGATGGGGTAGGGTTTGCCGGTGTTGATCTGGTCGATGGCCATATCCGGGTGGGCCCAACCCCTGAAATTTTTCACCATGGGGTAGACATCGGCCCCGATCCGCTTTTTGGTCAGCTTTTTCACCAGCTCTTCGCCATACAGGTCTACCAGCTCTTCGGTGGAATAGGGATAGGAGGAGACGCCGTGGGACGGCCGGGCGATCACATTGCCGCCGGGCACATCGATGTTGCCGGTGATGGACCAGAGGCAGATGATGGCATGGGCCACCGAGGTGCCCTCGGGTTCCATGTCCACCGGCACACCCCAGTGAACGGCCGCCGGCTTGCTGGTGGCGTAGAGGGTTGCCGCCGCTTCAATGGTCTCCGCCGGCACTCCGGTGATGGCGGCTGCTTTATCCGGCGGATATTGCTGCACCCGCTCCCGCAGTCGTTCAAAACCGGAGGTCCATTTTTCCACAAAGGCCTTGTCGTAGAGATCCCGGTTGATGATCACATTGAGCATGCCCAGGGCCAGCGCACCGCCGGTGCCGGGGCGCAGCTGTAAATGGTGGGCCGACCGGGTGGTCATCCAGGTATGGCGCGGATCCACCGAGATGATTTTGGTGCCCAGGCGCATGCAGTCCACGATCCAGTGCCCCATGAAGGCATCCGGGCACCCGTTGGGCGGGTATTGGCCCCACACCATGATCACCTCGGGGCGTCTCCAGGCCGGGTCATTATACCGTTTTTCCAAAAACTGGGAACAGTCGGTGACGGTGAAATCCCCCATCACCGCCTTCATGGCGCCCAGGCGGGGCGTGTAGCAGGACTGGCCGGAAAGCCCCAGCTGGGCCCAATTGGGGCTGCCGTAGCTGTAGGTTAAAAAGGAGATGGGCCCGCCGATATCCCGTCCGGTTCCTTGGGCAAAGATCATGGCCTCGGCCCCGAAGCGTTCCTTGATCGCCTTCATGCGGTGCTCGCAGATGTCAAAGGCCTCGTTCCATGAAATGGGCTCGAAGTTGCCTTCACCCCTGTTGCCGACGCGTTTCAAGGGCTGGGTGATGCGATCGGGGTGGTACATGTACTGGGTCAACGCCAGTACACGGGGACAGGATCGGCCCTGGTTGAAGGGATGGTCCTCATCACCTTCCACCTTGATCAATTTGCCGTCCTGCACGTAAAGCTTCTGGCCGCAGCCGCCGTGGCAGCCCGGGCCGGCAGACCACGTAACTGTGGGATAGACATCGAGGTGCAGCATATGGATGGGCACTCCTTAATCGGGTTTATACAAAGCCGTCGACCGCCAAGGGCACGACGCCGAATTGATGGGTCAACCCCATGTAATCGTTGTAGACCCACTCTTCAACGATTTTGCCGTTTTCCCAGGTGGAAACGGCACACCCCACCATGGAGATCTCTTTACCGGTGGGTGGCGCCATCAGGGTCGGGGTTTTGCCGGTATGCTTGCCGGTAAGCGTGATTCGGACCACTGTCTTGTTCCCGTCCACCAGGATTTCCTCCAATCGTATATTGAAGTTGGTGTAGGCGCTGCGGACATCGGCAACAAATTTTTTATAGGCTTTCAAGCCCTCCACTTTCTTCATCGGCGGTTGGTGGCGCAGATAGTTGGGGGCGATCAATTCATCCAGTACATCCAGGTTCCCCTTGTTGTACGCGTCTTCAAAAATTTTCCGGATCATTGGTTTAAGTTCTTCTGACATGTTCCCTTCTCCTTTTTGGTTGGAAATCGGCGTTCCATCGTTATTTTTATTTGCATAAAAAGGTGAAAATTTCACTGTTCATCGCTTCGAGCAGCATTTGAGGTCCTAATTTTTCTGAATACAGATGTTCCAGTTTAGACCATGAACACTCTCCATCAATGTATAAGCCGGGAATGGGCGAAATTTTCCTTGAACAATCATGAAAAATTTGATAATTGTATGCAATATTGCATGTTATTTAATGAAATGCAAGCTTAAATTGTTTGTTGTGCAGCAAAATTGACCCCAACGCTGCAACTTCAGGGTTGATGCTGCCGCGCCAGTGAACGGATGCGGCAACCACACGATTGCGCATCAGCAGGACAATAGGAGATAGCATGGAAGAAGCCAGAATGGGCGCACGCGCAAAAATCCACTATACGGCAAAGCTGCAAAACGGTAAGACCGTCGGTTCCTCAAGGGGCGGGCAGCCGCTTTCCTTCACTATTGGCAGGGGAAAAGTGTTTAAAGCACTCGAACAAGGCATTATCGGAATGAAGACCGGCGATGTCCGCACCATCGAGATTTCCCCTGAAGAGGGATACGGCGTTCGCGATGAATCCCTGGTCATGATCCTCGATCGTTCCAAAGTGGACGAAAACGTCAAACTGCAAAAGGGCCGGATCATGCAGTACCGCAGCGAAACCCAGGAAGTGGTCAACCTGCTCGTCAGGGATCTTGACGACGATACCGTGACGGTGGATGCCAACCACCCCCTCGCGGGTGAAGCGCTAACCTATACCGTACATTTGGTCTCATTAGAATAGATCCAAAGGCCGGGTTTTGCCAAGAACCATTTTAAGAAAAGTTCATGAACCATAAACTATTTCTGATCTTTTTTCCGAAAGGAATGCAATATGGCACAAGCGATCATCGAAGACCATGGCGATGCGGCATTAGTCAGGCTCGACAACGGCGTAACCAACGCCATTGGTCCGGCCATGCTGGAGGATCTGTTCGAGGCACTGGATGGGATTAAAGAGGGCTATCGGGGCTTGGTCCTGGCCGGCGGGGCCAAATTTTTCAGCATGGGATTCGATCTTCCCCGATTGCTGCCCCTGGATCGGGCCGGGATGTCTTCGTTTTTCTATCGTTTTAATACGGTGGTCCTCAAGTTGTACACGCTGCCCATACCCACCATCTGTGCTGCATCCGGCCATGTGATTGCCGGCGGTACGATTCTGGCGCTGACCTGTGACTATCGTTATGCCGTGGCTGAAGAAAAAAAGATCGGGCTTAATGAAATCAAGCTTGGCCTGCCGGTACCCTATCTGGCCGACCTGATGCTGCGGCAGATCGTCGGCGATCGCGCGGCGACCCCCTTGCTTTACGACGGTGTATTCATCGCGACGGGCCAGGCCCATGGCATCGGACTCATTGATGAGACCTTTCCTGCGGACATGTTGGAATCCCAGGCGCTGGCCAAGGCCGCTGAATTGGCGCAATACCTTTCCCCAGCCTTTGCCGAGATCAAGGCCAACCGGGTGGAAATGGTCAGCGAGCGATATGAACGGCAGGCCAAAGCCAAAAATAAAGCCTTTTTGGCCTGCTGGTTCAGTCCCGAAGTGCAAAGGTTGCTGAAACAGGCGGCAGAAAAATTTTAATCCTTAATGGCGTTTTGGTGAGCTTCATCCAGACGGGATTCCACATACTGTAAAAAGGCATCGTCGTACTGGTCGATGTCGAAGCACATGGCATCTTCGCCGAGCAGTCCTTCGGGTACGAAATCCCCCTGCTCTTCCGGGTCGCTGATCATATCACCGTAAAAGCAGACGGACAGCCACCGGGGATCGTCTTCAATGACATCGACCATAACAAACAACGAACGCCGCTTCTGATTCTGATGGACGGCTCTGAGCGAATAGGTGACGCCGGGGCGCGGGATAAACTCCAACTGCACGCCTTCTAAGGCATCGAGGTGTGATTTGAGCCGGACAAAGGCATCCCTGTTTTTCTCATCCGAATCCGTCCAGTCATCCACAAAGGTTTGCAGTTCCTGCAAGGTTTCGCTCATTTTTTCCTCCATCAAAATTGGGGTTGCAGATGGTCTGATTCTTCCTCTAATCGAAATAACTGTCAATACCTTAAGCAATGGATCCTTCGTAAGCGGTTATTAATGAGTGAACCAAACCGTTTCCCATGTCCAAAAACCTATTGGTTCGATCGGGCATTTTAGGATAGACTAACAGTTAGTTTAACAAGGTGGAAAGGAGTTATGAAATATGACCCTTAAAAATCTTATCGTGTTGACGGACAATTCTTCCGGGTGCGCTGCTCGAATCGAGACCGCATTGGTTATGGCCGGCAAATTCGATGCATACCTGACCGCTGTTTATGCCCAGAGCACGGCATACCTACCGGATCAGGTGTTGGTCGAACTTCCGGACGACTTCCGCGAGACAGCGCGAGCCCGGATAATGGAGGCCGCGGATGAGGTGGCGCAGCGTACCGCTCAGATCTTTCACGATCAGGTGGAACAAGCGGGCAGGGCCGACAAATCCGCCTGGCGGCTGATTCGCGGCAATCCCAACTACGTTGCAGCGGTTGTGGCGCGTTATGCGGACCTGGTCGTTGCAGGGCAATCACCTTCAAAGGCTGCCGAATCCCAATTTGTCGATCCGGGTGAAGTCGTCTCCACCAGCGGCCGTCCCATGTTCATCGTACCCCAGGAATTCAAACCCAAAGGGTACACCGGGCACGCCCTGCTGGGTTGGAACGGCAGCAGGGAAGCGGCACGCGCAATTTCAGACGCCATGATGATTCTCGGACCCGAATCCAAAGTAACCGTTGCCTTTATGGGGCCCAAGTCCTCCATGCCCGAAAGTTACGGGTTTGATATCGGTGAACATCTGCAACGCCATGGGGTCGCGGTTGAACAGGTCGAGCTCGAGCGCAAAGGGAACGACAGCGGAAAAGACCTCATCAATTACGCCGGTAAAGTTGACGCCGACCTGATTGTGATGGGCGCGTATACCCATTCACGCTTGCGCGAGGAGGTTTTTGGCGGTGCTACCCGTACCGTGTTGCGAAACATGACGACACCGATCTTCCTGTCACACTAAAAAGTGATGAGGCGGTTAAATTCAGACGAAGCACAAGGCCGGCCTGGGTTCTAGAACGCATCACCGCCCCCAAGGGCTGCCGGAGGGATGAGAAAATGGCGAACAACAACAATCCAACCGATGCATCCATCGATCTTACCATTGATTTTGACGCCATCACCCATCTTTTTAAGCTGGCCGACGAGCAGGGCCGCGATTATCTCTTCGAACATGAAACCTACGCTTTATTGCAGCGGTCGGGGGCCGAAACGCCCCCGCGCACCCATTTGCTGGCTAAGAGCTCAAGACCGTCGGATGAGGAGCTGACGGCCATGCCGGGCGACAAGGTGGTATTGAAGATCGTCTCGCCGACCATCGTCCACAAGACCGAAGTGGGCGGTGTGAAGGTGGTGGACAAGACTCCGGAGAAGATCCGCTCGGCCTGGCGCCGCATGCTGTACGAGGTGCCCGAAACTTACGGGGCCATGATCCAACGCAACCCGGCCCACGCGGCTGAAAACTACCGGGGCCTGAGCGGCGAACGGCTTCGGCAGGCCATTGCCCGGGACATCCGCGGGGTGTTGATGGTCCAGTTCATGCCGCCGGATTCCCAGGCCTTCGGCAACGAAATGATCGTGGGCATCCGCAACACCCGCGAGTTCGGCATGGTCATCAGTGCCGGACTGGGGGGCACCGATACCGAACTGTATGCCCAACGCTTTCGCAAGGGCCAGGCCATTGTGGCGGCTTCCACCGCCATGACCGACGGTGACACCTTCTTTGATCTGTTCCGGCAAACCATATGCTACAAGAAGCTGGCCGGTTTGACCCGCGGCCAGCGCCGCATCGTCACCGACGAGCAGCTGATCGAGTGCCTGTCCTCATTTATTTCCATGGCCAACTACTACTCGCCGGCCAATCCGGATGCACCTTTTGTCATCGAAGAACTGGAGATCAATCCCTTTGCCTTTACCGATTACCTGATGGTCCCTCTGGACGGCATGTGCCGTTTTTCCAGGCCGACCGCCCTGCCGCCGGCCAGACCCTATCGGAAAATCGGCAACCTGCTGCATCCCAAAACCATCGGCATTGTGGGCGTGTCCGCTTCACGGATGAACTTCGGCCGGATCATTTTAAACAACATCCTGGCCAATGGGTATCAAGCCGAAAATATGCGCATCATCCGTCCCGGGATGGAGGCCTTTGAAGGGATTACATGCGTTCCCGACCTGCCGTCACTGGATGTCAGGCTCGATCTGTTTGTCATTGCCGTAGGTTCGGACAAGGTGCCGGGTCTGGTGGACGAGATCATCGCGCTTGATGCAGCCGAAACCGTCATGCTGATTGCAGGCGGCATGGGCGAAACCCATGAAAGCCGGGAACGGGCCGAACAGGTCATGGCTGAAATCAGCGACGCCCATACCAAAGGCGACGGCGGCCCGGTTTTTCTGGGCGCCAACTGCCTCGGCGTGATTTCCCACCCTGGAAAATACGACACCCTGTTCATACCGGATGCCAAACTACCCAAACAGCGGGGTGATGATAAGCGAACGGCCGCCTTTGTGAGTCAGAGCGGTGCGTTCATGATCACCCGGCTGAGCAAACGGCCGGAACTCGATCCGGCCTACATGATTTCCGTGGGCAACCAGAACGATCTGACCCTGGGTGATATGGTGCTGTATTTAAAAGACGTTGCGGACATCGATGTCATTGCCGTGTACGCCGAGGGCTTCAAGGAATTGGATGGTCTGGCCTTCAGCCGGGCCGTACGCGGTGCGGTGATCGCCGGCAAGGACGTCATCTTTTATAAAGCGGGGCGCACGCCTGAGGGTAAAAGCGCCACTTCGGGGCATACCGCCTCTTTGGCAGGGGACTATATGGTGTGCGAGTCGTGCGTGCGCCAGGCCGGCGGCATTATGGCCGCCAACTTTCCTCAGTTCGAAGACCTGCTCATGCTCTCCCAGCGTCTGCACAGCAAGCATATCAACGGCAATCGGCTGGCGGCGTTGAGCGGTGCCGGATTCGAGGCCGTCGGGATGGCCGATAATATTCAGTCGGACGATTTCACAATGCAATTGGCCCGGTTTTCTCCTGCAACCGTTGAGAAAATCGAAACCATGCTGAAGGAAAAGCGGTTGGATCGACTGGTGGAAGTCAAGAATCCGCTGGATATCAATCCAGGTGCCGATGACGAAGCCCATATTCTCGCGGTGAATCATCTGGCCCAGGACCCCGGCGTGGATGCCGTGGTTGTGGGGCTCGATCCCCTTTCACCGGCCATGCGCACCCTGGCCGAGTGTGAAACCCGAAGATACGATTTTAAATATCCGGGCAGCATTGCCGCCGAAATGCCCCGCCTGATTTCCGATCTGGAAAAACCGGTGGTGGGCGTGGTTGACGGCGGGCGGCTGTATGACCCGCTGGTGGATGAATTGATGAACAAAGGGATGGCGGTTTTCCGTTCATCGGACCGGGCGGTGCGCACCCTGGCTTTGTATATCGAAGGACGGTTGCATGCCGAACGGCTGAGCAGTGGAAATTTTGAACCAGATCAAAGCGATGCGAGGATTATCTTCAAAGGTTGACGGTTTGAAAATAGTTATCCCGCTTCGCGCAACGCGAATAATTGGGAAAATATCTGATCGTTGTCAAATCCCCTCAGATGAATGGCACCCGAGCGGCAGGATGCCGCACACAGCCCGCAGCCTTTACAAAGCACCGGATTGATCTCGGCCTTTCCGGCAAAGGGGCCTTGGGTGGTGAAGCCAGGCGCGCTATAAGGGCAGATGTTCACACAGATCCCGCAGCCGCTGCAACTGGGCGGATGGGTAAATGCGACCGTGCCGCTCATCAGGATCTTTTTCTTGGCCAAGAGGGTTACGGCCCGGGTGGCGGCGGCGGCCGCCTGGGCGATGGTTTCGTCGATGGGCTTGGGCCCATGGGCCAAGCCGCAGATAAAGACACCGTCGGTGGCGCAGTCCACCGGGCGCAGCTTCACATGGGCTTCCATGAAAAAGGTGTCGGCGTTGACCGTGGCCTTGAGCATCCGGGCGATATTGTTGGCAGCCGGAGGTACTATGGCCGTGGCCAGAACCAAATGGTCGGGTGTAACCGTCAGGCGTCTTTGCAAGACCGTATAGTTGAAAGTGACCTTCAGCGTGTCGCCGTTTAAGTCCACATCCAGGCCCATGTCCTGATCGTAACGCAAAAACTGGATGCCGCTTTTTCTGGCTTCACGGTACAGATCTTCACGCAGACCGTAGGCGCGCAGGTCACGGTACAGGATGAATATGTCCATGTCCGGATTCAGCTTTTTCAAGGCCAGGCTGTTTTTGATGGAATGGGTGCAGCAGACTTTGGAACAATAGGGCCGCTCGGGGATGCGCGATCCCACACATTGTATAAACACGGTCGTCTTGGCTTGGGCCAGTTTGGGGTCGTTTTTGATCAGGCGCTGGTCTAATTCCAGCGAGGTCATTACCTTGTCGCTTCGGCCGTAGCCGAATTCATCCGGTTTGAATTCATTGGCACCGGTGGCGATGATGGCGACCCCGTGTTCCAGAACCGATTCCTTACCCGCGCTTTCGATAGTGGTTTTGAAGTTGCCCACAAAACCGTCCACCGCTTTGATGGCGGTATCCAGGTGCACCTCGATGCGCTCGTCGGCAAGCACGCTTTCCGTAAGGAGACGAAGCTGTTGCTGGACATCCTCGCCCTGCCAGGTTTCGTGGAGCCGGCGGGCCTGGCCGCCCAAGACACTCTCCTTTTCCACCAGGAAGGTGCGGTAGCCCTGGTCCGCCAGGGATTTGGCGGCGGTCATTCCGGCAAATCCGCCGCCGATGACGAGCCCGACTGGATTGACCTCGAGCTGCGGCTCCGCCAGGGGCTGATGCAAGGCCACCTTGGCAACGGCCATGCGGGTCAAATCCTTGGCCTTGGCCGTGGCGGCTTGGGGATCCTTGGGATGGACCCAGGCGCATTGGTTTCTGATGTTGGCCATTTCAAACAGGTATTTGTTGATTCCGGCGTTGACCACGGTCTCCTGGAAAAGGGGCTCGTGGGTCTTGGGGGTGCAGGCCGAGACCACCAGGCGGTTGAGCTTCTTTTCCTTGATGATTCTGGTCATCATGTCCTGGGTGTCCTGGGAGCAGGAAAACATGTTGGCTTCGGCAAAGACCACATAGGGCAGGCTCTTGGCGTATTCGACCACTGCTTCCACATCCACCACCGAAGCGATGTTGGTGCCGCAACGGCAGATAAAGACCCCGATTCTGGGCGGCTCGCCCCGCACGTCGACTTCCGCCGGTGTTGGCTTGGTCTTTGTCAGGCTCCAGCGCGCGGGAGCCAGGCGGCTGCCGGCGGCTCCGGCGGCGGCGCTGGAATCAATGACCGAAGTGGGGATATCCTTGGGCGCTTCGACCGCACCGCAGACATAGATGCCCGGACGGCTGGTTGAAACCGGCGCAAAGCTGCTGGTTTCGATGTAGTTGTAGCGATCCTTTTTGATGGCCAGTTTTTCAGCCAAATTGACTGCATCGGGACTGACGCCAAGACCAACCGACAATACCACCATGTCGAAATCTTCGTATACCCGCCGGCCGCCTTCATCGATATAGCGGATGCGCTGCATCCCGCTCTCTTCATCCTGGACGATGGTGGTGACCTTGGACTTGATGAAGCGGATGCCGGCTTCATCCCTGCCGCGGTTGTAATAGCGCTCAAAATCCTTGCCGTGGGTGCGCACATCCATGTAAAAAATGGCCGTGTCAAGGCCGTTATTGCTGTGAGCCTTGGCCAGCATGGCCTCCTTGATGGCGTAGGTGCAACAGACCGACGAGCAGTAGCCGCGCGCCCCGATATGTTCATCGCGCGAGCCGATGCATTGCAGCCAGGCGATCTTTTTAGGTTCCACGTTGTCGGAGGGCCGTTGCAGATGGCCGCCGTAGGGGCCGGAGGCCGACAGAATCCGCTCAAATTCCAGGCTGGTGACGATATCCGGTGAACGCAGGTATCCGTAAACGTCATGTCGGCCGGGATCATATACTTCGCACCCGCTGGCAACGATAACGGCGCCCACCTTCAATTCCAGCTCTTTTTGGGTATCTTCATAATTGATGGCGCCGGTGGGACAGCGCTTTTGGCACAGCCCGCATTTGTCTTTGGTGAGCTTGAGGCAGTGTTTGTCATCTATGGCATATTTGAGGGGCACGGCCTGGGCATATTTGACGTAAGCCGCTTTTCTTTTAACCAGGCCCGCGTCATATTCGTCAATGACCTTGCTGGGGCATTTTTCGGCGCAAACCCCGCAGGCGATACACTTGTCCATGTCCACATAGCGCGGATACTGGGTGATGTGGACCGTGAAATCGCCTTCTTCTCCGGAGATGTCATTGACTTCTGAAAGGGTTAAAAGCGCGATGTTGTTGTGCCGGCCGACCTCGACCAGTTTGGGTGAAATCACTCACATGGCACAGTCGTTGGTGGGAAAGGTCTTGTCCAGCTGGGACATGACCCCGCCGATGGAGGTGGAGCGTTCCACCAGATAGACATAATAGCCGGAATCGGCTGCGTCCAAAGCGGCCTGCATCCCGGTAATGCCGCCGCCGATCACCATAACAGATCCGATTGCTTGTGACATGTTGGCTCCTGTCATGTATCTGCATTCTTGGATTGAACACCTGAACCATTTTGAAACACTTGGGCCCCTGAATCCTTAAGCTGCATCTTCCTTCGGCTTTTCGAGAAAACCGCCGATGGAATCGATGGGGATCACATTGTTGTCCATACCCAGTTGCTCAGGCCCGATCCCCAAGGCAAGCCCCAAAAGCTGGGGGTAAAGAATGGACCCCAGGGTTTGCTCCAAACGGCCTTCGTCCGTCATTGTTTTTTGCACCGTGTCAAACTGCAAATGGCACCAGGGGCAGGCCACGCACAGAAAATGGGCGCCGGCCTTGCGGCCGTCTTCCAGCTTGTTGGCGGTAAGATCCGCCGCCAAGGGATCGTTGATGCCGGTGAGCGGCGCGCCGCAGCATTCCAGCTTTAAGGCCCAGTCGACGCTCCTGGCGCCGGTGGCCTTGACCAGGTCGTCCAAGACCACGGGTGCGTTCGGATCGTCAAACTGCATGATAATGCTTGGACGAAGGGCGTGACAGCCGTAATGGACGGCGATGTTCAGGCCTTCGAATTCGACCTGAAGGGCCTTTTTGATGGCGGCGGTGCCGACTTGTTGATGGAGCACTTTTGAGATGTGGGTCACTTCCAGCGCGCGGCTGACGCTCAAACCCTCTTTGGCCAGGGTCTGGTTGATTTCGGCCCGCAAGGCCTCATGGTCGGCCAGAAGATGGGCCGCCTGTTTGAGGCTGCCGAAACAGCACTGGCACAGGGTCATCAGGGGCCGCTCTTGTTGTTCAGCCAGGGCCAGATTACGGGCCGCAAAAGTGAGATAGGTTTTAAAATCGGCGTTTCGCTGGGGATATCCGCAGCAGTTAAACCGGGCAAGGTCATAGGTGCGAACGCCCAGCCGGTCCAAAACAGCTATGGCTGACTGTTCATACTGCGGTACGCGGGCGGGAATGTTGCAACCAATAAATAAGGTATATTCCATTTTGTTATCCATTATGCGCGTTTCAGGGTGGCCTGTTGCCCAAAGGCCTGGTTTTTCAGTTCGTATAATACGTCGGTGATAGCAACCTGCTGGGGACAATGCTCCTGGCACTGGTAGCAGGTCAAACAGCTCCACAGCATGCGCGATCCCCTGGCCAGCTCGGTCAAGCCCAGCCCCAGGCACCGCATGATCTGATGGGGCAAAAGATCCAGCTCGGCTTTGGGATCATCGTAGTTGCCGACGACCGGGCAGACCGTGGAACAGTTTTCACAGGCAAAACAGGCCGCGTAGGTATGGCCGGCCTGGGCCGAGGCCTCGCTTTGGGCCTTGGCGGCCTTATCGGCGGTCCCCAGATCGATGGGTGCGCCGTCGTCCGTGGCTGTACCGGCCCCCACCAGCTTTAAGGCCTTCTCAACCGGTGTCGTGTAGGCGGCCGCATCCAGACCGACCCGCCTCAAGCCCCGGGCGAAAGAAAGATGGGTCAGAGCCAACATGGGCGGCACCTCGCCGGCAATGATACGCTCGCGGGCGGCGTACCACAGCTCGCGCAAATTGATGCCGGCGGGGCAGACCACGGTACAGCGGTCGCAGTTGGTGCACAGATAGATACCTTCAACAATGGCTTGGGTTTCTGTCGGGCTCAGTTTCCTGTTGGCGGCCAGGCGGCGTAAAAAGGCCAGTTTTTCAGAGGGTAACACACATTCATTGCCGGTTATATCATATGCAATGCCCATCGAGCAGTCTTTGGAGCAGGTGGTGCAGTGCATGCAGGCATCCAGTTCCAGGGCCTGGCGGGTCGCGATGTTGACGGGGTCGGAGGCGCCCTCCTTCATTACCGCATTGGCCAGCAGGCTGAGGGGGGTGGTGATGATGTGGAGCATCTTGCTGAAGGGCAGATAGGCCAAACCGACAAAACAGGCCAGGATATGGAAATACCAGAAAAAGGTCACTGCGCCGGCTTCATCCAGGGTCACGGCCAGCGGGCTGATGAGCTTGGCCGCGGCATAGCCGCAAAAACCGTTTTTATTGCTGGCATGGCAGTCCATGCAGTAGCCTTGATGGGCTTCGCGGCCGGCCTCCAGCAGTTCCTCGTCAAAGGGGCCTTGCACCCCGGGCGACACCAAGCCGTAATCCTTGATCCAGACCGCTTCCAGGGCGGCGATTTCATCTTCGTCATCCATGCCGGCGTAATCTTCCACCATGAGGGTAAACTCGGTATGGGAGGTGAACTTGACCGCTTCCAGCATCACGCCCGACAGCAGGATGAGCACCAGAATGGCGATGGCATAATGGTCGCGCCCATTGCTTTTTAAGCGGGGGATTTTAAAGACAAAGCGCCTCAAGAGGGCGATGGCCACGCCCACAAGCACCATGAAACCGAACAGGTCCCGCAAAAAGAGGAAAGGATTGAGGGTGGAATAATAGTTTTCGAACAGATTGGCCGTAATGAGACGATCCATGGCGTGCATCAACAATAACAGCATGAACCCGTCGTAGATGAGCATGTGCATGAGCCAGCGCAAGCAGTCCTGCTTGAGGATTTTACGCTGCAAAACGACATCGAGGATGAAGGCTTTGACAAGGGTAAGGATTTTGGCGCTGAAGACGACTCCCAAAATACCTTTAATAAAGGCACTGATCCGCTGCCCGGTGGTATACTGTAGGGTGCCGGCGCCGACATCGCGTGTAAACCAGGTGAAGACCCGGTACAGCATGCCGATGGTGAATATTGTCAGTGAAGTGTATAAAAGTGCTGCGAACATATGATTGACAAGCCTCCTTTCAACAATTTAGGCAACAACACTGTCTATGCAAAATGAGGGAAAAGGTGGAATGTCAAAATTATAGACGACGTCAAATTAAATTGCCGTCTTATTACTTCATAATATTCTGCTTATGCTATGCAGGCACTCTCATGATAAGTGCCTGGGCTCTCGCGAACATTTCGCGGGCGGTTCAGGTGGAGCAGGATCCAACCAGAAATAATATGCAATTCCCATACCAGCTTACATCAAGCGACCACCTCTCATCTCGAGGCCGATTCGATTTGAGGGGCATTCTGATTATTTTTATTAAAATACGGATAGATATGATATTTTTAGTCCTGAAGCGCTTCCCAATGTGAAACCGTTGCCGCCCCCTGATAAAACCACCCTAAAGCCGACAAGTGCAATAATACATTTGCCTTGCAAGCATATTATTGCTGCAATTTGTAAGGGTATTCTTGCTGTAAAAAAATAGAAACATCCCTTGAAGGAGTGGAAAGTCTTCTTCCCCGACGAGGTCCCCTTGGCCCAAGCCCTGGGCGGGGCGGCCCATTGGCACAAACCTGAGGAAGCGCCATCCCGACTTGACGGATACAATAAGACGGCCGCCGGTGAAGTTCCGGACGGTCCATCCGGCGCGCTATCCCCGGCGGAGGTGACCGCTGTTCTGCGGGCAGCGGGTTTCAGGCTGCCCCGGCAGATTGAGGTTTTCAAGCCGGATGATACACGGCATTCGCAGCTACTCGGTATTGGAAGGGGGTCGTGGCGAAGCGGGGGTGGACATCGATCTTTTTGTCGTCGATGCGAAGATTTTCCTCAAAGGTTGAAATTGAAATATTCAGATGGCAACGGATTAGACGGTTCAATGGTACCAGCGCAGGCAATAATCCAAGTCACAATTTGGAAAATCGGAACAACCTCTGCATCGTTCGGGCAATGTTCTGTCGTGCCTGTCGTTTTTCTCCAGTCCTTTGATAATATCAGAGTATTCCTTAAACACAGCTTTTATCTTTGATCTAAACATATCCAGACTCCCAGTGGTGATTGCCAAGAGCAGATCGGAAAGCGATCCGCCCCTTCAAAAAAGAGCAGCCGGCACTGCGTTTTCTGCAGCACCGGCCGCTCGGACTTACACTTAGTACCTGCAGCTCCATGGGTGTTTCAGCTTGATATTCCGTTGGGTGCGCTACTGCTGGACAGTTTTCACTTCAACTTCAAGGTTCGCTTCAAAATTGTGCTAAGTGCAAAAAATCGAATTTCAGTTCAGGTCAGGGTCATTCCATTTGAGCCGCAGGTGCTGTTCCAATTCCGGGTCGGGTTTGCATATCCTCAGATCGTATTCCGGTTCAGATTCAATAGCAGATTCAATTCAAGGTTATTCGATTTTTTTAGTTTCGCTGTATGTCCTAATAGCAATCGGCGTGCCGGTTTTAAGCTTTTTTGGATCTTGAGGTCAATTTCGCCCATAGCGGTGGGGCATCAAGGCGTTGGATAGGATTTGAAACTATGCTAACATATTAATAATCAACGTAAAATCATACCTGTCAGCGATGGATGAGCCTGCAGGAATAAATAGACGGGTGAGCTGAATACATGGGGATATGGGGTTAAAGCGCCCGTCTCATTCTTGTTATGAAGGGCTCATTGTGTCGTTTCGCAATAATTGTATTATCGTTCGATAATAAACCCGTTTTTATTTTATCGGGATTAGGGTGTTTCCGCCACAATGCGGTTCGCCACACGGTCCAGTATATCCCAGATGGGATCGATCCAATCTTTGTGCTCCGGTTTCATCAGGCACGAGCGGAGCATGGTGACGTTCTCTCCGTCAACGCTTACGCCGTCCCACCGGTCGTTGATCAAGCGTGTGGGAAATTGAAACGTGGCCAGGTGAAGATCCTCTTCGGCCAATGCGTGGAACAGCGCTGCGCTGCGTTGCGATATCAGGCTGGTCGTTTCGCCCGTGGGGGCCCAGATGAGGATATCCAGTTCGGGTTCAAACAGGATTAGGAAACGGGCGTCCTTCTCTATCTTGCGGTATAATGCCATGGCGGCCTGTCGGCACCGGGTCAGACCCTGCGCAAATTCTCCCCCGGCAACCGGCGGCAGCAGCTGCTGGGTGGCCCACAGCGCGACGGCCGAGGCGCCCGCCCGGGAGCATTCCAGGCTGATTTCGCCCAGATGCAGCTCCGACGACGAAAAATAGGTGTAGGGTGAATCGTGCTTGTAGAATCTGCCCACCGCCGGATCCTTGAACAGGATGCAGCCGCAGCCATAGGGCTGCAGGCCGTGTTTGTGGGGATCCACGACAATGGAATCGACTTGCCGGAGGCCATCATAGGCCCTTCGGGTTTTCGCAGCCAGATTGTCGGCCAGGGTGAAATAGCCGCCGTAGGCCGCGTCTGCATGGAGCCGAAAGCGGTACCGGTTTTTCAGTTCGATGATTTGCGGCAGGGGATCCACCGCGCCGATGCCGGTGGTTCCGATGGTGGCCACTACCGTACCCACATCCCCGTGTTCCAGCATCTCTTCCAGGGCCCTTAAATCGATTTTTCCATCCGGGTCGCAGTCCACCGGCGCGAACTTCAGGCCGAGCACATCGGAAATGCGCTGGTGGGTATAGTGGGCCTGCCGGGAAGCGACCACGGTTTTGCCCGGATTCAGCCGGCCGGCGATCCACAGCGCTTCCAGGTTGGCCATGGTGCCGCCTCCGGTCAGATGGCCTAGGAAATCGTTCCACCCGAACATCCGGGCGATCTGGGCGACCGCTTCTTTTTCCAGCCTGGAACTGGCCCGTCCGCCGTCAAGGGCATGGTTGTTGGGATTGACCCACAGCGAGAGCATGTAAGCGGCGCGGGCGACCGGGTGGGGGGGCTTGAGCATCTGGCCGGCATATAACGGATGAAAGTAAGGATAGTTGTCGCGCATCAATTCGGCGACCTTAAGCAGTACCTGCTCCATTTTCGGATAATCGTATGAATGCGTCGTATCGGGCAAGTTTTCAAAACCTCCCTCAAGCACGGCCAATGCTTTCTCCAGGATTTGAACGGTTTGGGTTTCAAACTTCATCTTCACGCTTCCTTCCTTAAATATCCTTTAACAAAAACACCAGCGGGCTTACCACCAGCGTGCCCAATCCGAGCAGATAAAGGCCCATCTGAAAAGTCCAGGCATCGGCAATGGCACCCAACAGGGCAGGGGCGATGCCGATTCCCGCCATCATGGACACGGCCATGATGGTGCCGGTGTATAGACCGCGCTCTTCAATGCGGGCCAATTTGGATATGGCCACCAGGCCGGCCGGAAAAAAAACGACGCAAAACGTTCCCTGGAGCAGCAGCATGGCGATCAGCAGCCACTGAGGATGTGCCGCGGCCAATCCCACAGCCGACAGCGCCGAGGCGATCATTAAAAATGCCAGCAGGCCTTTGGTCCTGATCCGATCCAGGAAAAAACCAAGGATGATCTGGCCGGTGAGTCCGCCCAGTCGGGACAGGCTCAGGAGGCGGTTGGCCGTTTCGACGCTCATCCCTTTTTCATCCACCAGGAAAAGGGGCACGATGTTATAGACCCCCATCACGCCGATGCCGCTGGCGACCCAGAGAACCAGGACGACCCAGAAATCGCGTCTGGCCAGCAATGTGGAAATGCGCGCACGGCGCTGTTGTCGGGGCGTCGGATCCGGTGTCTTCCACCAAAAAACCAGCATCATGATGACGACAAAAGCGGCCAGCACCAAAAATATGCGGCGCCAGGGCATCACACCCAATGCCAGGGCGACGAGAAAGGGCATGGACAGGATATTGAAACCGGCGGCGGTTTCGTGAACCGATATGGCCCGGCCCCAGTGCGTTTTGCTGAACACGGTGGTCAGGATGGGGACGGCGCAAGGCAGGTAGAACCCGCCCCCGATGCCAAAAAAAAACAAAAAAAGAGCAAAAGTCGGGTAAGAATAGGCATGGTGGAGTCCCACCAAAGCACCGGCGATGATCAAGAAGCCCAAGACGATGAGCCGTTTGTAGCCGATACGCAGGGCAAGATAACCGGCGGCGCTCAGGGACAGTGTGCTGCCGACGGCGACGAAGAACAACAATCCGCCTGCCGTGGCATGGTTGATGGCAAACTCGGCTTCGATGATGGGCAGAAAGGGGGAGATGAACGTGCGCGTCGAAAATGCCAGATACCAGAGGCTCCAGAAGAGCATTAGCTGGGCTATTTTCATTTGAATGCCTAGATCTTTTCGTAGGTGCGCACGATCTTCTCGGGCGTTAAGATTTGTTTGAAATCAGGCCCCAGGGCACTGATCAGGTCACGTTCAAGCATGTAGGTCAACTCGATCATCTTGTCCATCTGCTCTGAGGTCAATCCCTGAGTGACGCCTGAGGGTATTTGGATGTTGTGCTTTTCAACCATCTGCTGGAACTTGACCACATCTTCACCATAGTATTCTTCCAGGTGATTGAAGACAATACTGTTGGCGATGCCGTGGCGATACCCCAGGATGAAGGCGATGCCGTAGGAGAGCGCATGGCAGATACCCACAGACGAATTGGCAATGGAGCAACCGCCCAGCAGTGACGCCACCATGTAATCTTCGTAATTTTTTTCCTTCAGGAAGAAGTCCTCCACCACGGATTTGGCCTGCATGGCAAAGGGTCTGCCCATGGCGTTCATGGCGCTGCCGTGGGAGGCCTCCACGCAATGGATGAAATTGTCCATGCCGGTGTAAAATTCCTGCTCGGCCGGTACGGTGCGCAGCAGTTCGGGATCGAGCAGAATGGCGTCGTAAATGCTGTAATTGCTGTTGATGCCGAGTTTCTTGACGGGCCCGGTCAGCACGGCCGTGCGGGTGGCCTCCGCCCCCGTCCCCGACAGGGTGGGGACGGCGATTTTGGGGATGGCCGCGTTTTGCACCAGATCCCAGCCCTGGTAGTCCGCCGCCGATCCGGGATTGGTCAGCATTATGGAGACCGCTTTGGCCACATCCATGGTGCCGCCGCCGCCGATGCCCACCAAGACCCGGGGAAGGGCGTCGCCTTTCTGTTCGACGATGGCGCCGCAGATGTCATCGATATCCCCTGTTTTGGGTTCGCGATCGGTGGCATCGAATTCCATGATCAGGTCCCGGTCCGC
>JASFER010000093.1:0-21151 GCA_050124755.1 Desulfobacteraceae bacterium
AAACGAAGACCGACTCGGGGTCGTTTTTCACCAGCGTCAAAGCGCGGGTCGACATTTATGCTGTGGATAATGCCTGTAAATTGACCTACCAAGGCACGATCAACCTGAAAAAAAAGGAGGTTCCGATCGGCCTGCCGAATAGCAGTCCGACATATCTCGATTTTGTATTCTCAAGCTCCAATTTTCTGGCCAACGCCAGGGGATCGACCGCCTTCGATGTTTATTTGACACCCCGCAGCGGTTACGAATACCTGGCCGAAGCGAGCTATCTCGACGGCATCTATAATGTTGTCATTAAAGAGAGGAAAACAGGCAGTAACCAAACAAAAGAACTGGAGCATAAAGATTGCCGTCCCAAGCAGCAATAATGACAATCAGCTGAGGCATCTTTACGAGAGATTGAATTACAAGATTCCAAACAATATTTCTAAGGTAAACGCAGACCTGACTCAATTTTGACGAACTCGTAAAAAGTCGTCCAGAAGCCATGGTTTAAGGTCAATAACGTCAATCTTGAATTAGAAATAGGTCATCATCTACCGACGGTGTACGGAGATAAGAATGGGCTTCAGCAAGTTTTTCTAAACCTGATTAATAACGCCGTGGATGCGCTGGAAGAGAAACAGAAAGATGAGAGAAAAATCCGGATACATGCCACCTCAAATGGAGACTCTGTCCACATTGAAATAGCAGATAATGGCTGCGGAATTCCTGAAGAAGTTAAACAATCGATTTTCGACCCGTTTTTTACTACAAAGGGTGAGGATAAAGGGACTGGTTTAGGATTATCGATAATAGGGACAATTTTGCAAAAGCATAACGCTTCCATCCAGTTGACTTCGGATGTAAATCAAGGAACATGTTTTTCAATCTCAATTCCTGCCATTTGAGTTGAAAGAACGGAAACCACTTCTAATCGCCCAGTGCACTTCTCCGATTTTCCGCGCTTACATGGCTATTGCCGGTGGAATCGTTGTCCCGCCGTATCTGAGGAGCAAATCGACCTGTATTTTCGGCAGCTACAGGGGCTTCGAGGGGCGAAAGCTCGCCCCGGGGGGACGAGGTTCCTGTGGGCAAGCCCAAGGCCGATCTTGCCGATCTGTCCGGCCGGAAGCTGAAGGAGGGTGTTGTCCCGGACTACACCAACAACTGGGTGCTTCGGGTGATTCCAGGTCGGTCCGAACACCTCGTCGGATTATGTCACCGAAGCGGGGATGGACATTTTGTTCAGCCGCAACTCCAAAATTCAGCACACTTCGAACCGTTCGGCCTACCGGCTGAATACTATGCAGGGGTTCAAGTGAGCCGCGTCGCGGGAGTATAAATCTGCAATACATCCTATTGAGAAATGGAGACGCCCGGCCTCCATTTCTCTTTTATGCAGTGATCCTGGCTACGCGCAATCACCCGGTCCGTTTCCGGTGCCGTCGCCCGGCCCGTCTCCATCGTTTCCGGTGCCGTCGCCCGGTCCGTGGCCGCCATTTTCACCGCTGCCGGCATTGCCGTTGCCTTCCGCTGATCCGGTGCCATTGCCGGTGCCGTCGCCCTCATTGCCGGTACCATCACCCGGCCCGTTGCCGGCGCCTGCGACGATCAGTACGCCGTCGGCGGAGGTATTGCTGCAATCACCCGGCCCATTGCCGGTGCCGTCGCCCGGTCCGTCACCATCGTTTCCGGTGCCGTCGCCCGGCCCGTTGCCGCCATGAGCAATGATCATGAGACCATTATCCATGCCGTTCGCCCCCCACACCGGGGAGATGGTAAATACTACGGTCAATGCCACACAACCTATCCAGTAAATCTTTTTCAACATGCTTTTTCCTTTCTGTCAGCTTTGGTTTAATGAAGATGTGTGAAGTTGTCACACGCTCTGTTATCGCTCGGTTTTTATTCTGGAACGAAAGGCGATGCGCTTTGAGATCCGGTCAAGAGATTGGTTTGAGGGGTTTCGCCATCAGATACGGACGAAACTGGGGGCTGCGCCTTTTTAATCGTTACAACGGTTATCTCGTCAAAAGGTTACAGCTTTTTTGTTTTTTTGTGATTAAAACTTTCCCGAAATGAAAAGGTAACGGTTTAGTACAAAAGGACTAATCGGCGGTAATTCGGCAATTTTTGTTGAATAAGGTTCATTACAGGTTAAAAGAGACTGCAGAGACAGGGCTTGCCCCTGTCCCTGCAGATTTCAGTATAGGCCCAGTTCCTTTAAAAAGCGGTATGCACCGGATTGTTTCAGCCGCAGGCGGATGAATTCGGATATGGTCGGCTGGTACGGCCGCTTTCGCATGTGCATACCTGCCTCGTTGGGTGTTCGGGCGCCCTTATGATTGTTGCATGGCCTGCAGCAGGCCACACAATTGTCAAAATCGGTTTTTCCGCCTCTGGAAACCGGCAAGACGTGATCGATGGTCAGCTTGCTATGCCGGAGGCCGCAATAGACGCAGGTGTAACGATCCCGCACCAGCACATTTCTCTTCGTGAACGGGACACGATTACGGTAAATACTGCGTACTACCTTGATCAGCACCATTACCGCCGGTGCTCTGAAAACCTTTCCGACACCTTTGATCATGCGATTCGAATATTTCAGAACCTCGGCCTTTTCGGAAAACAACAGACACATAGCCTTTTTCCAATGAATATGGCAAAGATAGGAATAGTCGCCATTTAATAGAATACAGGATGCGTTCATTTTTAAATTTCCTATTATTTAAAAGAGTTCGAATTCAAATTACCTCACCCATTCCTGGGTATCGGTGTCCATGGTTGTGTTCAAGTTCAATATTCACATTAAGGCCTTATCCTAACCATGTATTGATATTGGTATCGAAACGTATTACGGGTATATTAACATATTATGAGCAGGGAGAGAATCGAACTCTCTCATTGAAGGTTTTGAAACCGCCTCTAAGCCATGGGCGTTTGCCAATTTCGCCACTTCCCAAAAGATCAAATGGTGCGCCGGGATGGAATTGAACCACCAGAGCTTTTCAGCACCGGGTTTACAGCCCGGCCCGCTACCTATTACGGTTTACCGGCGCAAAACCCGGGCGGCACACATTTCGGCCGCCCGGGATGTTACATTCGAAATGGCCTTGCCATTCGGCCATCTCACCGATTCTAGGGCGTACTTCTCCTGTGGTGGTTCTGCCGGGAGTTGAACCAGGACCGCACACTTATAAGGTGTGTGCTCTACCACTGAGCTACAGAACCACTAATATCAAGGCCTATGGGGTGAGGAGGCGGATTTGAACCGCCACAAGCCAGAGCCACAATCTGGTGCTCTACCCGTTAAGCTATCCCCACCATATTTAGGTAATACTTGACGATTACTTCAATAATATCAGCTGTCACCCTGTCTATATGAAGACCTGTCGAGTTTGTTTGATGGTGGGAGCTATGGGGGATGACCCGGTTTTTAACGACCAATTAAGTCCCCGGATCTCCACCGGCCCGGTTTTCCCCATCTTTTGCCCATAAAAAAAGCCCCCCCAGCATGTAAAATGCCGGAAGGGGCTTTCTTAACATACTGTTATATCATGCTATCTCATAGGCTCTCCACTTCCGGGCAGTGTTGGTTGCAAACGGCCTTCTATACCGGCGCAGGAGAGCATTAAATGATCCGACTCAATGTAATTCGGATACTTGCGCAAGGATCTAGTTGATAAATGATGTTTTAAATAAACTTTCATTATATTCCTCAATTTCTTTCGGGCGAAGTATATATCTTTGAGAGAAGATAATCAAGCGATATTTTACTCCTGTAAAATGATGATAACAGGTGCCTTTTTTTTGGCCGTGCAGAAAACGATATTATTCTACCCCGTAAAAATTATTTTGATGTCTTCTTTAAGAATCTTTCCCATGATTTTTTTGGGGATCGTTTCAACCAATTTGATTTCCGTTTCTAAAGGTTCCTGCCGCTTGGCCGATATTTTGTCATTAGATACAATTGAAACCTTCACCTGGGAGCTGGTTTTGGTATCTGCGTTGAGCGTTTTTTGGAAAGCTCGGTATTGAAATCTTGTTGATCTGTTATTGAAAAAAGGAGTCAATAAATGATGCACCCGGCCAGTCGAAGGGTCCGTGACGTTCTGCCGGACAAATTTTTCATCGGCATTCTTATCATCCTGGCGTTCGGTCTGTTGGGTTGTGGCAGTGAAACAAGCCACGGCCAAGCTAACCAATATCCATCCATGTATTCAAAAACCGGCTTTACCATAAAAAAACCGCCGGTTTCTTATCCCATGGAAAAAGTCGATATCTACGTCAGTGAAAAACTCACCAGCGAGGACGAATTGGAAATTTTGCTGGATGGAAAAACGGCGTCGATAACAGACAGAAATGAACAATCGGTATCATTCAGGGGGCCATTCAATGAAGGTCATCACCAAATTGTATTGATCAAAAACGGCATACGCTCAAACAAAACCGGCATAAATGTCATCGCCTATCACTGATGAATCCAAAAAACCGGAGTGGTTTTACCTCGTTGATGTTCACACTGGAAACCGTCTCAAAAAAGAACCGCCTCAAGGTGCGTATAAGTGAGATCGTAAGTTATTATGGAAACGAAAGGTACAAATTGGCTGGATAGGGAAATCCTGGAAAAAAGAAAACAATGTCCGTTCTGTAATGCCTTTGTCAAGATCGACGCTGGACAAAAACATCCCCGTTGCGGAAGGTGCAGAATATATTTTGAGACCATCGGCGATTGGCCGGTTGCGGTCGAATATGAGTCATTGGAGGATATCCCGACAACCTGAAAGTCAATGATGATATACAATGATCTAGAAGCCATGTTTTTCATTTTATAAGACACGCCGTTTTTGCACATCCGGAAAAAACCGACGGTTGACGCCGCTTGTCAAAAAATGTACTTTCGGTCATCAAACAGACCTGAAACGTTGCGTGCAAATAATAATATATGAATCAAAAATTTAAGGAATTAATCCAGGTTTCATACAAATTAGGCGCCAGCGACGCTGCAATGATATCAACAAACGATATTGTTGTTGATGTTTCCTTAGCAGAAAAATGCAGAGAGCCAAGATGCGCCAATTATGGATTATCGAGAAATTGTCCCCCACATGTTTCAGGACCTTCCGGACTCAATAAAAGCCTGAAAACATTTCATCACGCGATCATTTTCAAAATCGATGTTCCTTCTGAAATTCTTTATTCCAGCGAAAACCGTGAAGTTTTTCAATTACTCCACCAAATCGCATCAGATATTGAGCGTTCGGCTGTTAAATCGGGATTTGAAAAGGCACAAGCCTATGCAGGCGGTTCATGCAGAAAAATCTTTTGTTACGATGAAAACGAATGTCTTGCACTGACTGAGAAACAAAAGTGCAGACATCCTGAATATGCAAGACCTTCCATGTCAGGATTCGGCGTTAATGTGGCTAAACTTTTTGAGACCGTTGGATGGACCATGACCTGGGTCACCGATAACAATGCGTCCAATAAAACTGAAACGGGAAATATTTGCGGTTTGGTTTTAATCTGTTGATAATCATAATGAAAAAAAGGTACTTTAAATTTGGGGTTAAAAGCGAGTATGCCGAACCGCAGCCGCAAGAGGGGATTTGGCTGCTTGGCCCCAACGTCAAAGCCCCTGCAATGCGTTTAAAGAGTATTGCTCAGTAATCTGAAAATTGCTTCTCCAGCATGATTTTCAAGATGGTGCGGTCGGTTTCGATCATGCCCTGGGTGCTCAGGGTGCCGATGTTCTGCATGGTCTGTTCGGGGGAATAATCGATGATGCCGTCCGTGGGCTGCACGGTGACGCCCTGCAGGGAGAAAAGGGCGGCCTGAACCGCAGTACCTGCGGCGGTGGCCAGTTTCAGGGCGCATCCGGTTTTAGCGCCGTCACAAATGACACCGGCCAGGTCTTCGGCCACATTTTTAATGGCCCCGGCGATATGGCCGATGCTGCCGGCCATCAGGTAGGCCACGCCGGCCGATACGCCGGCCCCTGCGGCGATGCTGCAGCCGCAGACCGCCGAAAGGCGGCCGGTGTGGGCCTTGATGTACGCGGTGATGATGTGGCTGAGTCCAACCGCCTGCAGCAAAGTGGGGCGATCACAATCCACATAGTCGAATACGGCGCAAAGCGGCAGGATGGCTGTCAAACCGTGGTTGCCGCTGCCGGCGCTGCTCATGGCCGGCAGCTTGGCGCCGGCCATGCGGGCATCGGCGGCGGCTGATGTCAGGATGCGTGCGGCCTGAATCATATCCTTGCGGATGATGCGCTGGCGCACCAGGCGGTCCAATGCCTGGCCCACACCCATGCCCGGCCCATGTTTCAAGCCGTATTCGGCCAGTCGCAGATTGGTGGCGATGCCCTCTTCGATGAAGGCCAGATCGTCCTGATCGAACTGATCCACCAGCTCCACCAACTCGGCCAGGGAGCGCTCTTTGAGCCAGGCCTCCAAACCGGCCAGGCCGCTGTCGCATTTGGTGTGATCACCGCATACCAGCAGAGGATGAGCGGTGATGACCTTGCCGTTCAATTCAAGGCCGGTGATGTGGTCGTGCTGATCCTGCACAATGGCTTTGGCCCGTTGATGGCCGCTGCGCACCATGGCTCTGATATAGAGGCCTTTGTGATCTTCGAGCAGACGCACCTTGACTTTATCCGCCTGTAAGATCCTTTCGGCGGCTCGGACCGCCGCATCGTCAATGGGGGCCAATACTTCCAGTTTCAACGCGGGGTCCCCTGCCAGAGCGCCCAGTGCACCGGCCATATCCAATCCGCTGAGGCCGGGTGTGCCGGGTATGGCCACGGCCATGCCGTTTTTGTAAATGTTGGGATCCACCCAGATGTCCAAGGCATCCACCCTGCGCTCATCCAATAATGCAGCGGCGGCGGCCGATGCCAGGGCAATGGCCACCGGTTCGGTACACCCCAGCGCCGGTGCGACCTCCAGTCGCAGAATGTCTTTGGCCGTATATTTCATGGTCTCCCCCCTTCAAGATGATGTGCCTTCAGAATAGAATATTAGCCCGTTTTAGAAAACCGTTTTCTGATGACATCATCGCTCTTTTGCGATAGACACAGAACGACTTATGATGAACCTGAATCCTTTTACCTGGCGCACCAACCACCGGGCCCTGTTCGGGATGACGTTGGGTGCCTTGATGATCAGTTTTTCCGGTGTGTGGGTCAAGCTCAGCCATGTCACTCCCACATCATCGGCCTTTTACCGTGTACTGATCGGCGGTGTTTTTCTCCTGATCGGTTCGCTGTGGCGGCGGGAATTGAGGCCTCTGACAATTTTCCAGAGCGGTTTGATGATTTTTTGCGGCGCCTTTTTGGCCCTGGACCTGATCGCCTACCATTACAGCGTCCATCTTGTCGGACCGGGATTGGGTACCATTTTGCCCAACTTCCAGGTTTTCCTTATGGCTTTGGCCGGGGTGGTGTTTCTCAATGAGCGCTTGGGGGTCGCCTATTTTGCAGCCATTCCTTTGGCGCTCGGCGGACTTTTTTTGGTGGTGGGCATTCGATGGAATCTGCTGGACGGACAATACAAATTGGGGGTCTATCTGGGACTGGCCGCATCGGTTTGCTACACCGGTTTTTTATTGTCTCTGCGCAAACTGCAAGCCGTTAATCAGCGGATGGCGTTTTTCTACGTGCTGATGATCGTATCCCTGACCACAGCCGCCTTCATTGCCGTTGAAATGGTTCGCAGCGGCGACACCTTTACCATACCCGATCTGCAGTCACTGTTGTCGTTGTCGGCGCTGGGTTTTTTTTGTCAAGGCATCGGGTGGATCCTTATCGCCAATGCGCTGCCGCACCTGCGCATATCCCTGTCCGGGCTGATTTTGTTGATGCAGCCGGCCCTGGCGTTTATCTGGGATGTGCTTTTTTTCGACCGTCCCACCAGCGGTTTGAATTGGCTGGGCGTCGCCATTGTATTGGCGGGCATTTATATGGGAACCCTTGGCGGCCGGCCGGGAAAAAACTGAGGGGATTTTCAACGATATCGATTCCGGTATATGGTTTTTAGACATCAGCATGCCTTAACCGCTTCGGTTTGCTTTTCCTTTGTGCGGTCAACAAAAGGAGCCGCCTGGGTAACGGCACCACAGGCGGCTTTGGGGGCACCCGAGTCAATCGGGGTGAGGATGGCAGGTTAATGAACCGTGATTTGTTTGGGTTTCCGCACTTCCGGTTTGGGAACGATCACCTTTAGCACACCGTCTTTGTATTCTGCCTTGATGTCTTCGGTCTTGACATCCGCCGGCAGGGTAAAGGCGCGTTCAAAACGGCCATAGGTGCGCTCTTTTCTGTAATAACTGTCTTCTTTGACCTCTTTATCTTCAGATCGTTCCCCCTTGAGGGTCAGGACACGGTCCTTGACATCCACGGTGATGCCTTCCTTGTTCACACCGGGGATCTCGGCTTTGACCACGATGTTGTCGGCATCTTCATAGATGTCCACCGCCGGATTCCAGTTCCACAGGCCCTCGTTTCCATCAGATCCGCGGCGGGGATAGAAGAAGTCGTCGAACAGACCGTTCATGTTGTGCCGCAGGTTGAAAAGGTCTCTTGTTGGATTCCATTTAATCAGTTGCATGTTGTTTCCTCCTGAATAGGTTTTGTCTAAATTTGTTGCGGGTGCCTAGTTTCCGCTTTGTTGACAAAACAATAACTACGGGATGGGTCATGTCAATATTTTTATATTACTTTTAATATTAATATTGTTAAGTAATGCTTTTTGGTTTGGCGTTAAACTGTTTACATCCCCTGCCGTCAATGATATGCCCGCCTTTGGTTTAGCCGGATATGCGAGCAAATACAAAGTCTTAGGAATTGGTATAACATATGGATATTTTTGATAGTCATTGCCATCTGGATGACCGCAGCTTCCATGAGGATCTGGGTGATGTCATCCGTCGCGCCAACCGGGAAGATGTGAATGCCATGATGGTGGTGGGGGTTGATGCGCGCAGTTCTCAAAAAGCCGTGGAGATTGCCAACCAGTACGACGGTCTTGCGGCATCGGTGGGGGTACATCCCCACGATGCAAAAGGGTGCGATGAAAAAACAATGGGTGTATTGAGCGCATTGGCATCGAATCCAAAAGTGCGGGCATGGGGCGAAACCGGGCTGGATTACAACCGCATGTTTTCACCCCGAGCCGATCAGGAGCGCTGGTTCATCCGTCAGCTTGAGCTGGGCGGCACACTGCAGCTGCCCATGATCTTTCATGAAAGAGACAGCCACGGCCGGTTTTTGGAGATTCTTCGATCCCACTGGGCCCCGGGGCGGAGCGGGGTCGTCCACTGTTTTTCAGGAAGTCCCTCCGACCTGGAAGCCTATCTGGACTTGGGCCTTTACATCGGTATTACCGGTATTTTGACCATTCAAAGCCGCGGGCAATCCCTGCGGCAAATGGTTCAAAGCATCCCTGCCGAGCGATTGCTGGTGGAAACGGACGCGCCTTATCTAACCCCCACCCCGCAGCGCAACAAGTTCCGGCGAAATGAACCGGCATTCGTGCGCACCGTGCTCCACAAATTGGCCGATGTTCGCGGGGAGCCTTTGGAAATCCTTGCCCATATCGTATGGGATAATACCTGCCGGTTGTTTGGAAAACCCTAGTTGGGGCAAGCTTTATCGAAATCGGGATCGCTATCGGTATCGGTATCGGGATCGAAATAGCATGGTATTCGGACACGAAAAACCAGACGTTTACCGCTTAATATTACTGATTAATATTGCTGAGAGCGGCTTTTGCCAACTGGCCGACACGATATGATGTGAGTTCATGGTCAGAGTAGATGGTCACCTTCTCAGAACTTGAAATCAAGGCCTTCAATGGTTCCTTCAGCGCAGTTGCCGTCAACGCTTCGGCCGCCCAGGCAGCTAAGCCCTGTAAGCAGACATCGTCGGACCGAAGGTAGGGAGCGAGAAGGTTCGCCCTCGGTTCCATCAGTTCCGGCCGGCTGCGTCCCAAGCGGCCCCAGGCCCACAACACCCCCTGTTGCAAAGTGGGGTGCTCCAGAAAATTTCCCTCCGGGTCGGCATAAGAGATTAAAATGCAGCCGAATTCCCGTGAGAGCTTGTCGTGCAGCGCCATGATCTCTCCCAGGGACTCCGGAGATCCCCAGCCAATGCCGCCGGACTCGTCGTTGAGGTTCCACATGAACCGGCGCATGATCACACGGGCGGATTCCATATTTTCATCGGCCAACCGTGATACCACCGCTCCCATGGCCGACACCGCCCGCCATCGGATAATCGGCTCACCATGGTAGAGCAGTCCGAAGAGCGGATTGACAATCCGCCTCGGGTGAAATTGAATCAGGGTTTGCAGTGCGCCGTTAAAATCGTCCGATCTGAGAAGTGCAAGCGCCTGCTTTTTTAATTCTCGATGGGTCATGGCTTAAAAAGCCTGCTCCCACTCAATGGCATCTTCGGGGCAGTACTTGATGGCTTCATCCACCGAAGATTGTGGATAGGTTTCGAGATCCACTACCTCAATAATCCCTAAATTTTCGTTGAGCCGGAACACCTCGGGGCAGACTTCAACGCATCCCATGCATTGGGTGCATGCGGCAATGTCGACAACCGGAATGTTCATTGGGGCACCTGCTCATTAACGGCGCGCCCCACGGCACGGCCCAGCTCAAAGCACGCTTCCAATGTGCCGCTGTCCGGTATGTATTGATGACGGACCGGCTCCATGACCTCAAACTTCATATCTTCCAATGCACGGGTGATCAGTTTGGGGGCTTCGCCGCTCCAGCCGTGAGAGCCGAAGGCGGCGCCGATTTTGTTCAACGGTTTGAGTCCTTTCATATAGGTCAGAAAATCACTCACGGTCGGGAACAGGTTGTTGTTCAAAGTGGGCGATCCGACGATCACGGCCTTGGCATCCAGGACATCGGTCATGATGTCGCTGCGGTGCCACTTTCGCAGATACATGGGACGGACGCTGACGCCCTCGGCATTCAACCCTGCGGCAACGGCGTCGGCCATCTTCTCGGTGCTGTGCCACATGGTGTCATAAACCACCACGGCTTTGCGTCTGGGGGTTTGTTTGCTCCACTCCACATAGGCGTCGATGATTTTTCCGGGGTCTTTGCGCCAGATGATGCCATGATCGGGGCAGATCATATTGAATTCCAGGGCGAGATCGGCCACCTTGTCCATCAGCATCAAGGTGTGGGGGGCGTAGAGCATGAGGATGTTGGCGTAATATTTTTGGGCGTGGAGCATGACGGCGTCGCCCACCACATCATCATATTTTTCAAAACCGGCGTAGTGCTGGCCGAAGGCATCGCTGGAGAAAAGAATCTTTTCTTCCTTTGCATAGGTAAACATATTGTCCGGCCAGTGCAGCATGCGGGTTTCCAGAAAGGTCAGCGTACGGCTGCCGAGGCTCAACTCCTCTCCCTCCTTGACGGCGTGGTAGTTCCATTTCTGGGGGAAGTGTTTGGCCAAATTTTTGGCTCCCATTTTGGAGCAGTACAACGGTTTGTCTTCTCCGATGCGGTGCATGATTCTGGCCAGGCTGCCGGAGTGATCCATCTCCGCGTGGTTGCTGATCATGTAATCGATTTTTTTGGGGTCGATAATTTCAGAGATGTTGGCCATCAACTGATCGGAGAACTTTTTCTTCACCGTGTCGATCAGGGCGACTTTTTCGTCCACAATTAAATAAGCATTGTAACTGGTTCCCATAGGGGTGGAGTACCCGTGAAAATCTTCAATGTTCCAGTCATTAACGCCGACGTCATAGATTCCTTTTGCTATCTCAATGGGCTTCATCACAATAACCTCATATCCGGTTGGTTGGAAGTGGCTTCAAAACCTTTTGAAGGTTTGGAACCACTTCTGGTTTTCATCGGTCAAATGGAGCCTGACAATGGGATGTGCGGCCCGGCATCCCATGGTCGTGGTCTCCGGCCGTTTTTCTCCCTATTGCCAAACCCTATCATCCATTCCAAAAAAGCCAATGGATGGCGCTTTTTTCGAATCGATCATACGGCGTTTTACCTTGAACGGTGGATGCCCTTTTGCATATGAAAAGACAAAAAGGGCATCCACGAAAAAACACGGAAGGTTATTCTTCCTTTTCAAAATCGTCTTTGCCGGCGCCACACACCGGACATTCCCAATCATCGGGCACATCTTCCCATTTGGTACCCGGATCCACACCGTTATCCGGGTCGCCTTGTTCCGGGTCGTACACATAACCGCAAATAGTGCAAACATAACTGTCCATAATTCTGTATCCTCCTTTTGTTGGTTTAACTCGAATCCGTTATAGATTATCGATATAGGCCAAAACCTGTTTTTCAATTCGATCGCGGATTTCCCGCATTAAGGCTTTTGGTTGACCCGCAGGATCGGGAAAATCCCAATCCTGGACCTTGGCGCCGGGTACCACGGGGCATTGCTCCGCGCATCCCATGGTGATTATCTCTTGCGGCGGCTCGAAGGCGATGGCTGCCTCCAAAGATTGGGTGGAACCGAAAGCCATGTCAATGCCCTTCTCTTGCATGACTTCCACCATCAGTGGATTCACGGCCCCGGCCGGTTGGCTGCCGGCTGACTGCACGTCGAGCTCATCTCCGCCATGCAGACGCGCAAAGGCCGCCGCCATCTGACTGCGGCACGCATTTTCGCGGCATGCAAAGAGCACTTTGCGCCGGCCTGCAAAATCCGCCATCAGTTCAGCCGCCGTGTGCTTCACTTTTGTTTCCATATCCGGGTGGTCCAGGATGTGCCCCCGGCCTTCCACACCCCGGAATGTCAAGCTGCCGGCATATTTGGCCGCCACTGCGTCATAAAAATATTTGGCGGTCAGATGGAAGCCGTCAAATAATTGTTTGCCTCTGCTGGCGCCAACGGCAAGCAAATATCCCTTGCGTATTTTGTGACCGGGATCGTTGAGTTTAAGCAAATACTTGCGGGCCCACATGGCCTGGCAGCGATCAATGAGGGCCTTGAGCTGTGCGGTCACATTATAGAAAAAGACGGGTGAGGCCGCAATGATTATGTCGGCTTGGCGCAAGAGGGCATAAATCTTCCGCTCCATGTCGTCTTTGATAGGGCAGATTCCCTTTTTTTCACAAACGGTGAGCTCTTTGCACGGTTCGATATGCTGCCTGGACACTTGTATGGTATGCGTGCGGGCACCGTGGGTTTCCAACGCCTCCATGAATGCGGCGAGCAGCAAGTCGCTGTTGCCTTTTTTGCGTGGGCTGCCTTGCAGTCCGAGTGCGAGCATGATTCATCTTTTCCTTATTGCGTCCTGTAATTGGCTAATATTTCAAATAGTTCTCGGGCGCAACACTATAAAATGGGTTTTCATTGAGTCGTATCATGGCGTTTGGAGCGCATGTTTTCAACCCTTATTGTTTTTCTTTGACATGACACTTGGAACACTTCGTCGGGCCGCTTTTTTTGCCGGCCCTTTTAGCTGATTTATGGCACTTAATGCAATGTTTGTTCATCACCTGCTTTTTAACCAGTTCCCCCGTTTTTTTGAGGCGTTCGATGCCGCCCTGCTCCTGGGGGAAAAGGGTGTGGCAAATCTGACAATCCTTCAAGGTGTCCTGGTGCCGGTGGTGGGGGAAGACCACCAACCCGCGACTGCCGCCTTTATTAAGCATGATCTCCGAAGCGCCTTTGTTCTCAAGGGCCATCACACTGAACGCACCCGACAGAATAACCATGAGAACCACTGCAAATATCCGTTTCATCCATCTCTCCCTTGAAACGCCTGCCATCCGCAATATCGGGAAGGCGGCCTTTTCCACCGTTCATTACATAACTAATAGGCTTCTTCCAGATCCAGCTCTTCCCCGGTCACCTTGCCCGTAAACAGTCCATACGACCAGATTTGATACACGAGGACCACGGGGATGAAAATCAACACCACCATGAGCATAATTTTGAGCGTCAAGGGACTGGAGGAGGCATTAAATGCGGTTAAGCCGTACTCGGCGTTGATGCTGGACGGCAACAGATTGGGAAACAACCCCACGATACCGAAGAAGGTGGCGCCGACAATGGCCAGCGCCGAAGCCAACCATGCCTTCAGGTAAGCCTGCTTGAGCAGGAATGCTTTGATGCCCCCCAGGCCCGCTACCGCAGCCAGGATGATGACGAACAAGGCGGGTTGGTTCAGATAGTTCTGATAAAGCGGGGTCGCTGCTGCGCTAAAACCCAAAAATACCACGGCCACCACCAGCAAGACAGGCCATAACCTGTTGGCGCTCTTTATGGCCCGTTCCTGCAGCGCGCCCTCTGTGCGAATGGCGAGCCACAGAGCGCCGTGGACGAGGAAAAGGCAGAGAAAAAGGAGGCCGCCGCACAGGCCGTAGGGATTCAGCAGGGTCAGCAGGTTTCCTTGGAACAGATGGTTCCCGTCCAGCGGCAGGCCTTGAAAAATATTGGCAAAGGCCACTCCGAACAGAACCGCCGGTGCCGCACTGCCGATAAAAATGCAGGTGTCCCAAATCTTGCGCCAGGCCGGGCTGTCGACTTTTCCGCGAAATTCGAAAGAGACGCCCCGCAGGATCAACGCGAACAGGATCAGCATCAGCGCCGTGTAGAGCGATGAAAACATCACCGCATAGACCAGCGGAAAAGCGGCAAAAGTGACGCCTCCGGCGGTGATCAACCAAACCTCATTGCCGTCCCACAGCGGTCCCAGCGAGTTGATCATCACCCGTTTGTCCTGATCCGTCTTTCCCAAAAAAGGGTAGAGGGTTCCCACACCGAAATCAAAGCCGTCGGTGATGAAGAAGACGGCCCATAAAAGGCCCCATAGGTAAAACCAGGTGGCTTGTAAAATCATATTGTCCCCCGTGTATCGTCATCCAACATCCAATCATGAGCGATATTGACTTGTTTCATGCGTTATGCCGATTTGGCCGTCTCCGGCCCCTTGATGGCATTTTTCCCAATCAGATAGTAGCCGACCGCCCCCAACAGGCCGTAAACCAGAATGAAGGCGACCAAGGAGGAGATCACCTGAACGCCGGCAATCGGTGAGGCGGCGTCGGCCGTGCGCATCAACCCGTAGACGATCCACGGCTGGCGTCCGACCTCGGCCAGTACCCAACCCGCCTCGACGGCGATATAGGGCAACGGAACGGCGGCCATCATGATGATGAGATACCATCGGTTTTCCACCAGCCGGTTTTTCAAAAAGAGACCGATGATGGCGAGCAGCGGCAAAAGGGTGCCGATGGCCACCATGGTGCGAAATCCGAGAAAGGTCGGAAGAACGGGCGGCCGGTCTTCTTTGGGAAAGTCATTGAGGCCTTTAACCTCGGCATTGACATCGTGGTAGCCCAACAGGCTCAAGACACCGGGGATTTTACCGATTTCAAACAGGTTGCGGCCCTTTTCTTCATCGGGAACGGCGAACAGGACCATGGGCGCCCGTTTTTGGGTTTCCCAGTGGGATTCCATGGCCGCCAGTTTGGTGGGCTGGGTCTCGGTAACGTGGACGGCATGCTGGTCGCCTTCCAGCACCACCCAGATGGATGAAACCAGTCCGAATACCAGCGCGATTTTAAATGAGCGGGAGAAGAGATCGATGTGCTGTTTTTTGTAAAGGTGGTAGGCACTGATGCCCATCACAAAAAAGGCGGAGAGCACGAAAGCGGCCGGCACCACATGCGCAAATTGGAGAATGGCAAACTTGTTAAATACCACGGCTGCAAAATCGTTCAACTCGGCCCGGCCGTTGTTGTAGATAAATCCAACCGGGTGCTGCATCCAACTGTTGGCAATGAGGATCCACATGGCCGAGATATTGTTGCCGGCTGCGACAAGGCACATCACGACGGCATGGGCCATTTTAGAGAGCTTCTTCCAGCCAAAGATCCAAATGCCGATGAGGGTGGACTCCAGGAAGAAGGCCACCGACGCTTCAATGGCCAGGAGGGAGCCGAAGACGTCGCCCACAAAAGCCGAATATTGGGACCAGTTGGTACCGAACTGAAATTCCAGAGTGATACCGGTGACCACACCGACGGCAAAGTTAATCAGAAACAGTTTGCCCCAGAATTTGGTCATTCGCAAATAGGTTTCGTCACCCGTGCGTGCGTATCGAACCTCCATATAGGCCACCAAAACGGAGAGGCCCAATGTGAGCGGAACAAATAAAAAATGGAACAGGGTTGTCGCGGTAAATTGCAGCCGCGACAAGAAAAGCGGATCCATCACTATCCTCCTTAAAGGACAAAAAGATACGGTACCACAGCAACTTACTGATTCAGCGCAGTATAAAGTCGGTGGTTATTTTTCAATGATCTGGTGGACGGCTTTTGCTAAACCAAAGTCACCAGACTATGATTCTCCATCCAATGTGCATTGGGAAAAATCAATCGGCTTACCGCAGGCGGCGCAGGTGTGCGTCTTGTCGAACTCATCCGAAAAAATCTCTTTCTCTTCGCCGCAATCAGGACAGGTGCAGATGAATGATTTCAGGTGCTTGTGACTTTCAAATCCAGGGCAATGTTGCGGTGTCGTCATGGTGTCCTCCTTTTAGGCCGGGCAAGCCCGACAATTTCGGCCTGCCCAGCTCCCATCATAGTGGGTTGTTTTAACCGGGAAAGGCAATTGCCTCGCAGATTCGACCCCCGTGATGACATCGGATGTTGCCATTTCTTCATCCAATGCGCGGATCTTTGGTCCCGCCCGCACAATCCGGGGTGTAACAACTGTTATCCAAAAACTCGCATTTTTCTTTGCAAGACGGACATTTTTCAGGAGGTGCCTCCGCCTCCATCTCATATCCGCAATTTGCACATTTCCAACTGGCCATGGATATTACCTCCTTGCCCTCCTGCGGCGCACCGGTTTGCCGGTGTATTTTTACCGGTCACCGGTTAGCCGGTTATGCCGCACCAGCCCCCGTGCTATTCGGCCTTCCAGTGACCGTGAAGATTGCAGTACTCACGGGCCGTCACTTTTGCGGCGTCTATTTTAAAAACGGCTTCCGGAGTCTCACCGGGGTTCAAGAACTGACGATAAGATTTTCCGTCGGCGATGATTTCAATCCATTCAATAAAATGATCCGCTTCCATGGGATGGGCCACGCTGCCCACTTGAACCTTAAATCCGCCGTCGATTTTTTCGATCACGGGCACATGTTTTTCCACAGCCGCATCCACCGTGTTTTCCTTAAGGCATTTCATGGGCTGGCCACAGCAAACCAGTTCTCCCTGACCGGCGTGCATGACGTCGATGATGTTGCCGCAAAGCTCGCATTTGTAGACTTCCAGTTTTACCGTCATTGATTCCTCCTGATAGATAGATGTTTGATAAGATGGCTCTTCCTGTTTGTTCGACTACCAATTTTCGCCCAGCAACTCAAAGTGGGCCCGGGGATGGGCGCATGCCGGGCACATTTCCGGTGCTTCAAGCGCTTCGTGCAGATAACCGCAATTGCGGCAACGCCACATCACGGCTTGGTCGCGCTTGAAAACCCTTCCGGCCTCGAGATTGGCAGCCAGATCGCGATAGCGTTTTTCATGCTGTTTTTCCGCTACGGATACGGCATCCCAAACCATGGCCTGGGCTTCGAACCCTTCTTCCCGTGCCATTTTTGCAAAACCGGGATACATCTCGGTGTGTTCATACTGTTCACCATTTGCCGAAGCAATCAGGTTTTCCAGCGTGGTACCGATAACGCCTGCAGGGAAGGCCCCGGTCACCTCAATTTCACCGCCTTCCAAAAACTTGAAGAAGCGTTTGGCATGCTCCTTTTCCTGATTGGCGGTCTCCTCGAAGATATGGGCGATTTGGACATAGCCGTCCTTTTTAGCCTGGCTTGCAAAATAGGTGTAACGATTGCGCGCTTGGGACTCCCCGGCAAATGAAAGCAACAGGTTCTTTTCGGTTTGTGATCCTTTTAAAGTGGCCAAAACATTTCCTCCTCTTCACCTTTTAAGGTTACCATCTTGTTGCGGCTGCATACCGCAATTCCCATTTGAGGGCGGGCAATCCTCTTGCCACCACCCTTTGGCTTGATGCCGCCTTTTTTCTTCTTCGGCCATCTGCAATATTTTATAGGCCGAATCCCGCAATACCCCGTAGAGCACACCGCATCCGGTATCCTCCCGGTCCTCATCGCCTTGATGCGCCAACCGAAGCATTTCCCGGGTCAACTGAATGGTACGTCTAATATTCTGGTCGCATGGTTTTTTCAATTCTCGTCTCCGCTGGGGTGGCAATCAAATAACCTCTCTCTTACCGACATTGATTCTTTTATCAAAAGCTGTGCCAACACCGGTGGGTTTTCGGTGAAATTCCATCAAACCCGGGCGGAGCAGGCGACGGGCGGCATGGGCCATGGTTCATTAGGGTGTTTTTGCATATTAGATCTCCAGGCTTGTGATACATCTCGTTGGAATGCAACGCCGGCGTATACCCTCCAAAATTAATAACTTATCGTTATCATAGGAAAATTATCCTGGTTTAGGATCTCATCTTTCTTTTTGATACAGATCTGTCTCATAAGACAAAGGATACAGCCGAAACAATGATGCGCTCAACCTGGTGGGGTGTCATATCCATTCAAAACAATGGGATTGCGTGTCTGAACCGTGCTCGGGCAGGATGGCTGATAACCTTGCAATGCACTAGGATTATTCTCTATCACAAAGCGTTTGGGTAGGCAAGGCGATGCTAGGGTGTCAGCAATTCTCGATTAAGCGTACGCGGAGGCGGGGATAAACGCCATTTGAGCGTTTATCCTAGCCCCCTGGATTTTGGGATGCAAAGGCATATTTGTTGCTTATATTCTTGGATAAGTAAATATTGGATTCGGATACCGGTTCAGTCACTTTTGCCGGTGTGTATTGTTCACCTGAAAGGAGATCGTCCATGACCACATTGGATCAAATAAAAAAAGATGCCGACCTGATAGATGAAATTGATTGGGACATGACCCCGGAAGAAGCCGTGCGCTTGTATCTGGAATGGGGTAACAACTGGGCCGGGGGAAACTACGTGATTCGCTCAAAAGAGGATGAAACCGTATATTTCGTCGTCAGCACCTGGAAGGAACCTCCCATGGTATACCTGATCCGGCGCAACTCCGAAGAGGCCAAAGAGATTGCCACCATCCGGATGCCTGATGAGATCAGGAAAGCATTCGTTGAAGAAAACGGCAATCTAAAGGGCGTTTATGCTGTTGAAGGTGCGGTCAAGGAGTGGCTGCAAAAAGAACTGGCACAGGCCTAGGGATTCGTTCCGCCTTTTAAGCTGTTTGTGCCGATTTAAAAGCATTATCAGCTGCCTCGCGGGCTTCTGCGTTCTTGCTGCACTCGGGGCATAACCCCACAAATTCAAGCCGGTGGCCCATGATGGTGTAGACCGTGGATTCATAGAGCTCATCTTCCAGGCGTTGCAGGGGGGCGATGGGCGCATCATCTACACGATCGCAATGAAGACAGCGGATATGGTAGTGTTTGTTGGCAATACCGTCGTAACGCTTTTGGGTGCCGCTCAATTCCAGGGTTTGGATTTCTCCTATGGCCGTAAGGATTTCAAGATTACGGTAGACCGTTCCCAAACTGATTTTGGGCATCTTTTTGCGAACCATTTCGTAGATAACATCAGCCGTAGGGTGGGTGTTTTGACTGCGCAATACCTCTAATATCAAGCGTCTCTGCTTGGTCATGCGCATTTTGTCAGAGCGAATCAATTTCGTGTTATCCTTCCACTTGCTCAAATGGGTAACGGTCAACGCTAAGGCGGATCCTCAGTCTTTTCTATCTTTCATCTATCTTTCATCGATGGGCGTAAAACTGCATGTTTCAGGGCCGCAATACTCTCCAATATAGTCGGATTCGGGTCGATAGAGCATGGGTTTGGGCGCCGCTTCGGCAAATTGTTCTTCCAATACATGCGCCACCCAGCCGGCTACGCGTGAAATGGCAAACAACGGTGAAAACAGATCCACCGCAAATCCCATGGAATAATAAAGGGATGCGCTGTAAAAATCCACGTTGACGTAAATGTCCGTTCCTTTGCGTTCCTTAAATGCGGTTTTGCCTTTGACCTCCAATATTCTTGAGATTTCATACCATTTGGTATCCCCAACCTTTTCTCCCATCCGTTTGGACATGGGGGCCAGGATATGGGCCCGGGGATCATCGGTTTTATAGACGGCATGTCCCAGCCCCATGATCTTTTTGCCTTCATCCAGGATTTTGTTGACATAGGCTTCGGCTTCATCGGGGTTGGCGATTTGCAGCAGCATCTGCATGACGCGCACATTGGCGCCGCCGTGCAATTCACCGGAAAGTGATCCGATACCTGCCGCAATCGCGGCATAGATGTGGGCACGGGTCGATGCCACTTCCCGGGCTGCAAAGGTGGATGCGTTAAATGAGTGCTCCGCATGCAGCACAAGGGCCACGTCCATGAAATGGGACACCTCCGGATCCGGTTTTTGGCCGAACATCATATAGAGAAAATTCGATGCATGATTCAATTCAGGGTCTGGTGCAATGGGCTCTTTACCGTTGCGAATCCGCTCCCAGGCGGCCAAAACAGTGGCGAGTTTGGCAACCAGCCGGATGCCCATGCGAAGGGTGGCCTCCCGGCTTTGGTCCGTAACATCTTTATCATGGTGGGCCAACATGGCTGCAGCGGCCTGGAGAATGTCCATGGGCAGTGCATCTGCGGGACGGGTTTTCAGCGCGGCAATCAGTTCGCCCGGTATGCTGCGTTCGGCCACCAGTTTGGCATTCAATTCGGATAGCTCTTGGCTGTTGGGCAGTTTTTCATAAAGCAAGAGATGAATGATCTCTTCGAAACTCGCTTTTTCGGCCAAGTCCGGTACCAGATAACCACGATAGATCAACTTGCCTTCATCACCAATGACATCGCTGATTTTGGTGCTGGCTATGGTGACGCCTCTCAGGCCGGTATTGACGGTTGGGGTGCATTCCTCCATGGATCTCTCCTTCGTTGGCCGTCACTTTAGATATCGGTGGATAAAATCGTTTTTCCTCATATGCGAGGATCAATACAGACGCCTGTCAATCATCGTGCCACACAATCTTATTAGGAATTATTATCATGTAAAAGTTGAAAATGAAACCTAAAAATGGTAATACTCCGTTCGCTCGGCTGCCGGCTGACCCGCAT
>JASFER010000094.1:0-20591 GCA_050124755.1 Desulfobacteraceae bacterium
ATAAACGAACGGCATCCGGCTATGTCCGCGACGGCCACGGCGATTTACGTGCCGAGCATATCTATTTTACCGGCCAATGCGAAATCCAGATTCTGGATTGCATCGAATTCAACGATCGCTTGCGCCTGGTGGATGTGGCCTCGGACCTGGCCTTTCTGGCCATGGATCTGGACCACCTGGGCGAATCCCGGTTTGCGCGCTGCTTAATAGAAGCCTACTGCCGGAAATCAGGCGATGCCACCCTGCTGGGCCTCATGGACTTTTATAAATGCTATCGGGCCATGGTGCGCTGCAAAGTCAGCTGTATTCAGCTTTCCGACACTGGATTGAGCCGCGGCCACCGCCACGGGCTGGCCGACCTCGCCACCGGCTATCTGAATCTGGCCTATACCTATGCCCGGCACATGACCACACCAACTGTGTGGGTATTTTGCGGATTGCCCGGTTCCGGCAAAAGCGCCATATCTTCCCAATTGGCCGAAGCATTGGATATTGTATCCATAAATTCAGACGAGATACGCAAAATGATGTTCGGCCTGCGCCCCCACGAGAGCACCCCAGGGCCGGTTGACCAAGGCATCTATAGCACCGAAGCCGGCCAAAAGGTCTACGACCGCCTGCTCAGTTCAGCCCGTGCCGAGATTCAAGCGGGACATTCGGTTATTCTTGATGCCACTTACAGTGCATCCACCCAGCGCCAAAATGTGCTTCGCCTGGCCGATGATTGTGGTGCCCGTATCCTCTTTGTGGAATGCAGGGCCCCTGAAGCCGTTCTTCACGACCGGTTGCGGCAAAGAGAACATACCCCAACGGTATCCGATGCCCGATTGGCCCATTTTGATGCTTTAAAGTCGCGCTTCGAGCCATTGACCGATATCCCCGATTGTCACCGCATGGCGTTGGATACCACTGAGGCACCTGCAGATTGCCTCAACACTCTTTTTATCGAAAAGTATCTCGTTCGAATGGAGGGAGAATGTCACCACCCCTAAACGCTCCCTTTTTCAGGCGCATTCTAGCGGCCACGGGAAGACCGGAGGCCGTGGACCCACCCTTAATGACGGCAACTCGGCTGGCCCGCCGCCAGAAAGCCCGGCTGTATATCGTCCACGCCATCACATCCGCAGGGATCCGTGGAGATGCCCGCTGGCCGCCACAAAATGCATCTTCGAGCGCATTTAAATCCGTCCCCTCATTTCCCATAATGGCCCGGCGCCTTGTCGCCCTCTATGGCAAGGATTTTCCGGAATTGAACATGGAGGACATCCGCATCGTCTCGGGAGTGGCCTGGGAGGCTATCTTTCGCAACGCCTGCGAATTGGAATGTCACTTGATTGTCGTCGGTCCCCATTACGAAAGCAAAGCCGCCAGGCAATTGCCGCACGCCAAGGGCCCTTTAGGCAGCACTGCCGAAGGTGTGCTTCGTCATGCACGCTGCCCGGTAATGATGATCAACCGTACATTCCAATCCAAACAACTGAAGATGAAAAACATTGTGGTGGGAGTTGATTTTTCTCCCTCCTGTATCAGTGCGCTTTGCATGACCGCCCTGATATCAGTACATTTCAGCAGTCAAGTCCATCCTTTTCATATGCTTCCCATTCCGCCGTATCCAAAGTACTCGCCGGAGTCCTTGGCCTTTGACCTTCGACGCACCCAAGCGTGGTTTGACCGGTTATGTGAACAACTGCTGCAAGGCGCCGAGTATGAAAATCGCATCAAAACCGGCGTATTCCCCCATACGGCGCTGCTGCGCCATGCGCGAAACCGACATGCCGATCTGATCGTAATGGGAACGCATACCAAAGAGAAGGCCGGCAAGTGGTATCCGGGCAGTGTGGTTCAACAGGTCAGCAGCCGGGCCGATTGTCCTGTTTTGGTTGTGAGCGGGCCGGAAGCGTTGGCGCCCTGGAAAGATGACCCCCTTGCGAAAAAAATAGCCAAATCGATAATCCCTCCGTTGACGCTCTCTCCGAAGTAAATCGAGCACCCCCCGGTCCTACTTTGAAGCCAGCGCTTTCAGCCTGAGGGATTGCTTGAGATACCTCACCAGGGTTTTTTGGACCTTGCCGTAGACGGTGTCGGGTGCGAAGTCGCCCTTTTCATCGGGTACGCCGGCGGGAATGCCGGTCAAAATCTCGATGCCCTCCTGGATGGTTTCAACCGGGTAGATGTTAAATTCGCCCTTTTCGACGGCTTGAACCACTTCTCTTTTCAGCATCAGGTTCTTGGCATTGGATTTGGGAATCATCACCCCTTGATGTCCGTTCAATCCCTTGGTTTTGCACACCTCATAGAACCCTTCGATCTTTTGATTAACGCCGCCAATGGCCTGCACCTGGCCCTTTTGATTAACGGAGCCGGTTACGGCGATGCCCTGCCGGATGGGCACACCGGAAAGACTGGATAAAATGGCATACAGCTCAGTAGAAGAAGCGCTGTCGCCGTCCACTCCGGAGTAGCTTTGTTCGAAGGTGATGCTGATGGACAGGCTGAGGGGATATTTTTGGGCAAAGGTACGGCCCAAATAGCCGGAAAGAATCATGACCCCTTTATCGTGGGTGTTGCCGCTCATCTCGGCTTCCCGTTCGATATTCACGATACCGTGTTTACCCATGAAGGTTTCAGCGGTGATGCGGGAGGGACGGCCAAAGGAAAGCTCACCGACCTGGTATACCGCAAGGGCATTGACCTGCCCCACCTCGGCGCCGGCCACATCGATGAAGATGGTGTCGTCGGCGTAGGAGGCGTGAATTTTCTCTTCATAAAGATTATATCGGAAACGGTATTCGCTGAGTGCTTTGATCACGTGCGTCTCGGTGACGGTCTGCGCATCATCCTGCCGGGACCAGTAGTCGGCCTCCTGAATAATGCCCACGATGGGGCCGAATCGCAGGGAAAGCTTGGATTGATCGGCTACGGTTTTGGCGCCGAATTCCACAATGGCCGCCACCGCGTCCGGCGAAAAAGGTCGCAGATCGTTTTCACGGCAGACCCCGGCAATGAAGCGGGCATAGAGTTGGACCGCCTTATCCGTCAGATCGGTCTCGTAGTCAAAGTCGGAACGCACCTTAAAAATCTTATTGAATTTGGGATCATGGTTTTGAAGCAGCTCAAAAGTTTTATAATGGCCGACCAAAATGACTTTTACATCAAGGGGTATGGGTTCCGGCCGCAGGCTGCCCGCAAAATTGGCCGGTCCACGCGGCACGTCCTGGATATAGAGTTGTTTGTTTTGCAGGGAACGTTTAAGGCTTTCCCAAACCTGGGCGTCCATCAGAAGCGATTCCACTTCCACGATCAGATAGCCGCCGTTGGCCTGAAGCAAAGATCCGGCCTGCACCATTGTGAAATCCGTGGTGGTGGCGCCCATAAAGGCCTTTTTATCGATGTAGCCGAAGAGATTCTGAAATGACGGATTGGGCTCAAATACCACCGGTGCACCCTCAATCCCTTTGTGATCCACCAGCACATTGACCTTGTATCGATCAAAAGGTGTTGCGGGAAGGGCAACGGGCGATTCGGCGGCGTTCTTCAGATGATTGTCCGGCGAAATGAAATTCTCCACCTCGTCAATGATGTCCTGCTGTACGGCATTGAGATAAGCCAGTATGGGGTCACAATCGGCGTACTCCGATCGCAAAAGATCCAATCGCTGCCGAACAATGGCGAGCGCCGTATCCTGCATCAATTGTTGAATGGTTTTTTGGTGGGCCTGCCTTAATTGGAAAACCTCGCCAAATACCTTCTCCATTTGTGCGCCCACCGTTTCCAAAGCTTGATTGATGGCCGTCTGTTGCTCTTTGGGCAATTGATCAAACTGCTCGTGGGTCATGGGTTTACCGTTGGCCAAGGGCACGGGCCGAACCCCCTCCGCGGTTTTGGCCAGGTGGATGTGGTTACTCTTGGCCAACTGCTCCAAGCCATCTGTCAGCGTTCTCTCGCGGGCCTGAAGCTGTTCATTGTGCCGGCTGATTTTCTCCTTGAAGGCATCCGAAGCAAACTCTTTGGGAAGCTTGATCTGCAACCAACGAATCAAGCGCGCCATGGATTTAGAGAACAAAGTGGCTTTGCCGGTGGGGACGCAAATGGCATTGGGGCGAAATTCATCGCTAAAATTATTCACCATACACCAATCCTGGGGTGGATTTTGATGTCGGGCATGGCGCGCTATGATGTCTTGAACAATGGTCCGTTTTCCAGTCCCTTCAAGGCCGGTAATGAAGATATTGTAGCCGGGTTGGTGCATGTTCAGGCCTAAATTGATGGCACGTACGGCGCGTTCCTGGCCGATGACCTCGTCAAGCGGGTCAATGTCGGCGGTGCTCTGAAACTTGAAAACAACCGGATCGCATATTTTTCTTAATTCCGATGGGGCAAGGGGTCTGGATGCGGGCATCAACCGGTCTCCTTTTCGTATGAGGTTCTAATTTTGTATCAGGCGGCCGTTTCCGATAGCGAAACCACCTCGGCTGCGGTCACGCGCAAGAGTTCTTTAGAGGAGATGCGCAGCATGGCATTGATGTCACCGCCGCCGCCATATACCACGTCCAATTTACCAACGGCGTCATCAATCAGAGTTCTCAGCTCCTGTTTATGGCCAAACGGCGGCATGCTGCCGACCACGTAGCCGGTAATCTCCAGTGCCTGATCGGCTGTGGCAAATTTGACCCGTCCCCGTCCCACGGCCAGGTAGGCGGACAACTTACGGCGGTCGACACGCTCTTTACCATTATTGATGACCAAAATGGGGACATCTTTGATCCTGAATACCAAAGATTTGATAATCTGATGGGTTTGGACGCCCAATGCCCTGGCGGCGTCGGGCACCGTTGGCGTATGCTCTGCCATGGGCAGAATGGTGGCTTCAATGCTGTGGAGATCGATATATCGCTGGAGGTCTTCGCTGGTCATGCAGGAGCCAACTCCCGGTCTGTCAGAAAAGGTTACGATTTGCATGAATTCCCGGTTGCGGTTAACGTCATTGCTGTTCATAACAAGCCTTGAACTTCGGCGCAAGCATCTCGATAAGCAAACAGGGGAGCCGTCAGACAGGTCTGAGGTTACGACGGCAATGAACATCAACAGCCTGAGGAAGTCGCAATGATAACAAAATGGCAAAAGCACCGGACCGGGTGCGGGGAAGGGTTCGTTGATGAGCCGGATGGCGTCAAACCACTAAAATGAAAGGCGCTGATCGTCAAGCCGCCATGTTCCAGGTTCAAGAGTCAAGGTATTCTTTGATCAATGCCACCAGCGCAAGCAGTAATCCAGATCACAATAGGGCAGGTCGGAACAGCCCCTGCAGCGCTTTGGCAACGCCCGCTCTTTTTCCTCTTTCTCCTTTTTTTCTTCGATTAAATCCGAAAAATCCCTTACAACTCTGTTGAACATCGAAACAAACATAACACACTCCAGACATTCAATCCCAAACGCATTCAAAGCAAGTGACCCATCGCGATTTTAAAGGAGCATTGACCTAAATCCCATTGCCCACGTCAGCATTCGGCACGACTCAGCAGTTCCAACAACCACAGGCGCTTGAGAACAGTTTTAGCAACCGCCCCCTCCTTATCAGATTCCAGCGGTGGATATCAATAAATTTCTGAAAAACATATGAACCTAAAAACAATTATTTTAATATCATTTTATTTATGAATTAATATTCAATGGTACATTTTCAGGGATGGAAACGGGCATGTGGAGCGAACACGGGGGCGGGGCTTATCCCCATAAGCGCTAAGTTATTTTTACCCAAAAGGAACTGAAAAAATGAACATCGAACATCGAACGTTGAACATTGATGATGTCGTAAAAAGTCTCTCAGCACGTCACTCCGGCGAAGGCCGGAGTCCAGTTATTTCAATTGGTTACATTTCTGGATGCCGGATCGGGTCCGGCATGACGGAGAAAAAACATGCGTATTCTAAATTATGACACAGTCTCCTTCGCCGGAATGACGACCAGAGCTACATTTTGACTTTTTACGAATTCATCAACATTGAACGTCGAATGATGAGGTCGCTGCGCGCCGCCATTTTATAAATCGAGAGCATACCTTATGCATACTTCGACGTTGGACGTTCGATGTTGGACGTTCATCTTTCTTTCCGATGCTGTTGAGCTGAAATGCAATCTGTAAGATATTCAGGACAAGTTAGCGCTTATGGGGCTTATTCCCGCCCGGTAGACGCAAGCCTCGAAAAAAGTCGCTGAACAAACTGTCAAAAACCATCTAATAGCCGCCATTAGAAGGCATTAAGATGTTCACCGAGAATCGCCGCCCCCCATCCTTGCGTCTTGATCAACAGTAGAAGGGCATGGTACAAACAAATGAGGCGAATGCATCGGACAATCAACACCTTCTGACGCGAACACGGCACAATTATCTTTGATTGAACGCTTCTTTCGGTCCAGCGGCTTCAATTCCAACAGATCAGGCAAATGCCCGGCAATAACCAGACGATCCTATAAGACGGCTGATACGAAGCCGGACCGTGGCTTTTCATAATGAAAGGAGGCACTTATGCTGCCAGCCATAAAAAAAATACTGTACGCCACTGATATGTCCGAAAACTCGCGCCAAGCATTTGGTTATGCTGCCAGCCTGGCCATACAGTACCAAGCCGAGATGTTGGTACTGCATGTGATCGAACCGATAAATCCCAATACGTACATGCAAATCAGCGGTGCTATGGGAGAGGCCGAATGGGTCAATCTTCAATTGGATTTCGAGAACAGCATGGTGGACAGCCTCGGAACCAAACTGCGCGAATTTTGCCGAGACATGCAGACGTCCATTGAGGATCTCAAGATTGCGGATGAGAACATCCTTATTCGCAAGGGGATGTCTGTGGATGAAATTCTTATGGCCACGGCGGAACTGAAAGCCGACATTATCGTTATGGGCACCCACGGCTACGGTATGATGAAAGACGCCTTAATGGGCGGCACGGCACGGCGTATCGTACGACGCAGCGACACACCTGTGCTGGTGGTCAGGAGCACGCAGGAATAGGTTTCCGTCGCGCCAATAACCACTTAAAGTGTTGTGCCCCATCAGTTCTATCAGAGACCAGCACGCTAAACTTTTTTTGTAACCCCGGATACACTATAGGCTCTTCACACCGGGCGCTAATAGTGGAAACACATTGGCGCTTTGATACTTTTTCAATCCAAACGATGGAGGTGTAATGTCGAGTCTATTAACGCGCCGCAAGTTTCTGAAGTATGGAATGGGTGCCGCTGCCGGAATGGCGGCTTCGCAAATACCTGTAAAAAAAACGCTGGCCGGGCCCCGGCAACCACTGGCTACATTACTGGACATCAGCAAATGCGTGGCCTGCGGCGCCTGTATGGAAGCCTGTCGGGAAATCAACGGACATAAATATCCCTCCCCTCAAAAGCCCTACCCCGCCATGTACCCCAAACGGGTAAAGGTGGAGGACTGGTCAGACAAACAAGAAGTGGACGATCGCCTCACCCCCTATAATTGGCTGTACATCCAAACCGCAGAAGTTGAAGTGGACGGTGAAATCACCGAAATTAACATTCCGCGCCGCTGTATGCATTGCGCCAATCCACCCTGCGTCAAACTATGTCCCTGGGGTGCGGCGCGACAATATGACAACGGCATCTCCCGGATCGATTCGGATCTTTGCTTGGGCGGGGCCAAGTGCCGCACGGTCTGTCCCTGGAACATCCCCCAGCGCCAGACCGGCGTGGGGCTTTATCTGGATCTGATGCCCAGTTTTGCCGGCAATGGTGTGATGTATAAGTGCGACCGTTGCTATGACCGTGTCGCCGCCGGAGAGCTGCCCGCATGCATCGAAGCCTGTCCCGAAGAGGTTCAGACCATCGGCCCGAGGGATCAAATCCTGGCTCGGGCCAAAAAACTCGCTGAAGAGATGGATGGTCATATCTATGGCGCAACAGAGAACGGCGGGACCAATACCATCTACGTCTCCCCGGTTCCCTTTGAAGACCTGAATGCGGCCATTGATAAAGGAAAAGGCCGGCCGCACTTGGGACCGGCAAAGGATGCCATGGCCGCCAACGACAATCTGGCCAGAGCCATGGTTCTGGCTCCTTTGGCCGGCATCGCCGCCGCCGTCGGAAAATTTTATAAATCAACCAAGATCTAGAGAAAACGGAGCTTAAATCATGCAGATCCTGCCGCCATCCCGTTGGATACGATGGACGTTTGTTTTCACATTATTTGTTTCGGCCCTCACTGGTTTTGCGCAAATGCCTATTTTCAAAAGATATTACATCGCCGACCTGCCAGGTCTGGGTTGGCTGGCAGAGTTTTATGTCACTTATGCCCTGCACTATATCAGCGCGATTGGCTTCATCGCCATAACCTCCTACCTGGTGATGGATTTCTGGCTGGCGCGCCGCAAATCCATTCATATCACCCTGATGGGATACGTCCGCGGTATTATGCTGGCACTGATTTTGGCAAGCGGTGTTTTATTGGTCTTTCGGAATCTTCCCGGCTACCGTTTTGCGCCGGGAATGGTTATGGCCATGGATTTTTCCCACCTGGGATTGGTCCTATTATTTCTAATAACCTCCTTATTTGCAAAGATATCGCGGCAGGGATGGATTAAACCGTGCTAACCGAACAAACGGCGGTGATGCTGATGCACATGGTCGCCAATTCGATGCACTCGCTCCATCTCTTGTGATGACAATGCCCCCTGCTCAAATCCACGAAGCGCCTCACGCATCTGCTCCCGGTTTTTAGGCCCTGTCAAGCAAACATCCACATTTGGATTTGAAAGCACAAAACGGTAGCACTCGGCGGCGGTCATGGGCGGTTCACCTTCGGGCATTTTATTCGCTTTTAACAAATCACTCCAACGGGTGGCCGTATAGGTTACAATTCCGGGCGATTGGTTCTCCGGAAGCCTGGCAAACACCTCATCCTCGGCACCCCGATGGGCGGCATTGTAGCGTACATGAAACAGGTCAAAGCACTCATCCCGGGCAAGATCTGCAAACAGGGGCCGGTGGTGTCCGGAAAGGGCCAAAAACCGGAACATGCCCTTCTCCTTCATCTTCAACGCCCGTTCCAAAATGGCGGGTGAAGGCGGCTTGTTGTGCCATCCCAGCAGCAAAACGTCGGCCGTATCGATTTTCAAGGTCTTCAGGGCCCGATGGTAAAACCGCTCCATCAAAAAGGCGGACCTCGAGTAACTCTGGATAACAATGACCAGATCATCGCGGCGGCCCATGGCAATGATATTTCGGATCGCCGCGGCCATGGCCGTTTTGCGGATGGATCCCCAATAAAAATAATTCACACCATGGTCAAAGGCCTCTTCAAACGCCTCTGTGGGGGCACCATAACTGCATGCCACGCCCAACCGCCCCACCTTCAAACCAGTGCGACCTAAAATTCGAAAACGCTGATCTTGCATGTATGCGCCTCCCGGTTTTGGGGATATGCTTGATTCAAGGTTGACGGCTTTGTAAAAAGTCCCAATACGGGCTGCAATTTAATTTACCACGAAGGACACGAAGATCACCAAGCTGAAATTATTATATATTTTTTCGTTTCTTCGTGTTCTTCGTGCCCTTCGTGGTAAAAATCAGACTTTTTACGAATTCATCAAGGTTTACTTAGACACTAACTGTGATGGAACCCCATTGACAAGTAAAAAGCCGGGTCAAAAGGACCCGGCTTTGATTTAACCCCTGGATGGGGATGGGTGATATCTTTGGTGAACATTGAACATCGAACGTCCAACGTTCAACGTTCAACAAGGTATTCTGTCGTTTTATAAGATGGCGGAGCGAAGCGATCTCATCATTGGACGTTCGACGTTGAACGGTCGATGATAATCGTTCAATAACTTTATGCACTCCGCACCCTGGTTAGAAAGTAAAGCCAATGGTCTCAAACCTGGTCCCGAGGACCGGGTTTTAATGAAGCAGTTATGGATGTGAAATAATTTAAAGCACGCCATTAATGAATTCGTTGGAACGGGCGATATTGGAAAAAGGATCACAATATCGGTTAAAACCCGTTACACACGGTACCTAACCCAAAAAGGAAACAAAAGGTCGCCATGGCAACAAACCACAGTGAATTGGAGCCCTTTCAAAAAATCTGCCGCAAAATTTGCTTGAACATACCCAATAAGTATCAATGGAAATGGGATCCCAAGCGCAAAATGGCGGTCGTCGTCCTCGAAGAGGAAGACGCTGAATTGGTGTTCTACCCCCTGTTTAAAGAGTTCCGCAATCACTGGAACTTTTCATCCATCAGCGAAGCATCCGAAGCTGTTAACGACTATATTCATTCAGAATACGGACTGATGCCGGGTCAGGTCTTTTTCACTTCGCACATGGTGGAAAACACCGTTTTAGGAGTAGCCTGGTGGCCCTGGGGAAATGACGACAAGGTGTCCATGCGTGTGGGACTCATTCCGGTACAAATTGACCTGACCGAGGAATTTGCATACCGATGCCTGAGCCAATGGTTGGCGATCTCGGATGAATAACCATGATCCGATTCCGCCGTCTTGTCGAATCAGCCGCATCCCACAACCATTTGAGCCGATCTTAATTGGTTAGACCTTTTGCCAGAGGCAGGTTTATCGTTACAGTAGTCCCCTTACCCTTCACACTCTCTATACGAAGTCGTGACGAAGCGCCGTAAATATGCTTCAAACGCTGGTTTACATTTCGCAGTCCCATACTTGCATTGGAACCATCCGGACCATTGTCTTTGTAGACCTGAGCAATTGCATGATCCGGCATACCAACACCATTGTCTTTGACTTTAATGCACAATACCCCATCATTTTGTGTGGCATTCACCCAGACTTTGCCGCCCTCTTCTTTGCTCGACAGGCCGTGCTTAACGGCATTTTCAACCAATGGTTGTACAATTAAAGGCGGCATGGGCCAATCTTCGGTACCCGGCATGATCGTCATCTCAAATTGAATGCGCTCGCCAAAACGCGCATGCTCAATAGCCAAATAAGACTCAATCTGCTTCAACTCATCGATTAGCGTAATGTATTGGCGTTGATCTTTTATGTTGCGCCGAAGATAATTTGATAATTCCAAAAGCAATTGCCGGGCACGATTGCTGTTTGTGCGGCAAAACGAGGCAATGGTGTTTAGAGAATTAAATAGAAAATGGGGATTGATTTGAGCCTGCAGCCGCTTGATCTCTGCACGGTCAAGAAGCTGGGATTTAATTTGGATATCCTGAAGCTCAAGCTGAGTCGAAAACAGATTGGCAAGGCCGTTGGCGATTTCGAAATCAGTATGGTTCAGTGTATGTCTCTTGTCACCGTAAAATTTTAGAGCACCGATGATTTCACTCGACTTTTTCAGAGGCACCACAATGGCCGAATGAAACATTTTATGGGGCACCTCCTCACCTACGGCTGTGCTACCGCTTGCGAAAATGGGTTTTCCCGTTTTTAGCACCATGCTCGTGGTGCTGGTGCGCAAGCCTTGTCCGGGCCGGTACAATTCATCTCCAATCCCCACATAAGCCAATAACTGCCTTGTGTCCGTAATCGCCACAGCCGCCACCCGCGTCTGTTCGTGAATGATTCCGGCCGTTGCCAACGCTGAGGCTTCATTGAGTCCCTCACGCAAATGGATAACGGTTCTGTTTGCTATGGTCATGGCTTTGCGGGCTTGTATGGATGCGCGGCGCTCACGGTTGCGCACCACCATGCGAATCATTTCGATCAAACAGCCGGCACCGATGGAATTCAGTATGATCATGGGTATACCGATCAGCCTCACCACAGCCACAGCGGTCTCAAAGGGCTGAGACATGACCAGCACCAATCCCATGTGAACGGATTCGCCGGCCAGGCCTAACAATGCAGCCACCCGCCAATTCAGGGCTTTGTTTTTCAGCCTCATGGAAACCATACCCGCGGCTGTTCCCTCCAGAAATGTACCTAACGCGCACGGCAGAGAGCTGAATCCATCCATGTCCATGAGAAAACGATGCCCACCGGCTATCAATCCGGCCCCAATACCCACCACGGGACCGCCGATCAAGCCGGCCAGAATCATGCTGATGGCCCGCAGGTTGGCAATGACTCCCTGAATGGGATCGCCGTCATATGTTCCAAATATCCCGAAGGCGCCGAAAAAGAGGACCAGAGCCAATTTATCCTGGACAGTCAACTCCCGTGAAATCATGCGCTGAAGCGTGCGGGTGGAGAGTAGAATGAAAGCGACTGCGGAAATCAAACCAAAGTGTTCGGCCAATGACAAAAACAGGTTGACAATCGGCTGAATATTTTCCGTATAGGTTAGATGGTCCATGATGTCAGCTGTCTATAATCCCAACCGATTTTTCAGCTCTTTTACCCGCCTGCGACTAACGGGCACCTCTGTGGATGTGTGGTCATTGGCGGTCAGTATATATTTGCCGTTAAACCACGAAACGACCTCTTTGACACAAGCCAGATTGACCAAATAGCCTCGATGGGATCTGAAAAAGCCGCGTCCCTTGAGCTTGGATTCCATATCGTCCAGGCTTGCCGTTCCATGTATGCTGTAGCATTGACTGTCTGTACAGGCCAGAATCCCTTTGTTTTCAGCTTTGCAATAGACGATGCTTTCCGGATCGAGCAGCAGTATGCGTCCTTTATGCTCGACGCTGATTTTGGAAATGTTTTTTGCGGATGGGCGGATTCGCTCCACCAGCTTTTCCAACTGCCCGCAGAGCGCCCCTTGACGCTGGGAAATCATCAAGTGTCTTGCGCGCTCAACACTCTCCTGCACGCGTTCCGCACGAAAGGGTTTTAAAATATAATCAACCGCAGAGGCTTCGAAGGCCCTTACCGCATGCTCGTCATAGGCGGTGGCAAAGATGAAAAGCGGTGTTTTCCGGAAGGATCCGCATGCATGAATCACCTCAAAGCCGTCTCGACCCGGCATCTTGATATCCAGAAAAACCAGATCAGGTTTTTTTGAACGAATGGTATCAATGGCCTTTGAGGCACTGTTCACCGACCCAACAACATCGACACATGATATCTTTGAAAGGATGAAACGCAATTCATCAACGGCAGGCGGTTCATCATCAACGATCAGGCATTTGATATCCATGGGCGCACCTCATTCATCCAAGCCGGCAGCAGAATCGTCAGACACCTGATATATTAGAACAGCGCTATGGAAATGTAAAACTGATTGACACGATTAAAGCTCACTTCAAACCCATGGCTTCAAAGACGGACAATTCACGTGATTACGAATAGTTATGAAAATAGTTCGTACACCGCGGGATTATCAAACGACCATATGGCGACCGCTCGTCCGCTAAAAGCAACCGTTCATCCGTAAAAGACGACCCTTGTGTTGTAAACCGCAGAATATCGAGCAAGGAATATCGAATGTCGAAGTACTGAGCAACGGTCTTGATTATCCGTGCCCGGCCGGGACATTTGAACCAAAGAGGGGATGAGAAGGCGCAGGTCTTGGAAACCGGTTCATTTTCCGGACACGGATATCTTGGAGGTATCTATGCTGTTTTGGCCCCGTTTCTTAAAAAAGTTAAAATTGTTTCATTATGCTTTATTCTTTTCGGCGATAAGCTGATGGTAGGCGGCTTCCGAATACTGTCCCCAATCGCCTACGCGTTTCTTGAAGGCCATGAATGCGTCGTGTACCTTGCGGGACAATGGATCTTTATTGGCCTCTTCCTCCAATGTCTCCCTGGCCAGCTTGCGCATGGTATTCATCACTTCGGTTGGGAATTGATATATTTTATTTTTTCCGCTGGAAACGATCTTTTCCAGATACTCGCCATTGTTGGCCTCAAATTCGGACAATTGCCAAACATTGGTCTGGGCCGCGCAGGCGTCCAAAGCCAGTTGGAGATGTTTGGGCATGGACTCGTAAACCTTCTTGTTGAAGATAATTTCCAGGGCTGTTCCCGGCTCATGCCATCCCGGATAGTAATAGTATTTGGCGGCCTTAGGCAGTCCCAGGCGGTGGTCGTGGTAGGGGCCGACCCACTCCGAAGCATCGATAACGCCGCGTTCGAGGTTGGTGAAAATCTCACCGCCCGGAGTCAAGGTCACCGTGCCGCCGGCTTTGGCGAACACCTTGCCGCCCAGGCCGGGGATGCGCATCTTCAATCCCTTGAAATCCGCCATGGTATTGAGCTTTTTGTTGAACCAGCCGCCCATTTGAACACCGGTGTTGCCGATGGGGCGGGGCACCAGGTTAAACGGCGCATAGGCCTCTTCCCACAGTTTCAAACCGCCGCCGCTGTAAAACCAGGCGTTCATTCCCTGGGCGTTGAGCCCGAAGGGCACGGCGGTGAACCATTGGGCGGCGCGCAGTTTGCCGGCCCAATAGTAGGCCGCACCGGAGCCGACTTCCACCGTGCCGTCCGACACCGCCTGAAAGGTCTCCATGGGCGGAACCAACTCGCCGCCGGCAAACACCTGAATTTTGATCTGACCTTCGGTAATCTGTTCAATACGCTTGGCAAAATGGTCCAGGCCGACCTGAAAGACCGGAAAATTGGCAGGCCAGGTGGTAACCATCTTGAGTCTATACTTCTTCCTGCCGGCCGCTAAAACGGCCGGGGCACCGATGGCTGACGTGGCCGCTGCCGCTGCAGTTCCGACACCCGCATTTTTTAGAAATTCTCGTCTTTTCATTTGGCAACCTCCTTGTAAGATAGTTGAATGATGTTAAAGAAGCCGGGTCACAGCTAACCGCCAAAAACAATTCGGGGCAACCAGGTGGCCAGCTTCGGAAAAAAGACAATGACACCCATGCCGATGATCTGGAGGATGACGAAGGGAATGATGCCGCGGTAAATATGCCCTGTGGTCACCCCCCTGGGTGTGACCGAACTCAAGTAGAACAGAGAAAACCCGAATGGCGGCGTCAGGAAAGAGGTCTGCAGATTCACAGCCAGCAAAACACAAAACCACAAGGGATTGAAGCCGAAATCGAGCAGGATGGGCGCCAGCACGGGCACATAGATGAAGATGATTTCTATAAAGTCCAGGAAGAACCCCATGAAGAAGATGGATCCCATAACGATGGCCAGAACGATCCAGTAACTATAGTTCTCGCCGATTCGCCCCAAAAAGTCCCTGATCAGGACATCACCGCCCAAGCCGCGAAAGACCAGACCGAACATGGCCGCACCGGTCAGAATAATAAACACCATGCAGGTCAGGTTCATGGTGGACATCATTACTTCTTTAAGGATTTTGATGCTGAACTTTTTATTGGCGGCCGTCAGGATGGTGGCGCCCACAGCGCCCACGGCCGCCGCCTCGGTGGGCGAGGCGATGCCGGCAAAAATAGACCCCAATACAGCAACCATCAAAAACAGCGGTGGAAACAAGGACACCACCACCCGTTTGGCTAATTCAGCTTTAGAGATATGGCCAAATTTGTCTTTATCAATGGCCGGCGCACTCTTGGGATTGATCATCCCGACAACAAGAATGTATGCCAGGTACAACCCCACCAAGACCAACCCCGGCAACACGGCCCCGATGAACAGATCGCCCACGGAGACGCCCACAATATCACCGATCAGCACCAGTACGATGCTGGGGGGGATAATCTGTCCCAATGTCCCGGAAGCGGATATGGTGCCGCAGGCCAGCTCTTTTGAATATCCCCAGCGCAGCATGGTGGGCAGCGCCAGCAATCCCATGGTGACCACGGTGGCGCCGACAATACCGGTTGAAGCGCCCAAGATGGCCCCCACCAGCACTACCGATATGGCTAATCCGCCGCGCAGTCGGCCCATGACCATCCCCATGGTATCCAACAATTTATCGGCCAGGCCGGAGCGTTCTAGCATCACTCCCATGAAGACAAACAAGGGTACCGCCATCAAGGTGACATTGGTCATGGTACCCCATACCCGCAGGGGCAAAAGATTGAAAAAGTCTATTCCAAAACCGATCATGCCGAAGATAAAGGCCACACCGCCCAAGGTGAAGGTCACCGGAAATCCGAACAGAATCATAATGGACATCGCCAAAAACATCCAAAGGCCTAAATATTCCATAATTACTCCTCCCTGCCTTCATCTTCGATCACACCCAGGAGGATGAAGAGGCTCTTGATGCCCAGGGAGATGCCCTGAAGCAGCAGCAGAGAATATCCGGCCGGAATGCACGCCTTTAATAAAAATCGAAAGGGTATACCACCCGGATCGGGTGAGCCCTCCATGACCGATAGAGATGATTGCACAAAGGGGATACTTGTCTTGATAAACATGAGGCAACTTGGAATCAAAAAGATAAGAACACCGATAAAGTTGATCCACGCTTTAGTTTTCAGCGGCATTTTTCCGTAGAAAACCTCCACACGCACATGGCCTTCCACGCAAAGCGTGTAACCTGCCCCCATCAAAAAGACGAAAGCAAACAGGTGCCACTCCATCTCTTGAGAAAAAACAAATGATGTGTTGAAAAGATAGCGCATTACCACATCCATAAAGGTGACCAGTACCATTCCAAGGGTCCCCCAGGAAACCGCTTTGCCGACAGCCGTGTTGACACTGTCGATCCGGGTGCTGATGGTTCTTAAAAAGTGCATTTTCAGTGCCGCTCCTTTCATTCTAAAAACAGACCGGTACGCAATTCTCTATTGTTTCCTTCCAACGCGAAAAACCTCTTCGTATCACTGCCTGGATTATCCATCATTTAAATGAAATACTGAAGCAAACACCGACGAACTGTCGTTTTTAATGGATGAAGTGTCATTTTACCGAGGTGAAGTTGAGGAGTAAAAAAAATGACGGGTTTATATCCGGTGGAGATCGGATGTATGATGTTGCGTAATTGACACTCAGTTATATGGTGAGAAGCGGGAAAAGCATATGTTTGTCTTAGGCCCCGTGGAATGAACGATGGTATTGCTTACCGTGGTGGTGCTTTTCGGTGCGAAAAGGCTGCCGTAACTTGGCGATGGTTTACGTCAGGCAACTAGATAGAAAGATCAAAAAATTCTACCGATACGGTTTCATTTTCGTCTTCTTGAATGCTGTAAGCGCCTTTGTACGTGATGGTCATCCCATGAAGATCCCCTAACCCTTCCAATTGTGCCATCAGTTGCCGGGCTTTTTCTTCCTCTATCTCTTCATTGAAATAGAGATCGATGCGGGCGGCATCACCGGTGAACTTTAGAATGAAGAAGTTGCGGGAGACGAAGATCAGATCTTCATACTGATAAGTGACGTCCAGATCGAGGAGTTGCAGGATTTCCAATATCGTTCCCAGGGGTCGCTGGCTGGTTGTCATGGGCCGACCTTTCAATGCGGTTTGAGAGGGTTGATTACATTAAAATCGATGTAATGGCACCGGCCACACCCGCCAGGGTCGACACCGGGAAAAACCGCTTGGGCAATGGCACAAAGGGCAGGTACATCAAGACGAAGAGCCCCACAGTGACGGCATAGGCCGCAATGGCCGCCGGTCCTGTCGAGGAGGTTGTCATCAGCAGCATCAGGCATCCCAATGCGGAGATGTGGACCGTGGCCGAAACCCACTGGGCTCTGACGGCTCCCAGCCTGGCGGGTATACTCAATATGCCGGATCGACGGTCGCTTTCAATGTCCATGATGGCATAAATGATATCCGCGCCGCTCAACCAAAAAAAGACAAATCCGGAAAAAAGAACCACTTCCACAGTGAAAACGGGATGTCCGGCCACGGCCACATATGCCCCTAAGGGGGCCAATGCCAAACAGAGGCCGATACCGAAGTGACACAAAGCGGTGAACCGTTTCAACAGTGAGTATCCCAGCAGCGGAATAAGGGGCAGGGGCGACAGATAGACACACCAGCGGCCCAGGGCAATACAGGCCCCCAAATAGACGGACAGCGCAACCATGGCGATGGCAAAGGCGGCCAACAGATCCATTTGGCCGGAAGGCAGCTCCCTGCCCGCTGTACGCGGATTGAGGGCGTCAATTTGTCGATCAAAGATCCGGTTGAAGGACATACCGAAAATACGCGCCCCGACGGCCGCCAATACAATCAGCAGCAGCACGGAAGTATGGGGCCATCGGCCTTGTCCGCCCATCCAGGCACCGGCAAAGATCATGGGTAAACTAAAGGCGGTGTGCTCGATCTTAATAAAATTCAGAATTTTTTTAATCATGATCCCATTTCGGTTGAAATTGCATAACTCAGTTCTGGGGTTTTAGAAATTATGACGGGTATAAGCAAGTCTCTATTTTACGATTTGCAAATCAATGTCATAAACTATCTGATAATTCAGTTAATATCAGTTAATAAAAGTATATTCCAGAACCTTGACGCAACCCGTTTTTTGCCATACAATAATGTTGCTAATAGATTAGCAACATGATGCCGATATAGAGGTTGCCATGACGGAATATGAAAAACTCAAAACCCTCGGGTTTTCCCAGTATGAGATCACCTGCTACCTGACCCTGGCGGCCCGGCACCCCATCAATGGCTCCCGGATCAGCCGGATATCGGGTATGGCGCGCTCACGCGTCTACGATGTGCTGCGCAACATGGTGCGCAAAGGCTTCGTGTTGGAGGTGGGAGACGGGCTTTATGTCCCCCTGCCCGCAGAGGAGCTTTACAAGCGCCTGCAGCGGGAATTCGACGAGGGCATGGAAGCCCTCAAAGAACAGCTGAACGGCAAAACCGCCGATGCCGCCTACGAATTCATCTGGATGATTCGCGGCTATGAAAAGGTGATCGCCAAGGCCAGGGAGATGATCGCCGCCGCTCGAACGGAGATCTACGTGCGGCTTTTTCCGGAATCGGGCGATCGTCTGCAGGCCGATTTGATTAAAGCCGAACAGCGCGGGGTGGGCGTTCGCTATATTGCCATGGGCGATCTGCCAACGACTTTTAATATCCAGGTGACCCATCCCTACGCCTTGGATCTGATAGAAACCATCGGCGGCCGCTCTTTTGATATCATCACCGACAAATCCGAGGCATTGGTGGGCATCTTTGAAAAAGGGCAGGAGGACGTCTCCCCCATTAACTGGACCCGCAACCGCTGGTTTGTCATCTCTAACCGTGACAGCCTGCGGCACGATTTTTACCACTGTTTTCTCGATAAAATCATCGAGCGCGGCGAAACACTCAGCGACAAAGAGCGACAGATATACGGATTTATCAAGGCCGACAACTAGGCCGGCCTTGTTGCAGGAGGTGCCATCATGTTCGATACCATCATTCCCCAACCGGTTCAGGGATTTTCTCAGTCCAGCGATGAAACCATCATCAAAATGGAGGAGCGCTTTGGGGCCCACCACTACCAGCGCCTGGGCGTTGTGGTCCGCCAGGCCAAAGGGTGTTGGCTGACCGATCAACACGGACGCACCTACCTGGATTGCCTGGCCGCATACTCCGCCGCCAATCCCGGGCATCATCATCCGAAAATCGTGTCGGCGCTGGTCAATGCCCTGCAGGGGTACCACGGCTCAGTGATCTCCAATGTGGTCTACACCGACCCGTTGGGGCACTTTCTGGAGAAAGCCGGCAATTTTGCTCCCCAATTGGCCCCGCGGTTCGGCAGCCACGGAAATAAAGTGTTGCCCAAAAACGGTGGTGTCGAATCCGTGGAAACCGCCATCAAGACCGCCCGTTTTTATGGTTGGAAAGTCAAGGGCATCGAAGATGGAAAGCAGGAGATCATCGTATTCGATCGTAATTTCCACGGCCGCATGGTCACCGTGGTCTCTTTTTCATCAACTGAAAAGTATCGCCAGGGCTTTGGTCCTTTGACCCCCGGTTTCGTGTCGGTGCCTTTCGGAGACCTGAAAGCCGCGGAACTGGCCGTCTCACCCAACACCTGCGGTATTCTGGTGGAGCCCATGCAAGGCGAAGGCGGCATGAACGTGCCACCCCAGGGATTTCTCAAAGGCTTGCGCGATCTGGCCGACCGGCATGATCTGCTGTTGCTGTTTGACGAAATCCAGGTGGGGTTGGGGCGAACGGGCAAACGCTTTTGTTTCGAACACGATCAGGTGGTACCCGACGGCCTGGTGCTGGGCAAAGCACTTTCCGGCGGATTGGTCCCCCTGTCGGCTTTCGTCACCAACGCGCAAATCATGGATTTGGTGTTCAAACCGGGATCGGACGGCTCCACCTACGGCGGGTATCCCCTGGCCTGTGTGGCCGGCGTGGCTGCCTTGGAAGTTTTAGAAGAGGAGAAATTAGCCCGGCGTGCCGCCACACAAGGGAAAAAACTCATGGAGCGCCTGACCGAAATCGCTTCCCGATCACCCCATGTGAAAGAGGTTCGGGGCAAGGGGCTGTTTATCGGTATCGAAGTCAAGGACGGCAATGCCATGGAATACTGCCGCAAGCTGCTCGACCTGGGGATGTTGGCCAACGACAGCCACGGGCGCACCATCCGCATCTCTCCGCCCTTGATCATCAACGATGATGAACTGGAATACATGTGCGAAAGACTGCAAAAAGTCCTGGCGGAATAGCTCATTGGGCTATCTTGCACCGGGGGACACAGCGCAACCCAGTTTTACCATGCATTGAATTCCATGCCCGGCCGGCACAGAGGCTGGCCCTAAGCCCCATGTGACATCATTGGCCGGACAA
>JASFER010000095.1:0-20471 GCA_050124755.1 Desulfobacteraceae bacterium
GGGCATCAATACCGCCATCATGGCCAGAGGGCAAGGTATCGGGTTTGCCATCCCTATTGACATGGCCAGAAACATCGTGGCCCAACTCAAGGACAAGGGCGAGGTGACCCGGGGTTGGCTCGGTGTGCAGATCCGCGATCTGGATGAAAGCCTGGCCAGCTACTACAAGTTGAAACCCTACGCCGGTGTCTATGTGGAGAATGTGGTGCCGGGAGATCCCGCCGACCTGGCGGGCATACGTTCAGGCGATATCATCACATCGGTGGACGGACAGCAGGTCACTTCCGGCCGGGAACTGGCAGCCTTGATTGCCAGTATCCCCGTAGGCCAAAAGACACGCATCGCCCTGATGCGTGACGGGAAAAAGAAGAAAATATCCGTTAAAATCGCCAAACAATCGGACCAAAAGGTGCAATTGGCCAGCAAGAAGGCCAGTGGCGATGATTTGGGCCTGAGGGTTACCGACCTTTCATCGGAAAGGGCCCGCCAATTTGGATTGGATGCCGAAGAGCACGGCGTTCTGGTCATTGCCGTGGAGCCCGGCAGCCGAGCCGATAAGGCCGGTGTTCGCGTGGGCGATATCATCAAAGGGGTCAATCTCAAGAAAGTGAACGGATTGAAAGACTACAAAGAACTGATTGAAGATTCGGACAGTGACGAGCCCATCGATTTGCTGGTACGCCGTCGGGATCAAGGTTCCAGGGGAATTCGCATTGAACCCTGAATAAATGGCTTCAATACAGAATAATGCCGCTTTTTACTTGACAGCTATATGGATGAAACTTAAATTGTGCCCAAAATAAACAGACCCGAGGGTCGATGGAGTGATGCAACATGCCGGTATATGAATTTGAATGTGATTGTGGCCACAACTTTGAAGAACTTGTCAAAATGGGTACCAAATCCATGGAGTGCCCGATGTGCCATAAGAAAGCCCCCAAAATAATGTCTCCGTGTACCTTTGAACTTAAAGGCGGTGGTTGGTATGCGGACGGCTATTCGTCATCCACAAAGAAATAAGTTCGATATTCAGCACGCGTTAGACAGCCCAAGTGACGGCAGCGCGGCCAAATCCGGCGAACGGTTGAGCCGATGTGCCTCTCTATTGTCTCATTCCATAAAAACACCTTCCGGCAAAATCTGTACCTTATACGCAAAGCACATGGTGGAGGCTTCATGAAAGGAACAAGCACGACGGTTGATGTTGGAGAATTGTATGTATTTGCGCAAGAAACCATTCAGAAAATGGGCGTCGAGGCACTAAAATTCTACGGCAAAGGCCGCCACCGGCCGCCTTTCGACCAGGATCTCGTCACCCAGGCGGAACTCCATCTCAACAGCTCCTTTCAGAATATCATTAACGCACGGTTTCCAAACCATCAAATCTATGGCCAGGCTCCGCTGGATGAAGGTTACACCCATGGCGGCAAACGCTATTTATGGGTGTTCGATCCTTTGGACGGCGTGGATAACTTTCAATCGGGAATTCCCATTTGGGGAATGTCCCTGGCGTTATATGAAAATTATTGGCCGGTGCTGGGGCTGTTTCTCATGCCGGTGACCAATGATCTGTTTCGCGCCTGCGCGGGCGAAAAAGCCTATTGGAATGATCGGGTGATCGAAATTGGGGACCGGGGCGGGGTATCACGGGAGAGCTTGTTATTGACCTTCTCACGGTTTCACCAATCCTATGAATGCCGATTCCCCGGTAAAATTAGAGACTTCGGCAGCACCGGCGCCCATGTCTGCTACGTGGCCATGGGGCGTGCCGACGCCGCTTTTACGGCCAATGAATCGTTCAAGGATTTGGCGGCTGTTGGGGTGATTGTCGAAGCGGCCGGCGGGCGGTTGATGAAAATCGACGGCCAGAAGTTTCTGCTCGGCGATTATATCGAAGGGCAGCGTATCGACGGTCATCTCATGGTGACCGGCAAATCCATTGCCAGGGCATTGCTGGATTGTATTCGGCCCAATCAAAAGTAGGCGCCGGGGCCCTGGTTGTTGACCGAAAATATGATAAAGTCAAAGACACGTCCGTCTTTCAATATAACTGACTGAAAAACTGATGTGACGGAAAGGGCCTAAAGCCGTCGCCGCTGAAAACGGTATCAAAAGTCAATACAGCCCGGTGCCTTACCGGGCTTTTTTCTTTTTCTTGGGGGTGGCGGACTTGTTTTCCAATCGGTAAAAAAAGGTGCAGGTCGCCATTACGCAACTATAGATGAGGCAGAACCGCCAGAAATCATCTGCGGTTTGCCTCAGAGCAAAGTAGCTTAGCCAGGCGATTAGGATGAGCAGTTTGGTGTTCATATCCGATCCTAAGTGGGTACCATAGTGATCCCATTAGAAATATCGGTCGCTTTAGACGTCTGCTTTAGAGATAATTGGTTTGGCGTGTCTTTATGAACCGGCAAACACGGCAGGTTTGCCGGTTCGATAGGCCAGGGCTTGGCAGGAGGCCACCAAATCACCATCGGGATTGGTCACCTTGATCTCATAATTGGCTGTTTTGCGGGTCAGTGAAATCTCTCGGGCTTGTGCCGTCAGGGTTTCACCGGCCTGCGGCGGCCGAACGTAGGTTACATTGACATTCAGGGCCACGGCAATGGTGCCGTGGGTCTGTGAAGCCGTTTCAAAGGCCTCGTCAATGAGTGCAAACAGGGCCCCACCATGGGCACGGGCATAGATATTATTCATCAATTCAGGCTGATAGACCATCTCCACCATGGAACGGCCCAATTCCAGCTTTTGTAATTTCATCTGAAGGGCTTTGGCAAACGGTTCATTTTCCACCGCTTGAAATATGCCCGCACGAATATCAGGATCCATTGGTTGCTCCTTTAAATCGACGATCAAAGCTCTTTGAAGCGCCAATAAGGGTATTCGAGTTGGTACTCCGCCACTTGCCCCGGGCTGTTCTCCCGACTGGCCACCATCCATAGAACATTTTTGCGATCCCGGGTAGAGGAAGGATCCAACGGGTCCCAGTTGGGTGACAGGATCATGGCATTATCCGCACTGTATTCGATGTCGCCCGACTCTTTGAATGAGCCCATGTCCGGTTTTTCACCGTATCCGCCCCCCTTTCCACGGGTCAGTTCGCTGATGACCAGAAAACTGACCTGGTATTCGTCCCGTATGGCCTCGATCTGCCGCAGCCAGAAGTCGATGCCGGTGCGGCGTTCGGTCAGGCTTTTGAAGGGGAGTTTGTGAAGGCTGTCCAACACGATGAGCAGGTCGTCTTTGCGGGTCTCATGCTTGAGAAAGTCAATGTGACGCCGCATAACCTCCGGGTTCAATTGCCGGTCGGTGACCACCCGAAAGTAGGTCAACATCTGATCGAATTCCTTCATGGCGATGTCGAGTTTTCCGGATTCGTCGGCATCCATGTGGCCGCTGCGGATTTTTTTCTCGGGTATACCGCTGGTGCGCACCAAAGTCCGCATATAGATTTTTTGCCGGCCGTTTTCAAAATCGTAATAGATGACCGGCACTTTGCGGCGGGCTATTTTAGTTGAGATCTGCATGAAAAAGCACGACTTGCCGGCTTTGGGCGGTCCTCCCATGATGTTGATACCCCGCAGACCGTCCAGAGCGCCATCCATCTTGGCAAAACCGGTCTCGATGCCCAACAGGGTTTTGCCTTTCTCTTTGTCAAGGAATTCAATCAGTTGTTGCCGTTCTTTTTTAGTGGATGAAAAGGGCGAAAAGGCTCTGGAGGCCTTGAGCATGCCGGCCACGTTTTTTTTCAGCTCGCTTGCGGCTTCAGCGGCCATGTGGCAGAGGTGACAGCCCCGCTTGAGATGGCTGGGCCACGACAGGATACGGGCTTTGAATCCCAGTTGAGTAGCCAATGTTCGAGCGGATTGTTTTGCCTCAGGGGTGTTGGCCACTAAAAGAAAGATATGCTCGATGTTCTCCAGGCGCTGGGGATCGATGTGAACGAAATCGGCTGATGACGGTACGGAAACGGCGGGGTATCCCAACGATTTCAGAATCAACAGGTTCAATTCGCCTTCGGTGACAAAGATGGCGCCGCCCTGGCACCGTTCGATTTCTTGCACATTGTAAATTCTAAAGGCTTCCTTGGAGAACTGCTCATTGCCATGCCAAAAACGGTCCTCTTCCCGTTGGGGCATAACGCATCGCGCTGCATACGCAAATCCGCTGTCCATAAGATAGGGATAGACGAAATAGCGTCCGTTAAAGCCCACCCGCAGTTCCTTGAGAACCGCTTTGGAGACACCGTAATCGGAAAAGTATTGTTGCTGATCGGCGCCCATTAAAGACTCGAACTGATCGAGATCCGCGCCCAGATGCCGGGGCGGGTACTGGACATTCACTGCAAAGGATGTCATGTCCGGGTCAAAACCAGGGACTTTGGCGCCGTCAATGCTCAGCAGACGACCAAAATGAAAATGGAATCCACCGGGTACACAGTGGTTGGAACATCGAAAATAGCCCCGGAAATAGCTCTCCGGATTAAGGAAGACGAATATCTTTCCCGGTTTGGCATTTTCCTTTGGGCTGCAAAAGGGGCAGGCTGCAGACAGGTTATGGCCCTTTACTTCAGCATCGGGCAGATGATCCAGAAAGAAGGCTTTGATTTGCGCAAACGGTATCATTGAAGGGTTCCTGGTTCAGGGTTCATTGTTCAAGGTTCCGGGTTCATCGTTCATGGTTCAGGCACGGGCTATCCTCTAGCGCCGGCCGGGACAGAGCCCGGCCCTACGAGGACCATTTTGCCAACCAGCGAGGTTGCTTGAAACCTAGGGCCGGCCTCTGCGCCGGCCTGGCATAGGATACAGTGCTTTTGAGCAAATATAGCTGTTATTTAAGGCTATTGTCAAAAACTTTAGGGGGACAGGGGGCGCACATGGTTGACAGTCAATGTGGCCGCGCCCCAGTTCTGTTCCACTTTGCCGCCCAGCAGATAGGGGCGGCCGCGGTCGATGAGGTGGCAAAAGCGGTCGTATGTTTTAGGGAAAAAAGTGGTCTCCACGATGCCGGTTTCATCCTCAAAGGTGAGAAATTCCATGGGATCGCCGGCCTTGGTGCGCACCACCTTGCCGGTGATCAGCCAGCCGGCAAAACGCACATAACGGCCGAGGTGGCGGGGGAGTTTGGCGGCTTTGACGGTGCGGGCCGCAGCCACGGCCCTGGCAAAAAGTGTCATGGGGTGCCGGCGGCACAAAAAACCCAACACCCTGAATTCACGCCGCAAAAGTGTCATTTCGTCATCCGGGGGCAGCGCCGGCGGTGCCGGGGTCTTTTCCCGGGCGGCAAATAATGAAGGGGTGTGGCGTTCGGCTTTGTTTCGGACCTGCCACTGGACCCACTGCCACAACATCTGGGCCCGGGAGTGCCCGGTCGCCAGGCGGTCCAGGGCACCGCAATGGATCAGGGCACGGGCTTCATCTTCGGCCGGCCGTACCCGCTCAAAAAAATCGCCCGGGTCATGGAAGGGTCTTGTCTCCCGCTGGGTGATGATCCGTTGGAGGGTGTTGCGGCCCATTCCTTTGATGGCCATCAACCCCACGCGCATCCTGTTCGAACGGCCGGTCCAGCGGATTTGGCTTGCGTGCGCATCCGGCCCCACAATGGTCACCCCCAGCCGCCGCGCTTCCGAGACATAGGCGAAGGTGCTGTAAAAGCCGCCCTGGTTGCTGATGACCGCGGCCATGAATTCGGCGGGAAAATGAACCTTGAGATAGGCGGCCTGAAATGAGACCCGGGCATAGGAGGCGCTGTGGGGCTTGCAAAAGGAGTAGCCGGAAAAGCTCATCATCATCTGCCACACCGCCCGGATCTGCTTGGAGGTGACGCCGCGTGCCCGGGCGCCGTCGGCAAAGCGCCGGTAGTAGTCCTGCAGTTTATGCTCACGGTCTTTTTTGGACATCACCTTGCGCAGGCCGTCGGCCTCGGTATCCTCAAATCCCGCCAGGGCCATGGCCGCCCGGGAGACATCCTCCTGGTACACCATGATGCCGAAGGTCTCTTCCAGGACATCGGTGAGCAGGGGATGGATGGGTTGCCAGCTGCCCCCGTGAAGCCGGCGGATATATTCCTGGATGCATTCGTTGGCCGCCGGCCGGATAATGCTGGAATGGATCACCAGGTGTTCGAAATCCCCCACGCCGGCTTTTTGCTGCAGCAGCCGCATGGCGGGGCTCTCGATGTAGAAGCACCCCATGGTGCCGCCCTGGGCCAAAACGTCCTGGGTGTCGGCGTCATCTTCGGGCTCCCAGCGGGTTTCATCAAATTCGATGCCATTGTCGCGGACGTTATGAATAGCGTCGCGTATCGCGCCCAGGCTGCGGTTGCCCAGCAAATCGATTTTTACCAGACCGGCGTCCTCTACGGCATCCTTTTCCCATTGGACGATGGGGACCCCTTTGGCGGCGCGCTGCACCGGGACGTAGTGGCGGATGGGTTGGGGGGTGATGACCACGCCGCCGGGGTGGACCGAGAGGTAGCGGGGTGTGCCGATGAGCTGCTGGGCCCGGGCGAGAATGTCCGGCCAGGGGTGGACAAACTGCAGGGCTTTGGCTTCGGGGCGCTGTTGAAGATCGGACATCAGATCGGCGTTGGCCGATGTGACCCGCCAAAACCAGGGCAGGCGTTTGGTGACATTGCCGATTTCGGCATCGGTGAGCCCGAAGACCTTGGCCGTTTCCCGCACGGCCATGCGGGGTTGAAAAAGGATGTGGCTGGAGACCATGGCGGCCCGGGAGCCGAACCGGTCCAGCACGTTTTGGATGACCCCGTCGCGTTCGTCCCAGGCAAAGTCCACGTCGATGTCGGGGGGATCCTGGCGGCCCGGGTTCAGGAAACGGCCGAAATAGAGGTTGTGTTTCACCGGGCAGACGTTGGTGATGCCCAGGCAGTAGGCCACCAGGGAGGCGGCGCCGGAACCCCGGCCGCAGGTGCGCGGGCTGCGCCGGACGATGTCGCGGACCAGTAGAAAGTAGGCGCAGAAATCCATCTGCCCGATGATGCGCAGTTCGTGTTCCAGGCGGTCCACCACCGGTTCGGGCAACTCCGGTCCGTATCTCCGTTGGGCCCCGGTATAAGCGGCCTGGCGCAGTGCCTCGGAGGCCGATGCGCCCTGGCTTTCGGGCCACGGCGGCATGACCAGGCCGAATTGGGGGCCGGTAAAGGTGATTTGCCCGGCGATCTCCATTGTGTTTTTCAAGGCCTCGGGAAAGGCGGCAAAGCGTTGGGCATACACCCGGGGCGGGGCCAGCCAGGCATCCGCCGGTGCGATTTCATGCGGTTGAAGGCGTTCCAGGGTGGTGTTGAGATCGATGGCGCGCAGCAATCGGTGAAAGGCATGGTCTTGGCGGTGTAGAAAAAAACTGCCCGGTGTGGCCACCACGGGCACGCCCAGGGACTTGGCCGTTTGACGCAAGCGATGGGTCGGCGGCAGGGGATTGCGGGGCATGGCCGCAGCCACATGGGCGCCGGCGCCGTGCCAGCGGCGTAACAAGTCGGCACTGGAGGTCAATACGATCAAACCGTGGGCCATGGGCGGCAGGGCCGCGGCCAAATCAAATTCGGCGGCGTTCATGTGGCGGCGGGTGAGCAGCCGGCACAAATGGCTGTAGCCCGCCTCGTTTTTGACCAGGCAAACAGCCCGGCGGGTGCCGTGGTGGGGATCTGTGATTTCCGCGCCGACAACGGGGGTGATGCCCTCTGCGCGGCAGGCGGCCAAAAAAGGCCAAAGGCCGTGGAGGTTGTCCGTGTCGGTGAGGGCGAGATGGTCGTAGCCCAACCGGCGGGCGTGGCGGCAGAGGGTCTTGATGGAAGCCGTGCCCCACATGAGGGAGTAGTTGGATCGGACGGTTAAAGGGATCATGTTTATATTCGGCCCATGTTGATGGCCTGATGGCCAAACCGGTTGCGAATCTTGTCCATGGCGGCGACGATGTTCTCCTGGCGGGCGAAGGTTTGGTGTTCTTGTTCAAACAGGGGCATTTGGGCCGGCGGAAAGACCAGCCGGTCGAACGTCAGGCGCAGGTGGCGGATGCGTACCCGCCGGTGCCATGCCAGGTTCAGGGCGCGGCGGACAAAGGGGAAAAGGGCCAGGTCGTTGGCCGAGGCCGGTCGGATCTTTGCCTGTCGGGCGCAACGCCGGCCGTCGCTGTAGTCCACGAGGACGTGGACGCGGCGGGCCGCCCGGCCTTGTCGGCGCAGCCGGCGGCCGGCCTGTTCCACCAGACGGTAGAGGACGCCCTCCACCACGGCGGGTTTGTTGGTGTCGGTGCCGAAGGCGTGGTTGAGCGTTACCACGGGCGGCTTTTGTCCCACCGGCAGGACCGGGGCGTTGTCGATGCCTTGCAGGGTATTGGAGAGGAAACGGGCCCGGCGGCCGAACCCCATTTCCAGGTGAGCCGGTGTCAGTGCCGTGACCTGGTACACTTTGGTCAGGTTGAACGCCTGCAGCCGGGCCAGGTCTTGGCTTTCGATGCCTGGAATCAGCCATATGGGCAGCGATGATAGAAAAGAGGCCTCGTCACCTGATGCGACAATGTATTCGCCCAGCGGTTTGACCAGGCGAGAGGCGACTTTGGCTACCAGTTTGTTGGCGGCCAGCGACCATATGGGGTCCAGTCCCAGCGCCTTTCGGGAATGGCGGCGCAGGCGCCAAGCCACATCCACCGGCGGTCCGAAGAGGCGGCTGGTGCCGGTGACATCCACAAAAAGGTGGCCGTCGTCTTCGCCGGGTTCGATCAGGGGAGAAAAGGGCATGGCCTGGCGCAGCAGGTCCACCATGGCCTGCTCGTATCGCGCTGTGTGGGGCGGCAGAATACGGGCGTCTCCGCACAACCGACGGGCCCGGCGCAGGGCCATGCCTTTGCGCACCCCGGCTTGATAGGCCTCGTCGCTCATGTCGTACACCGTGGCCCGGGCGGCGCCTTCGGGTGCGATAATGACCGGCCGGTCTTTTAATTGCCTGTCGGCCAGCCGCTCTACGGCGACGGCGAAGTCGGCGACGTTGATATGGATGATGGAGCGTTCCATGGGTTAACCTTGGTGCTGTAAGAATCCGCAAAAGGCGCGTCTGCATATGATGGAGAGGCCTGTATTAACGTCCAACATCGAACGTTCAACGTCCAACGTCGAACGAAAGAACAACCTTCTGATATCGAATTTTCAACGGCTATTCCTTTTTTTTCCCGCAGTTTTGATGCTCGTAAAGAATATTCTAATTAATTCTTCCGTTTCCTGTAAAATATTATCAAATAAATCAGGCCCTTTAATCAGTGGTATACGACGAATCAGTTTTAGCCATCTTTGGGTTTCCCTAAGTTCTTTTAGTGCAATATGCAGCTTATGAATAAAGTCTTTTGCGCTCTCTGCTGCCTGGGCTTCACCATGGTTTGGATAAGGGGAAGTTCCCGATCTTAACAATTGTCCGGCAATATGGTTGCCAACTCTGGTATTTGGAAGCTTTTCAACAATTTTGATGATTCGCACTGAAAACTCTAACAGTCTGTCTTCCAGATCATATGTTTGTTGCTTCATCCTTTCTCCTTCAACGTTCGATGTTGGACGTTCGATGTTCGACGTTCTTTTGTCCCGGCTTCACAAAACCCCTGAGCAGACAACTGTTCCATCAGCATTCTTGCATTATGGGGTGCCTGGGCCCGTACGTGGTTGTTGAAGAAGATGATGCCGTTGTGGGCCTGTTGCACCATTTTGGGAATGGTGCTGCCGCTCCACTGCTGCAGTTCCTCGGCGCGGTAGTCGTAGTCGAATTGCTTTTGCATGTTGCCCGATCGCCATCCCCGGCTGTTGCGGCCGTGGAAACGGATGTAGACCATGGCGGGGTTGGTGAGCACATCCAGGGAAGGGAAGAGATAGGGCAGATCCGGCACGTCCACCGTCACCAGGGTAACCCCGCGGCGCTCCAGTTCGGCGAAGACCCGGTCATTGGCCCAGGAGCGATGGCGAAACTCCACGGCCAGCGGAAGCCTTTCCAGGGCGTCCAGCAACCGGCCCAGGTAGAGGCGATGGCTGCGCTGCCGGTCAAACGAGGGCGGCAGTTGGATTAAAATCGCCAGCAACCGGCGGGCCTGTACCAACGGCGCAACGCCTTCCCGGAACCGGGTGGTATGGCTGCGCCAGCCGGTGGTGTCGATTTCATGGGTCATGGTGCGGGTCAGCTTGGCGGCAAAGCCGAAGTCAGGGGGCACTTTGAGCACCATGCGCTCCATGGCGGAGGCTTTTGGCATTTGGTACCAGGTGTAGTTGAGTTCGGTCACGGAGAAGATTTTGGCGTACTGGGCGAGCATTTCCCGTGCCGGCGTGCCGGGCGGATAAAAACCGGCATCGACCCACTCGGGATAGGAGTAACCACTGGTGCCCACCCGCAGGCGGCAGTCCGGTGGAGATGAAAGCGATCGTTCTTTTATGGGACACATGCAATACTTTTAAACCTTGTGGTGTTAAATGTCGTGCGTTACAAGTTTAAAGTGTAAAGTGTAAAGTTTAAAGTTGAGGATTGGAATCGATTGAAGAGAAAACAAGTGAATACATCCTAACAGGCATCATTAAGGCATTATGCGCTGGCTCAAGCTTTTATAAATAGACAGAATACATTAACTTAAAACTTTACACTTTAAACTTTAAACTGGCGTAGCTAACAAACCGCTTCAGATGAAAGCCTAAAGCAGGTCCTCCTTGATTTAGGTTATCGGTCCGTTATTTTATCCCCCCCGCTCCCCTTTGTATCCCCACCACCTTGCCCTGCACCAGCACCTCGTCAAAGCCATAGCGCATCACCGGATAGTCCGGGTTTTCGGGTCGCAGTTCAATGTGTTTGGACCGCAGGAAAAATCGCTTCACCGTGGCCTCTTCATTGTGCACCAGGGCCACCACGATTTCGCCGTTTTCGGCGTACTGGCGCGGTTGGCAGATGGCCAGGTCGCCGTCCAGGATACCGGCATCGCGCATGGAATCGCCGCGAACCTGAAGCACGAAGAGGTTGTCTCCGGTAAAGAGGGCGCCGTCCACCACCACTGTGCCGTCCCACTCCTGCTGGGCATACATGGGCAAGCCGGCGGTGATCTGTCCGATAATGGGGAGTTCCCGCCAGCGGTGGGGAGCCGCGGCTTCCCGGGTGCGGTTGAGCAGGTAGATGGTGCGGCTGTACCGTCCTTCCCGTTTGATGTGCCCCTTGGCTTCCAATACCTTGAGCCCCTGGGCCACGGCTGCATGGCTGACGCCCAAATCTGCGGCGGCCCGGCGCAGGCTGGGGGCTTGGCCTTTGCGGTCGACGGCTTGCCGAAAGTATTCCATAAGCTGCTGTTGTCTGGGCGTCAGTTCCTGTTGCATGGTGTCTCCTTTGCTGAGGGGTACACTTTATTGTGCTCTAAGGTTATTATAAATGGCAAAATGTAAATGTCAATGTAAAGTTTTGTTTATATATCCACTACACATCGAGAGGGTGTCAGCGCTTTACAGGGATGGGTGAAAAGGCTATGATGCCCCCTTGTTGAAAATTGGAGCGTTACATGGCCAAGCGTAAAAACCGTTTTGATATCGATGCGTTTGTGGAAACCGTGGCTTCCCACTACCAAGCGTGGAATCCGCCGATTATCACCTTTATCGCCAATCGCGGCGCCACACCCTTTGAGGTGCTGGTGTCGACCCTGTTGTCTCTGCGCACCAAAGATGAGGTTACCTCCGAGGCCGCCCGGCGGCTTTTTGAAAAAGCCACCACACCCCGGCAGCTACTGGCGCTGGGTGAGCAAGAAACGGCAAAGCTGATCTATCCGGTGGGGTTTTATCCGACCAAAGCCAGACGATTGATGGATATCAGCCGGATTATTCTAGATGAGCATGGGGGACGGGTGCCGGATACCATCGAAGCGTTGCTGACGCTGCCGGGAGTCGGGCGCAAAACAGCCAATTTAGTGCTGGTGGAGGGTTTTAAAAAGGACGCCATCTGCGTGGATACCCACGTGCATCGCATCAGCAATCGCATCGGCTACGTCAAGACCAAGACGCCGGACCGCACTGAAATGGCCTTGCGTGATAAATTACCGCGCAGGCACTGGATCCGATATAATGAATTGCTGGTAGCTTTCGGTCAGGTGATTTGCCGGCCGGTATCACCTTTTTGCAGCCGGTGTCCGGTGGAAGGGATGTGTGCGCGTATCGGGGTAAATAAGTCAAGATAGTAGAAGAAAGAAGAACAACTTCTTTAATATCTATTTCCCAAACGGTCAGATGAATGCAGAGCGGCTGCAGTATAAACGCGATTTCTATGATATTGATTCTTGAGGTATAATATCGATTGCGGAGTTGATCTTTCCAGAATAACGTGCATATATTATATATTATTCCTATAGATCTGATGTACCATTCTTATTGCCAAGATCCGATATGCAAAACTTGCTTGACGCATTGATTTGTTTGTTGATGCTTTGCACATGTGTATTGTGTGTTAAGCGGCCTGGAATATGACTCCCCCCCTGAACATCATCAATCTTTGTTCGATACTGTTCGGTTCACACCAGCTTTGTAAGGTGTACCCATTTTATTGGGAACTTTGTCGGCATAAACGATCGCCAACCTTGTTGACGGAGGTGATTGATGCGAATCGGATTGCGGATATTTGTCATAGGGCTTGCATGGGTGGTGTTCTTGATACAGGTAGCGTGGGCTGGCCGGCAATACAATGTGGCGGTTGTTCGGCACCAGGATTTTCAGCTTTTTGAGCAGGCAATAGAGGGATTTATTCAAGAGTTAGCCGAATTGGGCTACCAGAATCGGATACAGATAACTGAAAACTACAACGCCAAGAGTGATATTCATGGCTTGGAGAGGAAGATTAAAAGCCTCAGCCGGCGCTCGGACATCGATTTGATTTTTTCAATCGGCACCCACTCCACAAAACGGCTTGTTCGCTTGGTTGATCATATCCCAATCGTTTTCACCATCGTAGGAGATCCCGAACGGGCCGGCATTGTCAGCAACTGGAAAAGCTCGGGCAAGAATTACACAGGAGTGGAAACACCTGATTACTACAGCAAGGTGGTGCGCTTGATGCGCCATTATATCCCTTTCGAGCGCTTAGGCATGATCTATCTGGAGGGATCACCCAGCCATGAGGCGGGGATCATTCAAATCGTAGCGCTTTCCAGAATCCTTGGTTTCGAGTTCGTGCGACAGGGGTTTCCACTTCGTAATGCGAAAAAAGTGCCTTTTCCGAGGGAGGTGATTCGGAAGAACATCAAGGATTGCCTTGAATCGGTTTGCCCTCAAGTTGATGTTTTCTTTGTGCAAACATCAAATACTTTCTCACGAAATTTCGATCTCTTCAAAGCTGCCTTCAGCAAGTATCGGCTGGTTAGTGCCGGTGATCCCACGAACATTAAAAAAGGCCTCATCATGGGGATCGGAAAGGATGCACATTATTTTGGCGCCCAGTGTGCCAAATATGCCATACAGATTTTAGAAGGGGCATCACCAGCGTTACTGCCCATGGATGTTGGCGGTAAGCTCTCCATAGAGGTTAATTTAAAAGCGGCCGATATGATCGGTTATAAGCCACCGTTTGAATTGCTGAGTGCCGCTGATAATTTATACCTAACCCTTGAAATGGATAAAGGTGACGATGGGCAATAGTGCCTTGATTGTATTATGAAGAAGCCCCATACTTTCAGTCGCTATATATTTCTGATTTTGTTGATTCTGCAAAGCCTCACCCTTATTGTGGTTGCCGGTGTCCTGCACGCTTTATTGGTTCGATCCATCGATCGGGAGTATCATAATGAAATCAATACTAAAATGGCCGAATTCAGGTATTTTATAAAAGACCGTCAAGAACAAATCCAGACCCGGCTGGACGAACTCAGCGCCAATAACGGCATCAAGGTGGCGCTCATGCTGGAGATGACGGACAAAGTGATCGATGTGGTGACTTCAATGTATCCCGCTGCCAATGGCGTCACTTATTACATTCGCAATACATCGAATGTTCTTTTGCCCGCACCTTCGAAAGAGCATCTTTTTCTCACCCGGATGAGTCTCAAGACCAGGCTCGAATCAGACCAGACAAAACTCCATTTTAATCCAAGCGGTAGACCTACCCTAAGCGTTTTTATCCGTCCCATTGTCCGCAAAGAGAGCTTTCTGGGGCAGGCCGTCGGCGTCTACGATCTGGCTGTTGATCGAGGCTGGGCTGAAAATCTGCAGACCTATGGCAACTGCCGGTTGTTTCGTGAAGCGCCCAAAGGGCTAGTGGATATCAAGGCTGGGTTATTGTTACCCTTAAACGACCAACAAAAAAGCAAGCTGGGCAAAAGCAATACCGTAATGCGGGTTGATCATTTTGTGGTCAAGGCCCTGGAGGGATATCCACACCTCTATTGGGCAGCCGACACCATGCCGCTGGCTGAAAAGAAGCGCCGGCTTACAACCAACATCTTGTTGCTGTGTATTCCGTTGCTGGGATTGGCGTTGACAGCTTCATTTATGATTGTGAAGAAAGTCACATCGCCGTTAAATTACATTGCCGAAGACGCTCGGCAGATAACCCACGGAGCATCAGGGCATTATCTGGACGAGAATAAAATCAAGCATATTGAATTTTTGGAACTGGCCAAAGCCCTGAACAAGGCTTTGGCCCGTATACAACGGCGAAATGAACAATTAGTGCAATTGAATCGGGAGCTTCAGGATGAGATCGGGGAACGCAAGCAATTGAGCAAAGCCCTTGCTAAAAGCGAAGAACAGATTCGAACGTTGCAAGAAAATATCCCCATTGGTTTGTTTCGAGCCACACCTGAAGGGCGGATGATTTATGCAAACCCGGCCGGGTTGAACATTTTCGGGTACCGGAATCTTGATGAAATTCAGCATGTAGACTTCAAGGACCTCTATGAGCATCAAACAGATCGTCACAAGACTTTGGATCAGTTGGATGAACACGGCATTATAGAAGGCATGCGGGTTCGCCTTAAACGCAAAGACGGCAGCATATTCTGGGCCGAGTTGCACATTAAGAAAGTGACAGGCGCGCATCCGGGTAAGGTCTATCTGGATGGAACGGTTCAGGATATCAGCCTGCAAATTGAAGCCCAAAATGAAAAGAAACAACTGGAGGATCAACTTCTGCATGCTCAGAAAATGGAAACCATCGGGACCTTGGCCGGCGGTATTGCTCATGATTTTAACAACATACTGGCTTCCATTACCGGATATTCCGAATTGGCTCTGGAAGATTCTCAGCCCGACACCATTCAACGAGAAAATCTAAAATGTGTGCTCATCGCAGCCCAGCGTGCGGCTGATCTGGTCGGACAGATTTTGACTTTTGCCCGCCAAACAGATACTGAAAAGATCGCCGTCAAGGTTCACGTGGTGCTTGAAGAAGCACTCAAACTGCTGCATTCAACCCTGCCCAGCACCATCAAGATTGAAAAGCACATTCGAACCACATCCGCGGTTATGGCGGCACCCAGCCAACTGCACCAGGTCATTGTCAATTTATGTTCCAATGCAAGCCATGCCATGCAATCTACAGGCGGTGTGCTGACCATCGAATTAACCGAGATAGAACTGGACCGCGCGTCCTTGTACGCCGGTCACTTGGTCGGTGGCGGACCATATGTCAAACTCAGGATTTCAGATACCGGTCACGGCATGGCGCCGGACATCATGGAGCGTATTTTTGACCCGTACTTTACCACAAAAAAACCGGGAGAGGGCACCGGTATCGGTTTATCCGTTGTCCAAGGTATCGTTCGTGAACATGGTGGTTTTCTTTCGGCCGACAGCCATCCAGGGAAGGGAGCGACCTTCAACGTCTTCCTTCCCCGTATCGATAGCAAAGAGCTTCCCCGAACAATACAGGCCTCTCGAATTGTCGGAGGCAATGAGCGCATTTTACTGGTGGATGATGAGAACCACATTGTATATATGGGGCAGCAGATCCTGGAACGCCTGGGATATCGAGTAACACCGTGCTCTAAAGCCACAGAGGCCTTTGAGTTGTTCAAAGCATCACCCGACCAGTTTGACCTGGTGATTGCCGACATTACCATGCCGCAAATGACAGGGGATTTGTTGGCTAAAAAGATAACTGCGATCCGGCCGGAAATGCCCATCATTTTATGGACCGGATATACGGATCGATTGGACCAAATAGAGTCTGGTAAATCCGGTGCAAATGCAATTGTTTACAAGCCTATGTCCAGATCAAAGCTGGCGAAAACCATTCGAGAGGTTCTGTCGGGTCATAATGGAACCCGGTAGCTTTCCTTGACTTGACACCGTCAGTCCGATCTGGCATAAGCGAACTTGTTATTCGAAATGCAATGATCGCGATCTCTGCTGTTACTACAAAACCTGTGATTGATTTCTTGCGGGGCGTTTCACCTATCCATTCTTTGGGCCTTTCCCATACGGCTTAAGTTTTTCGTTCCATTGGTGTTTGCACAACCTTGGTTTATGTTGCGGCGGTTGCCTTTAATTCAAAGGCGCAGTGTTGAGGATAGACTCTTGCTGGGCGTGGTTGGATGTGGAGGAGAAGACAATGACATTAGGGAAGATTCCTGAAGCAATTAATGATATTCGTCAGGGTAAGATGATCATTTTGGTAGACGATGAAGATCGAGAGAACGAAGGTGATTTGGTAATGGCGGCAAGCGCGGTAACGCCGCAGGCCATAGCCTTTATGGCGACTCAAGGCCGAGGATTGATTTGTCTTGCGATGGAGGCGAGAAAAATTTTGCAGCTACAAATACCAATGATGCCGGTCCACAATCATGTGCCGTTTGGTGCAGCCTTTACAGTCTCCGTTGAGGCTAAAGAAGGTGTTACAACAGGCATATCCGCTCATGATCGCGCCCATACCGTTCATACATTGATCGATCCGGCCGCCGGACCCGATGATTGGGTGAGTCCGGGGCATCTGTTTCCTTTAAAAGCCCGGCCTGGAGGTGTGTTGGTTCGCAATGGCCATACAGAAGCCAGTATTGACCTGGCCCGCTTGGCAGGGCTTGATTCCTCTGCGGTTATCTGTGAGATCATGAATGACGACGGCACCATGGCGCGTCTGCCGCAACTTATAAAATTTTCACTTAAACACAACCTCGGGCTGTACAGTATCGAAGATCTGGTGAAATATTTATATATTCAGCGTACGAATTTGGAAAATTCGGAAGAGGCTACGGCAGTTGTCGGGCATTGTTAAGAATTGTTTTTAAGGCAGTTGTTGCAAATGCCATCCACACGGACTTCGACATTGTCGATCTTTCCTGGGAAGATGCGTTCCAATGCCGTTGTATCCATGGATATGCAGTGGGGCATCAGACAATTCATTTGGCCGCATTCACGACAGAAGAAGTGCGGGTGTTGTTTGTGGTGGTCATTGGGTGCCAAACCATAAAATGAGGCCCGGCCGCCGCTGATACGTTGCACCAATCCACTATCTACCAGTGAGTCCAGTATGCGGTAAACGGTGACGCGGTTAATGGAATTACTCCGCTGCGTAATATCGAAGATTTCCCGGGCGTTTAACGGCGTATGGTTGTTCCCGATAACTTCTAGAATTCGCAAACGGTGGGCAGTGGGGTTTAGGCCGGCGGTCATGAGCATTTCAATATAATTGCATTGACGACACATGGTTGAATAAATTCTCCATCTAAGGTTCCTGGCAAGGGGGCCGATACCTGCTGCTTTTAAGCGCCTGATAAGAAAAATCACCTAAGAATACTATCCCAGCGACCAAAATGATGGCGGCGCCGGATGTAATATTGAAATGAAATGCTATCCATATGCCGGCAACTGTGAAGATGATATTGAAAAAGCCTGACCAGATCATCATGGTCATCAAAGATTTTGTATGTTTTTCAACAATATAGGGTGCTATAGTGAGCAGAGCGATAACTAGAATGAGTCCGATCACCTGGATAATCATAACAATTGAAAGGGCCAGCATGGTAATCAGCAAGAAGTATAGCTGGTGGACCGGGACACCGCGTGCCTTGGCAAATTCTTCGTCATAAGCCATGGCTAGTAGATCTTTGTAGAAATACCCAACAATGACAAAGACAATGGCTCCAACGGCAAGCATTATCAAGAGATCCGAAGGCGGTACGGTAAGAATGCTGCCAAAGAGATAACTCATTAAATCCACGTGATAGCCGGGGGTCAGGTCCAATAATACAATGCCCGTCGCCATGCCGACAGCCCACATGACACCGATGATGGTATCTGCGCGGTGTTTGGCCTTAAGCGTAACGATGGCCATTAACATGGCTGCTCCCAATGCAAATCCCATTGTGCCGACAAGATACGGCCACCCCATGAAAAATGAGAGCCCGATACCGCCATATGAAGCATGGGCAATGCCCCCGGATAGAAATACAACACGATGGACCACCACCAGGGTTCCCATGATTGCGCAGATCACGCTGGCCATCAATCCGGCCAATAGTGCGTTTCGCATAAACTCAAATTGCAGGGCTTCCAGCATACTAATCTTCCTTGTCGCTGCGTAGAACGCGCAGGGGTAGACGATGTGATACCAGTTCAACCGGACACACTTCTTCTGCAGTGCAGGGGCATGAGTAGTCGATGGGTTCACCCATTAGTTGATTGTATGGGTGATAGTGGATGCGTCGATTGACGCAGGTAACGGATTTGACATGGGGAGAGAGAAGCAGTAGATCATGGCTTACCACCACAATGGTCATCTCCTGGTTGAGCTTCTTCAACAATTGATAGAAATCGGTTTGCCCCTTTGTATCGATATGGGCAGTGGGTTCATCCAAAAGTAAAATTTTAGGTTCACAAACCAATGCCCTGGCGATAAAGACACGCTGTCTTTGACCACCCGACAGTTCTCCCATGCGCTGATCGCAATAAGCACCCATGCCCATCTTATCCAGCGCTTCATGTGCCGCCACACGATCTTTTTGGGAATGGCGTATACGACGGCTGCCCGGCTGCAATTGACCCATCAGGACCACATCGATAGCGGATATGGGAAAGCTCGGATTGATATGGGTATTTTGGGGCACGTAGCCAATTTGGTGTGAGGCACTGGCAGGCGGTCGACCTAAAATGCGTATGGTGCCGGTTTGAGGCTTCAGCAGCCCGATCATAAGTTTTATTAAAGTGGTCTTACCTCCGCCATTGGGACCGATCAGGGCCATGAAATCCCCCTCTGCTATGGTCAGATTGACATTTTCCAGAGCGGTTTGCCCGTTGTAGGTGAAGGATACTGCTTCTATTTTTACCACGGCTTGGTGCATTTGCGTCACCTTAACACTGCGTTGAACCGATTCGCCTGGCTTCGTAGATTGGAGGCCCAATCCGCGGCCAATGGATCGGCCACGATTATTTTTCCGTCGATGGCATTGGCAATCAGCTCTGCACTCTTAGTGGAAAATTGCGGCTGCACAAAAATGGCTTTGATCTGCTGTTCTTTGGCGTGCGCGATGAGTTCTTTCAATTGGGCCGGCTTGGGCGCTTTGCCTTCAACTTCAACGGCTACTTGTTTAAGCCCGTAGGCGCGGGCAAAGTATCCCCAGGAAGGATGAAAACACAGAAAGGCCGATCCTTTCTTGTCCGCAAAAATTGCTCTCAGGTCGTTATCCAGTCTGTTCAATGCGTCTATAAAGAAGTCATAGTTCCGTTTATAAAAAGGGGTGTTTTGAGGATCGGCTTTTTTCAAGGCATGGAAAACGATGCTAGCCTGGTGTTTGACCAAAACCGGTGAAGTCCAGATGTGCGGATCAAGTGTATCGGGATGATGCGCCTTATCCTTATGGCTATGGGACGCATGATCGTGGTCATGTGAATCCATGGGGATTTTTTGAATACCTTCGTCAGTGGCTACGATGGTCATTGTAGGATTGGCAGCGGCAATTTTCTTTAGCCATACCCGTTCAAAGGGTACACCGATGGAAAGATAGATCCCGGCGGAAACCAAGGCGGCCAGTTGACGGGGCTTAGGCTCGTAAGTTGCCGGACTGGCGCCGGGTTGAACCATCACTTCGACACTTACCTTGTCTTTGCCAATTTGTTGCACAAAATATTTCTGGGGCAAGATGCTTACGAAAACGTGTAATTGTTCGGCAGACAGAGTTTCAGGAACCAGCGTGAACATCAGTATGATGGTACTGATTACGGTTGTTATCAAAGTGCGTATCATCCTAATTTTCCTTGTTAATTTTATGTTTATCAAAAAGTTGTCAGAGTTGAAATTAGTAATGCAACAAAGTTGCATAAAATAAGGTCGATTTCAAGGTCTAATCAGGGTTTTTTTATATGGATATCATTTGCGGGTGAACCAATACCATGCGGATTCACCAGGGCCGTCTTTGCCTTTGACCATGTTGACTTTAAGGAAGGATTGACTGAAAAGATCAGACACATCTTGGGCGGAAATACCATACCGTCGTCCCTTGTGTTGCCGGGGCAACCAGGCATAGAGCATAAAATCGGCT
>JASFER010000096.1:0-20036 GCA_050124755.1 Desulfobacteraceae bacterium
CTCAAAAAACGGATTTTGGTCCAAGATGTAGGCGGGGCTGGGTTTCGAACCGCAGGCATACTGCAGTATGTTGAGGATTCGAAAGCCGGCACCAACACCCGGATTAGGCCAAAAGACTTTTTTGAGATGGCTTCTAGTAACTGTCTAAAAAAAATGATACTTAATGCCTGTTTCGATATCATCAGGATGGCGGCGGGATTGCTTTGCGCCGCACTTTGCACGTTAATCATCGGATTATAGAAGAGGTTATGCATGGCGGAAAAATTTATCCAATGTCCCAAGGACCCTAAAATGGAATATTTGCGGGAAGTATGTGAAAACGTTTTTCGAAAAAACGAATTTCGAAGTTGGTGCCTTAAATGCAAAAATTTTAATCCTACAGAACCTGAGGGTAACAACAGTGTTGTATAATCTGATAATATCTGATTAGAGAACGGTAAAAGCATATAGATAGAGATATGTCATGGAAATAACATGTAAAATTGGTATGACTGCATGATAGCCGATGCAGCACTACGGCCTTCAAATCCCAATGTCAAAGCCCAAATGCCAAATTAAGGTATTCTGCCGATTTTATATTCAATCAGTCCCCATCCGCCATTTGACATTTGGATTTTGTCATTTGATATTTTGGTCGAAAAAATAACAAAGAAATATGTCACATCGTTCTGGGACACAACAATAGAAGCCATCATTGATAAATGAGGTTGTGCCCGGTTTGAGTATGGGGGACTGAAAAGGTATTGTTACGGCATTTGCGCAGATAATTACGATATGTTCCCATAGCTATTCCCAAGCCGGAAAAGCGTTTTTTCTATGGCAAATCAGCTCCATCAAGGGATATCAAAGGGTGATAGTGTCAAAAAGGTGCCGCATTGCTCTTGCCCATCAATATACCCAATTCCCCAGCAAGGCCATATTCTAATCTAATTTCAGCACCTAACCGAATATCCCACTAAAAAACCTTCTCATAAAAATATTGGCAAGTATTTTGCTTGCTAACCAATTGATTGTTTGAACTCTCGATTTCAAACAATCAATTGCATGCCATTCAGCTACCATCAAGAATCGTGGTGGCCGTATAGCAGCATAGAAAAGAAAATCCCCGGACTATGGGGCCGCATAATCCGGGGATCAAAAACACCATCCAGGGGAGCTCGCCTGCCAGCCGACAGAGTTGCGCCGTCTTGAATGGGCGAATACTATACTACGCCATACTCAAGTCGCTGTCAACTGTCTCTCCTGGATCATAAAGGAGAGAAAATATGTACGCCAACCCGGCGGTCTCACAGCCAACCAAGCAGTCTGCAATAGAGACCTCTAAACGCAAAGATCAAACAATCAATAGTAGTAAAACATTTAATTCCAAATCTTATCACTCTGCCTTTGCCCCCTATATAAGGTATACAAACCTTATTCAACGGGCATTTTTTGCCGCCCTGTTGATTATGTTTCTACCGGTCGCATCAATGGCTGCCCAGGTGACATTGGCATGGGACCTCAACACCCCGACTCCGGACGGCTACCGTGTTTACCAGCGGGCACAAGGAGATGCCTACGACTATAACTCACCTGTATGGCCCGCCGATGGAAGTGATCATACGGAAACCACTTGCACCGTTGGAGGATTAACGGAAGGTGCCACCTACTATTATGTTGTGAGGGCCTACGTCGGATCAGATGAAAGCGGTGATTCTAATGAAGTTTCGTACCAAGTACCAGCAGCTCAACCGGAGATCCATACTATCTCTGCGTCATCAGGCAGCAACGGCTCCATATCCCCTTCCGGCCGGATCGACGTAAACGACGGCGATTCGCAAACCTTTATTTTTACACCGAACACCGGTTATCAAGTGGCCGATGTCATGGTTGACGGTAGTTCAGTCGGCGCTGTTCAAAGCTATACCTTTTCAAATGTTACCAAAGACTGCACCATATCGGTAACCTTCCAGGCCAAATCTTTCACCATTACGGCCACAGCAGGCTCAAATGGGTCAATTACGCCCTCGGGCGGCGTCAGTGTTATATACGGCCAAGACCAGACATTTGATTTTTCACCAAACAGCGGGTATCAGATCTCCTACGTCCAAGTGGACGGACAGTCCCAAGGTGTGGTTTCCACATTTACCTTCTCCAATGTCACGCAGGACCATACGATTCGCGTCTACTTTATGGCTGTACCGGCCCAAAATCGGAGTCCCATTGCTGAAGCCGGTGCCAATCAGACCGTTTCCTCTGGCAGCCAGGTGACCTTGAATGGATCCGGCTCATATGATCCGGATGGCGATTCCATAACCTACCAGTGGCGCCAATCCAGCGGAATCGATGTCGGTCTTGAATGCCGTACGGCCCGATGCGTGTTTACAGCTCCCAACGTTATAACGAGTGGTGCAACGACCCTGGCATTCGAATTAACCGTGGCCGATAGTTCGGGCCTGTTTGACTCGGATACTTGCTTGATCGAAGTTGATCCGGCTCAAGCGCCCCCGGATAACGATGGTGATGGCACACCCGATGATCAGGATTCGGATGACGACAATGACGGCATGCCGGACAGCTGGGAACTTCAATATGGATTAAATCCCTTCAGTTCCAATGATGCCGGTCTTGATGCCGATAATGACGGCATTACCAACGTTGAAGAGTATCGAAATGGTACCAATCCTATAGAGCCGGATGTCAACCGCAAACCCAATCAACCGGCACTCAGGGCCCCCATAGATGGAAATGTGGATGTGGATCTAACACCCTGGCTCAGAGCCTCAGCCTTTGAAGATCCTGATTCCGGTGACGTCCACAAAAAAACGCAATGGCAAATTACCGCGGGGGCAGGCCAACAAATTGTGCTGAACCGATTCGATATCAAGAATCATAAATTAAATACAAGAGTGCCGCGTCTGGTGCTCAATCCTTCCACCCAATATAGTGCAAGGGTGAGATTTTTCGATGACAGTGACCTGGCTTCGGATTGGTCTGATCCAGTCACCTTTACAACGGCAGCAGATAAAAAGGACACGAATAAGAACAATATCCCGGACGATCAGGAAGTCTCCGGTCATACCGATATGAATGGGGACAACATTGCTGATATCGATCAGGAGGACACCATCAAAAGCTTCTCGACTTACGATGACCAGAAATTAGTCGGGGTTAGCATCGAAGACAGCGAGAACGCAGACGCTGTCGCAGCTGCCGCCAGCATTGATACCACGACATTGGACACGACATTAGAAAGTGCAACGGTATCTGAAGACGAGACGCCTTATGGCTTGTTAGGGTACAAAATCCTTGTATCTCAGCCCGGTGACAGCACTACAACCACTTTATATCTGTCGGACCCCCTTGATGCCAGCCAGGTCACATGGAAATGTTATGACGATATAAATGGCTGGCAGGACTGCTCGGGCTCTACTGTCGTGGATGAAGAAGGCTTTGTGGTGGAACGTAACCTTCAAGACGGTGGTCAGGAAGATGCCGATGGTGTCGCAAACGGTGTGATCGTCGATTTATCCGGACCGCAACAAGCCGCTAGTGGCGATGGTTCCAGTTTGGCTCTATCGGATGACGACAGCGCTTCACCGGGAGGCGGCAGTGGAGGCGGCTGTTTCATTCAAATGCTCTTCGGAAAATAATAATCATAATCATTCGCCCTCGCCCCCTCCCCGCAGGAGGGGGCTAAAGCAAAGTCAAAGAGAAAGCATTACGCGCAATTCAAGCGCACGGGGCGGACCCCAATAGAGCAGTAGATGGGGATGGGGTCCGCGCCAACCTCTTGATTTTGTATTAACGATCAAAAGCCACTCCTGCGCCCCCAAGGTTCACCCTATCGTTGCATAAAATACCGGCCAATAACCAATATAAACTTGACAAAAACAGTATGAATAGCAAAGATGGGTCGGCAAGGAAGAATATTTATGGCAAAAATTCTCCATAAGCTGATCGTTACGGTTTTAGCCATATTCATAGGTGCAGGGGCTTTAGTAGAAGTCGCCTTGAGTGTGGATACCTGTCTCCCCAAAGCATGCTGTTGTGTAAAAGCCGCTTCAAGCTTGCCTTATGGTCATGCACTGGAAGAGATGCCCCCGGGTTGCACCCCGCAAAAACCCTCCCCTTGCTGCAAAATAAAACCTTACCGACCTTTAGCGCAAATAGCGATTTCATCGACGCCGAACATTGTGCCCTATAAATTGTTGGCAATGCTTAGCATACCCGCTTCAACCTACCAAACCCCTTTGGACCTGATCAAATTCAGTTCATATCTGGAAGATGGGCCACCGAAAATTCCGCTTGTGGCTATATACCTTCAGATCCAAACGCTCCTGTGTTAGCACCCTAGCCCATCCGTATCTTGCCCGTGATCGCGTGATTATGCACGCTTTTGCAGCAAAACGCGCGTGTATTCCTGCGTTTTCCGCAATCCTTCATTCGTTTGCGTTTCGTTCCGGGTATACCTCTCTGAACAAAGCACCATCATGGGCAAAAAGCCGACAACACTGTGTATTGCCAACGTATTTTTTATAGTGAACCGGTTTTCACCGGATAGCGCAATCATGGATATATGCCAGTTAAAAATATTGCTCAAAGGAGTTCATCAACATGAGTAAATCCAATAAGCATAAATATGAAGCCAAAAAAGCAGCTGTGCTGCACACCAAAAAAACTAAAATCAATTCAATGTCCATTGTACTGGGTATTGCCGTTCTTTTCATCGCAGTGGCCGTCGCTTACAGGGTTACCGGAAAACCTGCTTCTCAACCTAAAATTGTTGCCTCCATAAAATCCAACACCACTCATATCATCTATCCGGTAAGCATGTTTGCTGACGGAACGGCCCGACATTTCGATTTCAAGGCGGATGACCTGACCATCCGATACTTCATCCTTAAAAGCTCGGACGGTATCATTCGCGCCGCATTTGATGCATGCGATGTCTGCTGGCCGGCCGGTAAAGGCTATTACCAGGACGGTGATGAGATGATCTGCCGGAACTGCGGAAGACGGTTTGCCTCAGTTTTGGTCAACGAGGTCCAAGGCGGATGCAATCCTGCGCCGCTGAATCGCTCTTTGAAGGGTGACCAAGTCATCCTTAAGATTGAGGACATTCTAAACGGAAAATCATATTTCAACTTTAAAGAAAAGGTTTAGTATATGAGAATCAAAGATATCGCCTTAAAAAACCTCATCCGCCGAAAGAGCAAGGCCGCCTTCATACTTGCCGGTCTCATCATCGGAGTGGCTACCGTGGTGGCGGTGATCAGTTTTGCCGATACCATGACCAAGGACATCAACCACAAGTTGGAAAAATATGGCGCCAACATCCTGATTGTACCGCAGACCGACAATCTGGCCTTGAATTATGGCGGCATGACATTGGGCGGTGTCTCATTTGAGATGGCGCCCATTCATCAATCCGAGCTGGCCAAAATCAAGACCATAAAAAATGCCGCCAATGTGGCTGCAGTGGGACCCATCACCTTGGGAACGGTTCGTATTAAAAATCGGACGGCACTATTGGCCGGTGTTGATTTTCGTGCCGTCGGTATTTTGAAACCGTGGTGGAGGATCAACGGCCAAGCTCCAGGTGCAGATGAATTGCTGGTCGGTGCTGAAGCAGCCAAATTGCTTGGCATCGAAAAAGAGCACCAGATTTTAATCAACGGAAAAACCATGACCGTCAGTGGACTTCTATCGCCCACCGGTTCTCAGGATGACCAATTGCTCTTTTCCACCCTGCCAACTGCGCAGTCTGTACTGGATAAACCGGGGGAGATTTCCATGGTTGAAGTGGCCGCCCTATGCAATGCCTGCCCGGTGGATGAAATGGTAACTCAAATCTCTGAAAAGCTGCCGGATGCAAAAGTCATGGCCATTCAGCAGGTGGTCAAAGGCCGCATGGAAACTTTGGCGCAATTTCGCAAATTCTCCTACGGCCTATCAATCGTGGTGGTCCTCATCGGTGGATTGGTTGTGCTGGTTACCCTCATGGGGAGTGTCAAAGAGCGCACTGAAGAGATTGGAATCTTCCGGGCCGTCGGGTTCAGGAAACGGCACATTATAAGGATGATCTTCATTGAATCCGGGCTGGTCAGCACATTAGCCGGAATAATCGGATACGTGTTGGGCGTCTGCAGCATATGGGCCGGCTTAAAACTGTTCGGAGATCATGATGCTGTGACCGTCCATCTTGATCCGGTACTGGCTGTCGGCGCCATTGCGATGGCAGTGATTATCGGCTTGTTGGCCAGCACATATCCGGCCCTTATGGCCGCACGCATGGACCCCAACCAGTCCCTGAAAACCATTTAGACCATGGCCACCTCAAGTTGCGGGTGGCTTTTATGGTTGTCGGTCCCGGGAAAGCCACTGTGAGGAAGCTCTTCAGAAGCTACACAAGCACGCGGGGGCAAAACATCCGGGTCAAACCATCTAATTTCAAATGAGATCTGTTCAATGAACGGATCCGGAGGAATACATGAGCTTTATCGTTCTTGAAAATATCGTGAAAACCTATGGAGATGGCGACTCTAAAGTGGCCGCCCTGGACGGTGTCAGCCTTGCTTTTCAAAACGGAGAATTTGTGAGCATAATGGGTGAATCGGGTGCCGGAAAATCAACACTACTGTCGGTGATGGGTGCCATGAACAGGCCGTCCGGTGGCCGCTATCTGGTTGATGACATAGATGTCTACGCCCTGCGCAATGAGCAACAGGCGGATTTCAGGCGGGAGTATTTAGGGTTTGTTTTTCAGAGCTTTCACCTGGTTCCTTATCTGACGGTAATGGAAAACGTTATGCTGCCGCTTACGGTGATTAAAACAGCCAAAAGCCGAAAGGAAGAGATGACCAAAGAAGCGCTGCACTGGGTTGGTCTGGATAACAAAGCCAAACGACTCCCCAACCAGATCTCGGGTGGTGAATGCGAAAGAGTGGCTGTGGCAAGAGCCATCGTCAACAACCCACCGGTTTTGCTTGCTGATGAACCCACAGGCAACCTGGACTCACGTAACACCGAAGAGATTATGGCCCTGCTGGGGAGGCTCAATGCCAGCGGGACAACCATTGTAATGGTAACCCATAGCGCGGTCTGTGCAGCCTATGCTAAGCGAATGATCCGTGTCAAAGACGGACGATTGGATCAAAAACGGGGCCATCTGCATCCATCCACGACAACGAACTAGGCGGCATAATTCAATATGCAATTTACAGCTGATGCATTTTGTTACAGCACCATGCAATTTGCATCACCTATATAACATGCTGTAATATTTAGTACTTTTTAAATCAGCAAAAATTGTATGTCGATTTGCCACAAACCGGCTTTTGTGTCGATATGACACAACAGGAATGCATCAAGTAAATATTTCCAATATTTTCTTTCTGTTATAAAATTATTAAGCGCCCGCCTCAGTCTGGCCTGAAATGTGCTCTACATATAAGCAAATATAGAGAGCAACGCATACCCATGTCTGTTTTAATAAAAGTGAAAGGAGATGATCATGGCAGAAAAACTGAAAAGAAAGACGGGGCGGCCGCAAGTGTTCGGCATGGCTAACGATCAATGCGCGTGGAGCCAGGCAGGTGTGGTCAAACCCATGAAATGCGTGAATGCATTTGATTGCCTCAGTTGCTCAATTGATCGCAAAATCCAAGCTGATTTTCACAGCCGGGCGCAGCATAGAAGTGATACCAAACCGGATCCGCGACCGGTGCGCCTGCGCATGTTGATGGATCAGCGCAAATGTCGCCATATGCTCAGCGGAAGGGTGACCTATAAGATGTGTGGTCACAGCTACGACTGCGTCAAATGTCCCTATGACCAGATGCTGGAAGATACCGCCGGCATTACCAGCCTCAACGCACCTGTCTATGATCCGGTTTCCGGATTCAATGTGGCCAGGGACTACTATTACCACCATGGCCACACCTGGGCTCGGGTTGAATATGGCGGACGCATCCGGGTGGGCATTGATGATTTTGCCACGCGCATGCTCGGCCCCCAAGACGAAATCAAACTGCCAAAGCTCGGCGACACCCTTTCCCAAAACAGGCCCCAAGCGACGTTACGGCGTGGCGGTCATGAAGCCGATACGCTCAGCCCGGTGGACGGAAAGGTGCTGGCCGTTAATTCCAAAATTTCGACCGGCGTTTCAGTTGCCAACCAATCGCCTTATGCCGATGGCTGGTTGATGGTGCTACAACCCACCAATATGCGTAAGAATTTGAAGAATCTATTGTTCGGCACCGAGAGTCTTGCGTGGATGGACGACGAGGCTGCCCGTCTGTCTACTTTGCTAACTGAAGAGACGGACTACCGGTTGGCGGCCACTGGTGGCGAGGCCATCAATGATATCTTCGGTGCGGTTCCCACCATCGGATGGGACAGACTGGTCAAGGAGTTTTTGGTTTGAAGTAAAACCCGATTGTCGATAAAACTCCGGCTCCCTCAGCCTGATGGGGGAGCATTTTTTTTGAGATAGCCTCTAATCGGAATTGAAATTATCGACCAACAATTTACGCCGGCGGGCCATTTCGTATTCACAAGCCGAGCAATAATGCAGCGGCAACCGGTCTAACTGCTCCATGTGCTTGCTGAACCGCATCAGACAGTCCGGTTCCCAGCAATGCTCCAACCCGAAGATGTGCCCCACCTCGTGGATACAGATTTTGGCGATGCGGTTAAAGGTGCGCTCCCGGCTCTGATGGACCAGACGATTTGTGGACACTACGGCAGCCCTGCCGCCTAGCTGAGACTCACCATACACGTAGGTCAATATGGAGATGCAGAGATCGAACGGCGTGATCGCCAATTTAATGGGTGCGCCGTCAACCTCGTCTGCAATTGTTTTTAGGATTTTTACGGCATCATATTGGCGACGCGCTGATAAGTAGGCATAAGTCGGTCTCGGCCTGGTCATTGTGATATCGGTGGGCAGCCCCAGCACGGCTTGAATATTGGCTGCCACAATGGAGAGTACCAAAGGATCCACATACCCCAGGGGGATAATGTCCAATAGAGGCCGTAGCTTGTCTTTGGCGTTTGTTTCAACCAAAGTATCACCGGAAGCGGTAGGGTTTATTGCATCATCAAAACCTTGTCCTCAGGGCCAGGTCATCGAGCTCGGATGCTTTACTTGCGATTAAGCTCATAGCGCTTTATTTTTCTCGAAAGCGTAACACGATCAATCCCCAGTTGCCTGGCCGTTTGGGTTATGTTTCCACTACACGCTTCCAAGGTGGCCTGGATATGTCGTATCTCCATCTCTTTGAGCGTCATGGTACCAAACTGGCATTCATCGCTGCTGTCCTGTAAAAATCGCAATTCTTCCGCTCCAACCATGCGGCCGCGTGCGATGACCACAACCCTCTCGATAACATTGCGCAGCTCACGTACGTTTCCCGGCCACGGATAGGCACATAATATTTGTAATGCCTTCTGCGTCAACCCCTCAATAGGCTTTCCCGTCTCAGCGGCGAAGCAAGCGATGAAGTAATCGGCCAGCACGGGAATATCTTCGACCCTTTCCCGCAGCGGTGGGATATCGATGGTAAAGACGTTGATCCTGTAGAAAAAATCTTCTCTAAACAGGTCTTCCTTGATCAATTGCTTCAAATCTCTGTGTGTCGCACTGATCAATCGAAATTGTGTTTGGATGAATTGGTTCCCGCCGACACGTTGGAACTTCTTATCTTCCAACACCCTAAGCAGGCTTACTTGCATTTTTGGAGAGATCTCCCCAATTTCATCCAGGAACAGGGTACCGTTGTTAGCCATTTCCAAACGGCCGCGCCGTGCTTTTACAGCACCGGTAAAGGCGCCCTTTTCGTGTCCGAACAGCTCACTTTCCAAAAGGGTTTCGGTTTGCGCACCGCAGTTAATCGTCACAAACGGGCCACTGGATTGTTCACCGCGCATGTGAATGGCACGGGCGACCAAATCCTTGCCCACTCCCGTCTCCCCGCTAAGCAATACCGGTGAAGGTGTTGGGGCCACATCATCAATGACCGACAATATCTCATGCATGGCGCTTGATTGCGCCACGAACCCGTCCAGCATGGTTTCCTGGCGCTCCAGCAGCTGTTCGCGCAAGGCTTCATTCTCTTCACGCAGCGCTTTATTTGCCGCCTCACGCTCCATCAGCAGTGAGAGCTCATCCGGATCGAAGGGTTTACACAAATACTCAGCAGCGCCCCGTTTCATGGCCTGGATAGCAGTCTGGATCGAGCCATGGGCCGTAATCATAATTACCGTGGCATCGGATTGTTCTTCTTTGATTTTGGCCAGAAGTTCGATCCCATCCATCCCCGGCATCTTGATGTCCAAAAGATATATGTCAAAGTGACCGTCTGCCTGCAATACCAAAGCCTCAGCCCCCGACGAGGCCGTCTCTACATGATAGCCGTCTTTGGACAGCCAGGCAGAAAGTGCCTGACAAATCGTATCTTCATCATCAACGACCAGGACCCGCATCGCTCGTGCCATGTGCATCCCCCTGATTTTCTTCTTTTGGAACCGGTTTGGTGGGCAGCGTAATCTTGAAAACGGTGCCCTTTCCCGGTTTGCTGTCCACTTCGATATTGCCATCGTGCTCGCGAATGATGCCGTATACCATGGATAGACCCAATCCAACGCCTTTCCCGTCGCTTTTGGTTGAATAAAATGGTTCAAAGATTCGGGATAAATGCTGTTTGTCGATGCCTTGGCCCGTGTCGGCCAGAGAGAGCCATACCCGATCCTCATGATCGACGCCTCCGCCGGCAAGCGTTATTTTACCGCCCTCGGGCATCGCATCCATGGCATTAAAGACCAGATTCATCAGGCATTGCTGAATCAGTGCATGATCTCCCCATGCCGTAAACGGCGGATCTGGAAAGTGAGTTTCCCACTCAACATGGGCCATTTTGAGTTGGTAGGAGGCCAGGATGACAATTGTTTTGGCCAGATCTATGAGATCGATATTGGCCGCCGACATCCTTTTCTGGCTGGCGAATGTCAGCAGATTTTTCACAATATCGCCGCAGCGCAGGGCCTCTTTGACACACAACTCCAGGTAATGACTGAAGGAACTGAGACCGTCGGGCGGCAGTTTATTCAGGCGAATGTAAGACAGGATCAGCTTGTTGAAGGTCACGATACTGGAGATGGGGTTGTTGATCTCATGACATACCGAGGCAACCAGGCGGCCGATGGATGCCAGGCGATCCTCCTGGGCGACCCGCGCCAAATCATCTCGAATAGCTTGGGTTCGCTGTTCGATCCGCTCACTTAGATCGGAGGTAATGTCCCGAACGATCTCCACGATCTGAACGATTTCGCCGAGCACATTAAACAATGGGTATGAAATGGTCTGCTGAACCCTTGTCTCCCCTTCCTTGGTAGCAATTTCTTGGATCGCCCTGGCCGGCTGCCCTGTTTTCAGCGTTTCCTGAGCCGGACAGAGCCGCTGGGAGCCTGTACATGGGTTTAAGCTTCCATGGAAAACCTCAAAACAATATTTGCCCAATACGGATTCGCGCCCCTTGCCGGCGGTTATCAACGGCGAGTTGTTGCAGTTGACGATCCGAAAATTGCGGTCTAGAACCATCACACCGTCGGGAGATGCTTCCAAAAGGGTTGAGGCAAATGATGTGGCCAAACTGATTTCTGTTCCGCGCTCCTCCACTCGTTCGTATTGATGGGCAATGTCAAATAACAGCATGGAAGCCTGGCTGTCCAGGACGCCGACGGTATCCGCTTTAAGCTTTTGCAGGTCCGCCAGAATCTGAAGATCGCCGCTCAGGTCAAGGATAAGGTCCAACGATTCGTTAGCCAGCAGCTCTTTATGATCATTATAGATCGAAACCCCTGTCTCACCGGCGTATTTGTTTAAGGCGACGGAATCACTAATCGGCACAACACCCATCAGTTTTAGATGCAGTCCATGCAGCTTTATGGAATTGAACATGCGCAGAATAGACAGACAACGACGTCCCTTGGCGATCACCCCCATCCTTAACAGCAGTCTATGGTTGAATGAGGTGTAAGAAGCCATGGCTCTCTCTCCTGAGGACGAAAGGTAGGCTGAAGCGATCAGGGCCGAAATTGAACACATCAGCCGTCGCAGGCCGTTACAGGTTAGACATCAGTGTTGTAATAACCAGACTATGGCAAAAAGCCGCATAGGTGTCAACAGAGGAGCTATAAAGAAGATAGATAGGTTCGCAAGTTAATCGGTTTATTCTTCAGGTTAAGCTTCTTTCTGATGCTGTTGCGATATGCTTCAATGGTGCGGGTGGATAAATTCATTAGTCGTGCCATCTCTTTGGTTGTCTTTCCGGATCGGATAAAATTAACTACCTGAAGCTCGCTGGGCGAGAACATGATGTATTTGCTTGAAAATGCGGGTGTGGCCGAACCAAGCATCTCCTCAAGGTTGGTCCGTATGACCTCTACCAATTGCCGTTGATGACTGCGTAAGTCGCTGTTTTCCAGCCTTTCCAGGTAGGGGTCGATGAGCTCTTTCAAGTTCATTCGAATGAGCTCTTCGGCTCGCAGATGATCCTCCTGGCGTTTATCAAGCAGCACGCGCATGGCTGTATTCATCTCTTCGAGACGTTCGCTATTGGCACGCAACTCTTCAGATGCTTTGACGCGCTGCGCTATTTCATCGCGCAGTTGCCGATTGATCTTCGCAAGTTCACAGGTACGTTCCTCTACCAGTCTTTCCAGCTTCTGTCGATGGTTGTCAATTTCCTTTTGGGCCGTTTTTCGGTCCGTAATGGAATGCGCCACAACATAAGCACTGGTAATCCTGCCCTCCTCCCAAATATGATGGATATGGCATTGACACCACTCATAGGCTCCGCTTTTCGTCACTATTTCAAAATCAACAGTATTTGACACTTGTTCTCCTTCGGTCATGGTCTGCAACCGCTGATGAAAGACTTTTTGACTCTCCGACGACAAAAGCGCCATAGGATTCAAGGACAACAATTCTTCTTCGGAGTAACCGGTTGCTTGACACATGTGATCATTGACCATTAGGAGACGCTGATTCATAAAATCAATATGATAAAGGGTGACAGGTAGAGATTTCAAAATGTCGTAAACCAATCGATCTTCCTGTGCAGCTGACATGTTATCCGTTTGACCTGTGGCCGGTGTTTTCGAGTTGCCTGGCATTACCAGCTCCTGATGTCTTTGGATTTGGCAGATTAATTATTGTCCGGACGACGTAATGTCAATAAAAGCTGTGTGACCGATGATCCTGGATGAACTGTGAAAACGTTCCTATCTTGACAATACGCCACATAACATGATTGCTATGCAAGTCAACAACCAACTACAATGCAGGAGGCTTGTTTTTCAAGTTCCATATCGGAAAAACAAAAACGCGCCCAAGATTTGCATATTGCGGTTGAACCCGGATAGGAAAATATGGTTAACAACCTGAAAATAAAGAGTGTCCATCCAGAAAATGACATCGTTAAGGACCCAGCATGTACCGGCTCAAAATGATCACCTTGATTTTGGTGAGTATCTTTTTCTTGATTGTGGGTGTTGATTTGCTCATAGCGGCCTATGGACTCACGGATCCATTCACTTTTATATTGGTGTTTTTTGCAGCCAGCCTGATGATTCTGATCAGTGCAACACTCTGTTTGGGATTCGCACTGAGGCTCAAGCGCAGCTTCAGCTCGATATCCAAGGGCAACGGCACACACTCCTAATAATTTCATGAATCACGTCAATTCAAACACTATATTCTTGACATAGCATATTTTATTGCATATATTTCTGTAAAATTTGGATTTTCCAGAATGATTGACGAAATTAGCCTAAAAATACTTAAGATTCTTCAAAACAAAGCACGCATTCCCAACGTGGAGGTGGCAAGAGAAGTTGGGATGGCGCCTTCGGCGGTACTGGAACGTATACGCAAACTGGAAAAACAAGGCTTTATTGACGGGTACGAAGTCAGACTCAACCCGCGCCGATTTCAGCGCAGTTTGGTGGGTTTCGTGCGTGTTGCCTTGGACCAAAACATCCAGGGAAATAGCGTGGCGGAAAAATTAGCGCTTATAGATGAAATACAAGAGGTTCATTTTATTACTGGAGATGACGGTTATCTCATTAAAGTACGCGTGGCCGGACCGGATGAACTCGACCGCTTGGTTAGAAATCAAATTCGATCGATTGTGGGGGTTCGTGCGACCCAAACATCGGTGGTCTTGTCCACCGTCAAGGAGACTGCCCGTATCCCCATCGACGATCTGGATCTGCAACATTAAAAAGGGGTAAATATGATCAGGATCAATGAAAACTATTTAAAACTGCAAGCCAGTTACCTGTTTTCCAATATCGCCAAACGCGTCAGTGTCTATCAATCGGAGAATCCGGATAAGGAAATCATACGTCTGGGCATTGGTGATGTTACCCGCGCCCTGCCGGCGGCCTGTGTTCAAGCATTTCATGAAGCCGTCGACGAAATGGCGGTGGACGATACTTTCAGGGGGTATGGTCCGGAGCAAGGCTATGATTTTTTAAGGCAAAAAATCGCCCAATACGATTTTCAGACACGCGGTGCCCAAGTGTCTGAAGATGAAATCTTTGTTAGTGATGGCGCCAAATGTGACACCGGCAATTTGCAGGAGATCTTTGCATCGGATATTCGTGTGGCCATTCCGGATCCTGTCTATCCGGTTTATCTGGATACCAATGTAATGGCCGGACGAACCGGTGAATACCATGATGGCCGCTATCAGGGGGTAACCTATTTGGATTGCACCCGTGAGAACAACTATGTACCCCAATTGCCAAAAGAACAGGTCGATTTAATCTACTTGTGCTTCCCCAATAATCCCACTGGGGCCACTATTACCAAATCTCAACTCAAAGAGTGGGTCGATTATGCCCATGCCAACAAAGCACTCTTACTATTTGACGCGGCTTACGAGGCTTTTATCCGAGATGATCAATTACCGCGTTCCATCTACGAAGTTGAAGGTGCACGCCAGGTGGCCATTGAATTCCGCAGTTTTTCAAAAACAGCCGGTTTCACAGGTACCCGCTGTGCCTATACGGTTGTCCCCAAAAGCTGTATGGCGTATACTTCCGCCGGCGATCCGATAGAGGTATACAATTTATGGAATCGCCGGCATACCACCAAATTCAACAGTGTCGCTTACCCGGTGCAACGGGCGGCTGAAGCAGTCTACTCCACCCAAGGCAAGTCCCAGGTCAAAGAACTGACTGACTACTACCTGACCAATGCCGATTACATTCGCAAGGCGATACAGTCATTGGGCTATGATTGTGTAGGTGGCGAGAACTCACCTTACATCTGGATCAACGGCCGCCAAGATTCATGGGATTTTTTTGACCTGCTGTTGAACAGGGCTAGTGTCGTATGCACCCCTGGGGCCGGATTCGGCCAATGCGGGCAAGGCTACATCCGTATTAGTGCGTTTAACAGCTTTGAAAACGTTGAAAAAGCCATGGATCGCATTAAAAAGGCCTTGTCTTAGTGTTGTGGGAACAACCTTGGTCAAAAAGAAAAACAGAGCTATATTAAAAATAATATCGTATAAAGCTATCTGCCGTTGATGCACCTCAATTTGGGAGATAGACTCGAGGAGAAAATGAATATGCCAATGCTTTCAGATTACCGTGATCGGCTCTTTCCCATTCTTCCGGAAATTGCGCATACCTTTGGTACGCCTTTTCATATCTATGATGAAATCGGCATCCGCCAAACCGGCGATCATCTCAAAAAGGCGCTTGCCGGCATTGGATCCTTCAAGGAATATTTCGCCGTAAAAGCCCTTCCAAATCCGCGGATAATGAAAATCATGCAGGAAATGGGGTTTGGTTTTGACTGCAGTTCCATTGCCGAACTCATGCTATCGAGACAGATCGGGGCGCGTGGTGAAGAGTTGATGTTTACTTCCAACAATACAGACGCTGCGGAATTCCAAGTGGCGGCCGCCGATGGCGGCTGTATCCTAAATCTGGACGATATCAATTTGATCAAAAAAGTGATCGATATGCCCGAACTGGTCTGTTTCAGATACAATCCGGGACCTCGTAGAACCGGCAACAGCATTATTGGAAATCCGGTAGAGGCTAAATACGGCGTTGCCCATCATCAATTGTTGGATGCCTATCGATTGGCTCGAGAGAGAGGGGCATCCCGTTTCGGCCTTCACACCATGTTGGCATCCAACGAACTCAATTCTAAATACATGGTGCAGACAACCCAGATGTTACTGGAAATCGCCGATTGGGTGTCCGCTGAACTCAACATCCAATTCGAATTTATCAATATGGGAGGCGGGCTTGGCATTCCCTATCGGCCGCAAGATCCGGTTTTTGATGTAGATGACATGGGTAAAGCCGTCACCGGCCAATTTGATGATTTTCAACAGAGAAACGGTTATGCGCCTGCCTTGTATATGGAGAGCGGTCGCTACATGACAGGCCCTCATGGCGTACTGGTTACACAAGTGATTAATATTAAGGAGATTTACCGCACTTACATCGGCGTTGATGCATGCATGTCAGCGTTAATGCGACCGGCAATGTATGGCGCATATCACCATATCGATGTTTTGGGCAAAAGCGATATCGATGATAAGGTGGAAGTCGATGTGGTCGGCTCTTTGTGCGAAAATAACGACAAATTTGCCATTCAACGCCCTCTTCCGCCAATAGATGCAGGTGATTTATTGATTATCCACGACACAGGCGCTCATGGCCATGCCATGGGATTCAATTACAATGGAAAACTGCGTCCCCAGGAGTTGCTGTTACGGGTTGACGGTGGTGTGGAATTAATTCGAAGGGCCGAGACGGTTCAAGATTATTTCGCCACTTTAAAATTTGAATCGCAGTTCATGGAACCGGCATAAGGGTGTTGACGTTTGTCAGAAAAAGGATTACCCTAAGGAACTAAGTTGAACAGGGCTTTGCAATGCTTAGGTCGTATCAATGGGGGTTGCTACGATTATTGTAAAGCATGCAAAGGGGTTAAAGGGACGATCAGAAATCGTTCTCAGCGTATATCACCTGGGTGTTGATTTCCGAAAACAACCACTAAAGTAATCCAAAAAGACAACCGATAACTAAAGTGTATCACTGAGAGTATCAATGCTTGGATACCCTCCTGAGCATTACATGTGCGCTGTGTTCCGTCTTAAATTGCTTTTCCAGACCTGCTGAGTTGCCATCAAATTGATAGACTGGCATCAGTATGATAGGAACCGGACGATAACAACACGATTTTAATTTAAGGAGATAACTTAATGGATGATTTCCTACACAATCTGCGTAGCGGAAAACTCAAACAACAAGACCGAACGCGATCTTATAGTGACCCGCAATATAAAGGCGGCCAGCGGCGTAATGTCATGGATCGCCGTAAAAAAGAACTCGAAGCGTTTGAGCGGTTAACAGCGGTAAAGGAGGTCTTGGAAGCCATATCTCAAACCCAGAAGCGTATGGCTGATGCCTATGAAGCCCGTACCCATGCAGAGAACCGAAAAGCCAGGGCCCTGGAAGTTTTGGCGCAGAATATTTACCGAATGCTGAACCCTGACGCTCGGAACGTCGAAGATCTCTTTGCCCCGGAACCGGCATCTGAGGCTGTTGCACCGGCGGACGCAATGACGACGGTGGATGACCCAAGTTCTGAAACAGCCAAAGCCGATTCCGCGTTTGAATCTCCACGAAAACTCTCCGATGAGGAGCGCCAATCCATATTTGAACTTATCCGCCAAATGCGCAAAGATGGAAGCAAATGGGAGCAGATCGCCCGGCACATTGCCTCTAAAGGATACCCCACCGTATCGGGGAAAGGCACATGGCGCGGTGTTATGGCTAAGAATATTTATGAAAAAATGGCTTCAAAATAGGCAGCCGCAAATCTAACATCTCATCGGCCCTTTTATACACATCTACCATTTCTGAATCCGGATGCTGTTCTTAGATTTCGTGGCCGCCGTGAATTGCTTTGATGCCGTCTGTAAGTTTCTGATCATCCATCCTGCTGGAACCCAAATGGGAACACACCGCTGTATAACCTGTCACAGATGTCGCCATTATTATATAACGTGGGAACCAAGGCAGCCCCATGGCTGTCGTGCCATTGGATTTAAAAGCTATTCTCTTCCGAGCACTGTGGTTAACCAGAGTTCCGGCTATGAATGCAAAGCATTTGAATCCAAAAAACGACCTGCAGCCAAAACCTAGAAACAGCTCGTCCCATCGATGAGGCCATAATAGGTGGCCCCGTTGCTTGACTTTCATATCATATCCCATTACCTTGTTTTCGTAGTATATTCAGCGATCAAAAGGTTGATACCGTGGAAAACAAACTTACCCCCATACTCGAAAAGGTAGCCCGGCCCAAACAGATGCCGGATGGGTCGCTGGTACCGGCTTTGACCGTCACGCAAATTGAGGAGTTGGCTGTGCAATTCGGCACCTCCAACAAGGCCGTAGAGATAGCCGCCCTGGAAATCCACATCTACCCAGAGCGATATACAAGGAATTTCAATACATATGATCCACAAGATCAAATCCGGCTGCTCAAATCCCGGGTAAGCGTTATCGGGTTGGGCGGTTTAGGCGGTACCGTCATTGAATGGCTATCAAGGGTGGGAATCGGACATATGACCTTGATAGATGGAGACCGGTTTGAAGATCATAATTTAAATCGGCAGCTGCTTTGCACTCAAGAGCGTATCGGGACAACCAAATCGCGTGCAGCCGCTGAGCGGGTGTGTGGAATCAACAGTTCCATCACGGTAACAGCCCATACAACGTTTCTAACATCTGATAATGCTGACCGGCTGATTAATGATAGCGATGTTGTGGTGGATTGTCTCGATAATATAGAATCCCGGTTCGTTCTGGAAACAGCTGCAAAAAAAGCCGGCATCCCCTTTGTTTCCGCTGCCGTGGGTGGCGTAGCCGGTCAGGTGACCACTATTTTTCCGCAGGACAAAGGCCTGGAACTGATTTACGGTCCCAAAGAAAGCTTAAAAGAATCCAAAGGCGTGGAAAGAATATTAGGCTGTCTACCCCAGGCTGTCGGACTGATCGCATCAGCACAAAGCAGTGAGGTCATTAAAATCCTTTTGGAGCAAAACGATGAATTGCTGCGCAACAAAATGCTGCTGGTGGATTTATCCACCCACACTTATGAAACCCTGCATCTCATGTAAATAACCTTTTAATCGCATGCTGCTGAACTTTATAAGACGAGGTTTCACAATCCTCATGCTCATCGGCCTACCCCTGCTGGGCGTCGCCATTGGCGGTATGGACGTCCTGTCCTATTTGGAATTCCCCCCGCTGACCCGTTATGTGGATCACGCGCCATTTAATTGGTGGGCCTTCGTCATTATCGGCACCGTTGATCTTCTGATGGTCATCGGCATGGGAATTATCGCTGGAAAAGCGATTCAAAAACGCCGCCGCAAGCCGAACCCAAAACAGGTCCAGGCGACCTTTCCCGTATGGGGATGGATGGGGGCAGCCGTCATGATCGTCGGATGGCTCATGGCATGGACGCGCTTCGCGTGGTTTGAACCGCTGCAAGCTCACACCTTTTGCATACCGTGGGTCGGTTATATCCTGCTCGCCAACGCCCTGAGCGTCCGCAGATGCGGCCGCAGCTTACTTACGGATTTGCCCATACCTTTCTTGCTGCTATGGCCGTCCAGCGCCCTCTTTTGGTGGTTCTTCGAATACCTCAACCGGTTTGTGCAGAACTGGTACTATGTGGGGATCGCAACATTTTCTCCTTTGGAATATATCATCCACGCCTCCCTGGCATTTGCCACTGTGCTGCCTGCGGTAGTGAGCACCATTCACCTGCTGCTCACCTTCAGGGTATTGAATACGGGTTTCAGATCCTTCTCACCAGTAACTTTTCCGGATGACAAGCGCACGGCGGTGCTCATCTTATTCATCGCCGGCAGCGGCCTGACGCTTATGGCACGATATCCGGACTACCTTTACCCTTTGGTTTGGAGCGCACCTTTGCTGGTCATCAC
>JASFER010000097.1:0-20026 GCA_050124755.1 Desulfobacteraceae bacterium
AGCGGCGATAAACCGTCCTGCGTGATATCGGAAATGGAATCCCGAACAGAGCCCGTGGTAAAAGAAAAAGACAATTCATTGGAGCAGCAGATTGCCAATTATTCGGCCTCGGGAAATCAGCCCGAAGGCATTGCCGGTGAAATGGGCATTTCACAATCCGAGGTCGAATTGGCCATGACTATGAGATCGCTGCGTGCAAAGCCTCAGGACAGAAAGCTGGTGGCGGTGGCATAAACCCGCTGGAAATGGAAAAACACTAGGCAAATGTTGCCCTGCTGGACATGAAACTAAATCATGGAAACCGTTAACTGTTTAAAATTTAAATATTAATTAATATTCGCACCTTTGGCATAATCGTTGCTGCACTTTAGGACAGACAGTCACAGGGAGATAAGCAATGAGCGGAAGTATCTATAAAGCCGGATCGGGAGCAATCCTCCAACAAATGCGCTTGGATGTCTATGCCAACAACCTGGCCAATGTAAACACCGTGGGGTTTAAAGCGGACCAACCCGTATTTCGCCTGGAGCAGGAGGGATCCACATCCGAAAGCGCTCAAAACGCCCCCCGACTGTCGCCTTATGCCCTTCCGTTGGAATATGTGACCAATTTTGAATCAGGGGCATTTCAAAACACGGGCGGACAAATGGATGCGGCCATAATGGGCCGTGGTTTTTTTGAAGTGCAAACCCCGGATGGCCTCCGGTATACGAGAAACGGTCAATTCGGCATCAACGAAAATGGCATGCTCAGTACAGCCCAGGGGTGGCCGGTGATGGGGCAGGGGGGGGAAATTGCCATCCAAGGCAGCCGCCTTGAGATAGGCGAAGACGGTCAGGTGGTGGTGGATGGCGATGTCGTCGGTGTTTTAAGGGTCGTCGATTTTAATGACGCCAGTCAGCTGAAAAAAACCGGCAGCACTCTGTTTAAAGTGCAAGATCCGGCTGCCGGTCCCATTGAAGCTGAGAATTTTAGCATTTCACAAGGCGTTCTGGAAGCATCCAATGTCGATGCCATTCGCACCATGACAGAGCTGATTGAAACCCTGCGGGTATTTGAAACCTATCAAAAGGTTATTCGTGCGGCCGATGATGCCACGGCTAAAACGGTAAATGAGGTCGGTACAAGTGTGTAGGATCGACAAAATTAAGACAAGGAGGTTCCTCAGATGATACGCAGTCTTTGGACCGCTGCTACGGGAATGCAGGCCCAGACGTCAAATATCGATGTGATTTCAAACAATTTGGCTAATGTGAACACAGTCGGGTTTAAACGCAGCCGGGCGGATTTCCAGGATTTGCTGTACGAAACCGTACGAGCGCCGGGAACATCGACTCCCGGCGGTAGCGAGGTGCCCACCGGTATCCAGGTGGGACATGGTACGCGTCAGGTGTCCACTCAAAAGATCTTCATGCAGGGTGATTTTCATCACACCCAGAACGAACTCGATATGGCCATCGAAGGGCAGGGCTTTTTTCAAATTGTTCAGGCCAACGGAGATATTGCCTACTCAAGGGCCGGAAACTTTAAAATTGACAGCGAGGGCCGCATTGTTACGCCGGACGGCTTTTTAATGGAGCCGGAGATAACCATCCCAACGGATGCATTGGCCGTATCCATCGGCACTGATGGAGCGGTTTCAGTTCTCCAACCGGGGGTCGCTGCACCGTCGGTGGTGGGAAACATCGAACTGGCCCGGTTCGTCAACCCGGCCGGTCTGCAAAATATCGGCCGCAACTTGCACATCCAGACCGCCGCGTCCGGCGATCCCACCACAGGAACACCCGGCGTCGATGGATATGGAACCATTGCCCAGGGGTATTTGGAGATGTCCAATGTCAGTGTGGTGGACGAAATGGTGAATATGATCACCGCCCAAAGAGCTTATGAAATCAATAGCAAAGCCATTCAAGCGGCGGACGATATGCTGCAATTGGTGAATACTTTGAAACGGTAAACCGATGAAACGTGTACGCCATCGCATTCCGATCCGGCTTTCATTGCATATATTTGCTGTCGCTTTGGTGATCCTTATGCCGGGTTTTACCATTGCCGATGCCCGCATGCAAGATGCGCCATCCACACAAATCGTTGCTCCTGAAAAAATTCGTTTGGCGGTTAAAAAACATATTCTGAGGCGTGCGCCTTGGGATCCTGATCAAATGACCATCGACAGAATCAGGTTTAATCAAGCGATTTCCGTACCGGCCGGCAAGGTCGCACTTCGTGTCATCGCTCCCAGGCATACCGATTGGATTGGTGCCGTTGCGTTCACCGTAAACCTGATGGTCGACGGTAGGAAGGTCGGCAGGCTGACCGTACCCGCCTACCTGGACGTGTGGAGCGACGTGATTGTGACCACAAGACCTCTGGGAAAATACGAACCTATCGGTCAAAATGATATCCGGATTGAAAAAATGAATCTGGCGCGGATATCATCCAATGTCATCGACAGCATCGACGGCGTTTTGGGTCGAAGAACCAAGCGAAACATCGCCGCCAACTGCATTTTGCGAAAAGACTTGGTTGAAATTCAACCCATCGTCAAAAGAGGACAGATGGTCCGGGTATTGGCCGAGTCTCCCATTCTGAAAATATCGGTTAAAGGTATCGCCAAGCAAAACGGTGCCAAAGGCGATCGCATTAAGGTGATCAATATCCGCTCAAAAAAGGCTGTATACGCTCGGGTGGTTGATGGTCAGACGGTCCAAGTGGATTTTTAAGGAGTCGTTATGCAACACCTACAATGGAAAAATGCATCCCCCATTTTGTTGGGTTTATTGGTGGCCATTTTGATTTTGACCGGCTGCGCCACACCTCCTGCGATACAATCCGGATCATCCATAAAACAACATGCCTATCCGGCCGCCACACCCTCACACAACCCCCAGATTGTTCCTGTGGCGCTGAATCAACATACCGGCGGTTCGCTATGGGTTGAACACGGCGCCATGGGAGAGTTGTTTATCAACCCCAAGGCGCGTCATGTCGGTGACATCGTGACCATCAAAATCGTGGAAACTTCCAGTGCAAGCAACAAGGCCAGCACCGACACGGATCGCACCACATCCTTGGGCGTGGGGTTGACCGGTTTTTTCAACTTAGAGGACAAATTTTCCACCAACAGTAAATTTTTCAACCCTTTCGCACCGGTCCAAAGCGACTATGAAAGTGAATTCCAAGGTTCGGGCACAACCGTTCGCAGTGGCGCACTCACAGCCTATATCACGGCAAGGATCGTACAGATTTTGCCCAATGGCAACTTCATTATCGAAGGCAACCGGGAAGTGAGGGTCAACAATGAAAATCAGGTGATCACCTTGACGGGGGTGGTGCGTCCCAGGGATATCACTGCGGATAACGTTATTCAATCGACTTATATCGCCGATGCGAAAATCAGCTACAGCGGAAGCGGTATCGTCAACGACCAGCAGCGCCCGGGATGGTTGATGCGCATTCTGGATAACGTGTGGCCGTTTTAAAAAAGGAACCGCCATGGGATGTCGAATTCAATTCAAGTGCATGAAAACCACTATATGGCTGCTTGCACTCTTCTTCATCGTGGGCACGCCCGCCTGGCTCGGTGCCGTTCGCATTAAAGACATTGCCGACATCAACGGTGTAAGGGACAATCAGTTGGTGGGCTATGGCCTGGTGGTGGGTCTGGATGGCACCGGCGACGGTAAAAAATCCCTTTTCACCGTCCAGTCCATGATCAGCATGCTTGAAAAGATGGGCATCTCCGTCAACGCCGCGGATATTGCCGTATCCAACGTGGCCGCTGTCATGGTTACGGCTGAATTGCCTCCCTTTGCAAAGTCCGGTGGGCGCATCGATGTGTTGGTCAACTCCATTGGAGACGCTAAAAACCTTCAAGGTGGCACCCTGTTGATGACACCGTTAAAAGCAGCCAACGGTCAGGTCTATGCCGTTGCTCAGGGGCCGGTAAATACCGGTGGATTCTCAGCCGCTGGTCAAGGCGGCAGCGTCCAAAAGAATTTTCCCACCGTCGGCAGAGTGATCGGGGGAGCATTGGTTGAGCGGGAGGTGGCGCTTAATTTGAATGCTCGAAAAAAATTGACGCTAAGCCTGCGGCAACCCGATTTTACCACGGTGACACGGATGACAGATGCCATAAATGCCCTGTTTTATGACCGGATTGCAAATGCCCAGGATGCCGGCACCGTCCAGGTCAAAGTTCCCATGGCATACCTGGGAAATATTGTCGGATTGGTGGCCATGATTGAAAAACTGGAAGTGCAGCCGGATATCACAGCGCGCGTGGTCATCAACGAACGCACCGGAACGGTGGTCATGGGAGAAAACGTTCGCATTTCAACCATCGCCATTGCTCACGGCAACCTGAGTATTGTGATCAAAGAATCCCCCGAGGTGTCACAGCCGTTGCCTTTCAGCCGAGGCGGCGAAACCGTGGTGACGCCGGATACGGACCTGTCGGTGGATGAGGGGGGGGATCAGCTGGTGCTCATGCCATCGGGGGCCAGTATCGGCGAAGTGGTCAATGCCCTGAATGCACTGGGCGTTTCCCCCCGGGATTTAATTGCGATCTTTCAAGCCATAAAAGCTGCGGGGGCTTTGCAGGCTGATTTGGAGGTGATCTAATGCCCAATGCGCTGGATATGATCGATTCATTACATCTTTCAAAAAGTGTTCAAGCACAAACCAAAGCCGCGAAAAACGATAAAGCGGAACAGCTCAAAAATGCATGCAGCGAATTTGAATCACTTTTTGTCAATTACATGATGCAGCAAATGCGTCAAACCGTGCCGGAAAACGGTCTGTTCAGCAAGAGTCAGGCCGAAAAAATATATACGGGCATGATGGACGGTGAGATCGCCAGGTCAGTGTCTCACGGACGGGGGTTGGGACTTGCGAAAATAATGTGTGCACAAATGTCGGCCATGCATGGCAAAGGAGGCCCCAAAAAATAATAAAGTAATTCCATTATGGGGCGATAATGCATTTAGAGGGTCCTCTATCAGGACTCAGGTTGTGTGTTGTTGGTTGTTTGGGGGGTCATCGGCGGTTATGCAATGTGATGACCGTCGGGTTAGTCGCAAAGGAGGAGTCTTATGAAGGTAGCGGATCAAAACACACCTATTCAATTGGATGCATACATCAGGCAGGCGCGGCAACAGCAGATAAAGCCCGACGTTAGCCCGGGACGGTCTGGCGCTGTCGATAAAGTGCAATTGTCGGATCAGGCCAAACAGATCCAAAAAGCCGCCCAGGAAGCGAACAAGGTTTCCGACGTTCGTGAAGACAAGGTGCGGGAAACCAAGATGGAAGTTGAAAAGGGGACCTACAAAGTTGTGGGAGAGCAGGTTGCAAACGATATGCTGAAAGAATCGTTTGAAAATGACATCATACTGCACAAAATCAACACGCGTGCATAGATCAACAACAAGGGACGTATCTCTATGTCGACCAACATTGAACAGCTAATCGCGGTTCTGGAGAGATCTGAGTCGATTTGCCTACAGCTGCTTCCTGTTTTCCAGAAAGAAAAGAAAGCCACCTTGAGTTCAGATCCTGAGCAGCTGTCATCCGCTGTCGCTGACAAAGAGGCGCTTTTGGCCCAAATGCGAACACTGGAGCGCCAACGTCAGCTTTTGATCAATAAGATCTCCACCACTTGGAACGTCCCAGTCAAGGAGATGAGGCTTTCCGGTCTGGCTGATAGGACCCAGGGGACACAGGCGGCGCGACTTCGAAGGTTGCATATCTCCTTAAAGGAGTTGGTCCAGAATATAAAACGGGCCAATGAGGAAAACCGGATATTGATTCAGCATTGCCTTAGCATCGTCCATGGGGCTTTTGGTTTTTTGCAGCATTGGATGATGCCCACGGATGTATATGGTTCTTCCGGTCAGGTGAGCCATCAACACAGCAGTGGGAATTTGGTGTCCGGTGCCATTTAAACGCATGATTTCGGCTTGGTGAAAAAAATGTCCAGCATGTTAGGTTTGCTCAATATCGGACAATCAGCGCTTTTGACCCACCAAAAAGCGATTGATATTACAGGTAATAATATCGCCAACGTGAACACGCCGGGATATTCGCGGCAGCGCTTGATCATGCAGCAGGGCCAGCCGGTGCGGGTCAATAATATGACCATGAGTACCGGGGTAACGGCCGATTCTGCCATTCAGCGCTTTTACGATCAATTTCTAGGGGCTCAACTGAGAGATGAAAATGAACATTTAGGCCGTTGGGAAGCTCAAAAAGAAGCTTTGGAAAAGGCCGAACTCATGTTCGACGAAGCCAACGACTATGGCCTCAGCAGCGCCATGAACGAATATTGGAATGCATGGCAGGATCTATCCAATACTCCGGACGGTATAGCCGAGCGCACCAGCTTGCTCTCTGCGGCTCAGTTTCTGGCAACCACCTTCAATCAGATATATAGCAATCTTAGTACACTCCAGCAAGATATTGATACACATGTCGATGGTATTGCCGCGAATATCAATGACATGACCGACCGCATTGCTGTATTGAACCAAAAAATCTCACAGGTGGAAATCACCGGGCATAATGCCAATGAGCTTCGGGATGAGCGGGATCAACTGGTTTTCGAACTCGCTGAAATGATCGACATCAACAGCTTCGAAGATGGAGATGGAAACCTTAATATCGATATCGCCAACGGCAAACCCCTTGTAAACGGGACGTCCACATGGGATTTGGTCACAATGGACAATGCCGGAGTTCAAGATGTGTTCTGGCGGGCCAGCGACGGCAGCACCGTCAATATTACCGCCAGCATTGCAGGTGGCGAGCTCAAAGGTTGGATTGAATCCCGCGATGGCCTGCTGAGCGGTTATTTGACCACATTAGACGATTTGGCCAATGCCATTCGAAATGACGTCAACATACAGCACGCCCTCGGTTTTGATCTCAACGGCAATGCCGGTGGTATTTTTTTTACCGGAACCGGAGCTGTCGATATGGCCGTGAACGCCGCCGTCGTGGCAGACACCGATTTAATTGCAGCGGCCGGTCTAGGAGAGGGCTTGCCAGGCGGCAACACAAACGCCATTGCCATGGCCAATCTCCAAGATGCGTCATCCGCAGCTTTGGGCGGCAGCACATTCGGTAACTATTATGGTTCCCTGGTGGGTAAAGTCGGGGCGGACGTTCAGGCCGCCAAATTCAATCAAGAACATCAAGCCATTATGGTTCAGAGCCTGGAAAGCTATCGCCAAGAAGTGTCCGGCGTCTCTTTGGATGAAGAGATGATCAACTTGGTGAAATTTCAGCATGCTTACAATGCAGCTGCAAAATTGATCACCACGGCCGATGAAATGTTGGACTCAATCCTGGCCATGTCAAATTAATCGGGGCAAAATATGCGCATAACCAATCAAATGATGGCAGACAAGATTGCGGCTCAATTGTTTCGGCAAACCGAGCAGATGGCCAAGACTCAGGAACAGATCGTGACCGGTAAACGCATTAATCGGGCATCCGATGATCCTTCCGGTATAAGCAGCGTTCTTTCCTACCGCAAAACGATTTCCAGCTTGGAGCAATACAACGATAATATCTCCAACGCAAAGCTTCACATTGATGCTATTGATAATGTATTGGATATGGTCACTGAGTTGTTGCGCGAAGCCAAAGAGATCGCTTTTGATTCGGCGCCGGATATGCGCGCACAAATGGCTATAGATGTTGCGGAACTGAGAGATCAGGTGCTGCAAATGGCCAGTTATCAGATAGACGGCGAATATGTTTTTAATGGAGATTCCACTAATGCGGCGCCCTATACCAGCGCACCCTGGATCTATGGTATGGATACTGGCACTAAAGAAGTCACCATCGGCCAAAATTTGACCATCGACATCATCGCCGATGGCAGCGCTATATTCGGACCGAATGGAAACAATGTATTCAATATCCTCGACACACTTGAGACCGCTTTGAATGCTGACGATGCCCCGACCATAAAGGCTCAATTGGACACGGCCCTGGATCGCATCGAAACGGTGCGCACAGAAAACGCTGTTGTCTACAAACGTCTCGAGGCGACGGAAAACCATTATTCCTATTTTAAAGTCAATGTTGAAGAGATGCTTTCTAATACTGAAGATGCAGATATTGCCGAAGCCATCGTCAAATTTCAAGTCCAGCAAACCTCCTACGAAAGCACCCTGGCCACCTCATCCATGATTCTTCAGAAGAGCCTTGTCGATTTCCTTCGATAATTCAGTTATTGCACTGGTGCGAACTGATCGCGGTGGGGGATGTTCCCCAGGATGATTTCGACACGGCGGTTTTTTTGTCGTCCTCTGGCCGTGTCATTTGTATCGATGGGACGATATTCGCCAAATCCCATTGTGGATATGCGCTTGGGATCGATGCCGGTACGGGCAATAAAAAATTCGGCCACGGCCGAGGCCCGGGCTGCCGACAAGCGCAGGTTGGTTTTAAAAGGTCCGCTTCGAATGGGAACATCGTCCGTATGACCGGCGACGGTGATGTCCCCGGCCGAGGTTCGAAGGGTTTTGCCTACCTTCATAAGAAGCGGTTTCAAAATAGTTCGAATTTCGGCTTTGCCCGAATCAAATGTGGACTCTCCCATCAAGCGGATAATGACTTCATTATCTTCACTTGATTCAATGCTGATCTGATCCTTTAAAGTAGACAACTGGCTTTTGATCAGGTTTTCGATCTCCTTTCCCAAATCTTCCTTGATCCGCGTGGCGATCGCTTCCTGGTCAAAGTCTTTGGCAATCAGCTTCGTGCCTTTGGGGATTTCCATGACACGGTTTTTACGTTGGACCCCAAACGCTTTTTCCAGGGAGCCGGCCACTTGCTTATATTTTTGCCGATCCATTTCCGAAAAGGAGAGCAACAAGACAAAGAAGCATAGCAACAGACTCATCAAATCACCAAAAGTCACCACCCATTTGGGCGCGCCTTTTTCAATATTTGGGCAATCAAACTGGTCTAACATTAATTTGCCTCGCCTTTGGCCTCTGCCGACTCGGGATGCTCACGCTCTTTCGGGGAGAGGAATATTTTCAATGATTCTTCCAGAACCATGGGAGATACGCCCCGGTTGATGGCTATGGCGCCTTCCACAATGATTGTTTTGGTCAATTTTTCTTTTTCACTGTTGAGGCTCAGTTTATCGGCGATGGGAATGCAGACCAGGTTGGCTACCACTGCACCGTAGAGGGTGGTCAGCAACGCAACGGCCATAGCCGGACCGATGCTGGCGGGATCGCTCATGGACGAAAGCATTTGCACCAGACCAATCAGCGTGCCGATCATACCGAAAGCGGGGGCTGCATCGCCGGCGCTCTTAAACACCTGCTGACCCGTTGAATGGCGTTGAAGGGTGAGGCGAATATCTTTGCTCAGCATATCCTCAATGAGACCCTCATCATAACCATCGGAAAGATAGCGCAGCGCTTTTGCGGAAAACGGATCAGCCGGGGACTCCTTTTCCAGGGCAATCAAGCCTTCCTTTTTCGCGATGCGTGTATATTCAACCATCTCGTGAATGATATCCTCGGGATTCTGCATCTTAAACAGAAAAGCCTTGAGCGCAACGGTGATGGAGCCGATGACATCCGCCATCTTGAATCGTATAAATGTAACCGCTATGGTTCCGCCGACGACAACCAGCAGGGACGGTACATTGATGAACGTACCGAGGCTTCCCCCCAGCAAAATGGAAGCAAAGATTAACACGGTACCACTGACAAGTCCTATAACGGTTGCTATATCCATGCTATTTCCTATTTGTTGATATATACTTTGCCGCTGATATTACCCAGATCGTAATATCTTTTTAGTTTATCTATCACGTCGCCATTGATCTCGGTGCCTGTGGCCATCACGAAAGCACCGGTTTTCATATGTACGTCCAAGGCCAAAACCATGCCCGGTTTCAATTCATCGATTTCTACCTCTTGATAGTTGCGTTTCGATTCTTCGGCGATTTTTTCCAGGTTTATTTCGAGCAAAAGGTCCACCAGATCTGAAGGCAACTGGTACCCGCGCATGCGGTGCAGCTTATCGGCCATTTGATCTAGAGGAATTTTGCGGTGATGAACCAGGTCATCATACACAGAGGCGGCGCTGACAACCATTGCACCTGTTGGCAAATGGTTCTTGGCTACGCCATCGGGAAAACCACGGCCATTGATTTGTTCATGATGCAACCTTACTATAGCGGCCACGGGCCGGAGCAAGTCGATCTGGTTCAGTATGGCCTCACTGCGTTCGGGATGGGTATGGTAAAGCGCTTTTTCTTCACCGTTCATTTCCGGGATGCTTTTCGTCACCAACGTATCGGGAAGACCGATCAGGCCGATGTCGTGAAGCCGGCCGGCTGCCTCAATGACGGGATAGTCCTCCGGAGAGACATCCGGATGGCGTTTCGCTATTTCCAGGGATAGTTGCCCAACCCGTTGAGAGTGGCTTCCCAATGCCTTGTTGTAGGTCTCGAGCAGTTGGGTAAACATTTGGATGGATTGATAATAATTACGCTTAAGCGCAACAAATTTCTGATTCAGCTCCCTTTCGAGTTGAATAATGCGTACGCCGATTTCGAGCCTTGCCTTTAATTCATCCAGATTCAGCGGCTTGGTAATATAGTCGTCGACGCCGCTTTCAAGACCTCTGACCACATCGCTGCGTTTGTTTTGGGCGCTGACCAAAATGATGTAGATGTAATGTTTCAGATCCAGTTTGCGGACCTGTTCGCATAATGCCAGGCCATCCATTTCCGGCATCAACCAATCGCTGACCATCATGTCTATATTTAAGGCCTGGAGCAGCTCAAGGGCCTGCCGTCCATTCTCAGCCGTTGCAGTGGAATAGCCCCATTTGGTCAAACTCTTCTCGAGCAGACGGAGCGTGGCGGCATCATCATCGACTAATAGGATGTTCATCCGGTTTGGCACCTCACATGGATTTGCTCACCAGCGCACCCGCTCAGTGAGCCGTTGTGTGCAATATCGGCCATAAACATTCAAAACTTAAGTCAAAACTGCCGAGTCAGAAGGTTCGTTTGTACCGTGGGCATTCGGCGCCGGGCTCCGGCGGCGATTTTAAAAGAGGATTTAAATCAGCCGGCCTACGACCTGCCTCAGCGGGCGCGGGTGGCCCAGGCAACTTGTTGCCTGGGTTGCGTAGCAACAAGAGGAGCAATTGACCAACCGGTTTGATATCGGTTTGCTTAGGCCAAATCAGCAAAAACGGCCGGTGTCCGAACGCATAGATAGATTTTTGTAAACGGCTGCCCAACCACTCATCATAAATGAAGACCTCCCGGCCTTCGGCCACCGGCAATTCTTGCCGGTGCCACCCGTGAAAAAACATGTATTTTCCTAATTATGACACAGTCTCTTTCGCCGGAGTGACGTGGTGCAGGATTTCTTACGAGTTCATCAAATTTAAAGTTTTATCAAAAAAAAGACGATATCCCATTCAACAGTTGCTTACGTTTATTGAAATGGGGAAGGCCGCATGGAAATCCTGATTGTGGAAGATGATTTTATTTCGCGTAATTTGCTTAAAAAAATGCTGGCCGAAATGGGCCATGTGGCGGTCGAGGCGGAGAACGGCATCCAGGCTTGGGAAATATTAAAAGAAAAACCATTAAAAATTGTCATCACCGACTGGATGATGCCTGAACTGGATGGCATCCAATTGTGTCGGAAAATTCGCAACGCCTCATTTAAAAGCTATGTATATATCATCATGTTAACCGTCAGAGACGGTAAAACCGATCTGATAGACGTTTTTAATGCCGGTGCGGACGATTACGTACCAAAACCGTTTGACCCCGAGGAGTTGCGGGCAAGGGTAACAACAGGTGTGAGGATCGTCCATCTGGGAGAAAGGTATTTGGAGACCTCCTCACAGCTTGAGACAAAGAATCAAAAACTGGAAAAAGCCCTGAAGCGGTTGGAAGAGACGCAGGCGCAGATGTTCCAGTCGGAAAAAATGGCCTCCATAGGACAGCTGGCAGCCGGCGTTGCCCATGAGATCAATAATCCAACAGGATATGTGAGCAGCAACCTGAAAACTTTGTCGGAGTACCAGGAAGATATATTTGAACTCATCAAAAAGTATCAGGATTTAATTGCAAAACTGGAAAGCGGTGAAGACAAAAATCCGTTTACGGAATCGATACACCTGGAGATCGAAGCGCTGAAACGCATTGAAAAAGATATCGACGTCGCATTTTTAATGGATGACATTAAGGATTTAATCGCTGACTGCCGTGAAGGCACCGAACGCATAAAAAAAATAGTCATCGATCTAAAAGATTTTGCACACCCCGGCGAAGATAAAATTCAATCCACAGATATAAACAAGGGCCTCATGTCCACCTTGAATGTGGTCAACAATGAAATCAAATACAAGGCAACCGTGCACAATGAATTCGGAGATTTGCCGGCGGTTCAATGTGTTCCCCAGGAATTGAATCAAGTGTTTATGAACATATTGGTCAACGCCGCCCAGGCCATAGAGGAAAAAGGGGATATCTATATAACAACCAGAGCTGTTGACCAAAAGGTGGTGGTGACCATCAGCGATACAGGCTGCGGAATTCCCGAAGAACACCTGACAAAAATTTTCGATCCCTTTTTTACAACCAAAGAAGTCGGCAGGGGTACCGGTCTGGGAATGAATATCGCCTATAATATTGTCCAAAAACACAATGGCACATTGAAGGTTGACAGTGAAATCGGCAAGGGCACCACTTTTACCTTAACATTGCCTGCAGAAACGAGCCGGTAGGGAAAGCCCTTGCGCAGGTTGCGGTGATGATCTATATGGGCCTATCGAAGGTCTTCCAATTGACATTGAGGATGCTCATATGAAAATTGTCGCCATTATCCCATCCCGATACGGCTCAACGCGCTTTGATGGCAAACCCCTTGCGCCCATCGCCGGAAAACCGATGATTCAACACGTATACGAAGCCGCCTCGAAGGCTGAGCGTATCCACCAGGTGGTGGTGGCTACCGATGACCGGAGGATATTTGACGCCGTGGAGGGATTCGGCGGCCGGGTGGCCCTGACATCGGAATCCCAAAGGTCAGGGACCGATCGTGTGGCGGAAGCTGCGCAGATATTGGGTATGGCCCTGGAGGATATTGTCATCAATGTGCAGGGGGATCAGCCCTTGATGGATCCGCGTTGTCTTGATGAGGTCGTGGCGCCTTTTAATTCCGATCCGCAGTTGGGGATGAGCACCCTGGCATTTCGCATCGTGGATCCTCAAGAGTATACCAATCCAAAAGATGTGAAAGTGGTCTTGAACCGCAATGGCGACGCGCTTTATTTTTCAAGGGCTCCCATTCCTTTTGCCCGCGATGATGATGAGGCTTTCGACAGCTACAAACACCTCGGTGTGTATGCCTACACACGGCGCTTTCTCGAAATTTTTCGTGAGCTGCCCACCGGCTCGTTGGAGCGCATCGAAAAACTGGAACAGCTGCGTGCGCTTGAATTCGGCTATCGCGTAAAGGTGGTGATCACCGGATACGATTCACCGGAGGTGGATCTTCCGGCGGACATCGCCCGTATCGAAGCGCTGATCAAATAATCAGCCCCCTCGTCCATCACGATGGGATCGATGACAGGATCAGCGACCGATGGTTTGCTCTTCAAGTTCTTCCGGGGGTGCCGCCGGTGGCGTTTGTTGCGGTGTGGGCTTTGGAGATGGGGGGGCTGCCGCCGGCTGGGCCGCCTCGCTCTGTCTGGCAAGCTTTTTCTCTATGGATGTCAGCCTTGACTGAAAATCTTCCAATTGCACCTTATAAACTTGTTTGATTTTCAACGCCTCGAGCTTTACGGCCAGTTCCATGGCGGCTTTATCGATCTTATTCTCATCCAAATTTGTCAGCGTCCCCTCCAATTGCGCCATTTGAGCTTTATTCTCCGTCAAGGTTTTTTCCAGCGCTGCGATCTGCGGCTGCAGTGACGTGGTCAGCCGGCTCAATTGAAGCTTCAGCTCCTCAATGGATTGGGACACATTTCCCAGACCCTGATCCAATTTATCGGTTCTGGTCTGCATGTCTTTGCGACTGACCATTTTCCGGTTTGAGCTCTTTAATCGGTCGTCCAGTTTCTTCAGGTTCACCTGAACTTTGGCAACGGACTGGTCGGTCTGGTCTTTGAGCCTGGCCAGATTCTCTTCCAAAAGCCTTTGGGCCTTGGCCAGGGTCTCGAAGCGGGATTCCACGTCTTTGGAGAGGCTTTCGGCCGTCATCTGACCGGTATCCTCTGTTTGGGTCACCCGTTTTTTCATGTCCATGTAGGCGATTACCAGTACCACAACGATGAGCACCGGTATGAGGATGGAGATCAGCGTCACGCGATGGCTGAGTTTTTCAATGCGCAACTCGTCCACATGGGCCGGTATGGGCGTTTCCTCCAGCTCTTCATCCAGCCTCATTTTAAACTGGCCATTGTCCTCCAGATTTTCATTCATGGTCTGCTATTCCCATTCGATTGTACTTGGCGGTTTTGAACTGATATCATAGACAACCCGGTTGACACCTCGGACTTCATTAATAATGCGATTGGATATTCCGCCCAGCAAACGGTGGGGTAATCTGGCCCAATCAGCCGTCATGGCATCTTTGCTGGTAACGGCTCTCAAGGCGACGATATTTTCGTAGGTTCGGCTGTCCCCCATAATCCCCACACTTTTTATGGGCAGCAAGACGGCAAACGACTGCCATAATTTTTTATAATATCCGGCTTTTTTAATCTCTTCAAGTAATACCGCATCGACGTCGCGTAAGATGCTCAATCTTTTCGGGGTAATGGCACCAATGACGCGTATGGCCAACCCGGGACCCGGAAAGGGTTGGCGCCATATGAGATCGTCATCCAATCCCAATTGTTTCCCCAATTTGCGGACTTCATCTTTAAATAGATACTGAAGGGGTTCCACCAGCTTGAGCTTCATGCGTTTGGGCAACCCGCCCACATTGTGATGTGATTTGATAACCGAGGTGGGGCCGCCAAAAGCGGAGCGGGACTCGATGATATCCGGATACAGCGTACCTTGGGCCAGATATTCCGCACCTTTTATCTTTTTGGCCTCCGCTTCAAAAACGTCCATAAATATTTTGCCGATGATTTTGCGCTTCTTCTCAGGATCGGTGACATTCTTGAGAGCATCCAGGAATCGTTTTCCGGCTTTGACGAAACGGATATTAATCTTCAAGTGTTGCTTGAAGGTTTCCTTCAGTTTCAGGGCTTCATTTTTACGCAACAGCCCGTTGTCCACGAAGATGCAGGTCAGATGTTTGCCAATGGCCCGATGAATGAGCACGGCCGTGACCGATGAATCCACACCACCGCTGAGCCCGAGGATGACTTTTTTATCGCCCACGGCGCTGCGGATCTCACCGATGGTATCACGGGCAAAGGATTTCATGGTCCATGATCGCTTGCATTTGCACACCTGGTATATAAAATTGTGTAATATTTCCTTTCCCTTAAGGGTGTGTTCCACTTCCGGATGAAACTGGAGGCCATAAAGCTGTTTTTTGCCGTTGGCCATGGCAGCCACAGGTGAATTGTCTGTAACGGCTGTGGCCGTGAAACCCTGGGGAAGTCTGGAAATGGAATCGCCGTGGCTCATCCAGACCTGGGACCGTTTCTGGATGGACTTGAGGATACCGCTCGGCCGCGTTATCTTGAGCTCGGCAAAACCATATTCGCGTTTGCGCGCCTGGTGAACATCGCCTCCCAGGGCATCCACCATAAATTGCATGCCGTAACAGATGCCCAGAATGGGAATCCCCAGATTGAAAATTTCGTGGTCGGTTCGTGGACTGTTTTTTTCATAAATACTGGAAGGCCCGCCCGACAGGATAATGCCCTCGGGATTGAGTGCTTGAATTTTTGAAATGCTTATACCGGGGGGTTCGATTTGGCAGTAAACACGGCACTCGCGAACCCTGCGTGCAATGAGCTGGTTGAACTGGGATCCGAAATCGATAATCAGAATCATATGGGCCTCTTGTATAATTTATTCAATGAACCAAAGTAGTTAAACGGTTTGCGAAAACAACCCGAATATGGTAGACACGGCCCGAAAAGTCAATGGTTTTATGCTGATCCTGTGGTGCCACACGGGTTCAAACCAAAAGAGCGGATTTATGATTGTTCAGATCTATGAAATTCAAACCCCCCATGAAGCGGAAACCATGGTCCGCCTGGATGTTGATCACGTGGGCAGTGTATTGACTTCAAGGGAGCATTGGCAGGATGAGACCCTGAAATCGGCGATCCAAACGGTGCAGTCTCTCGGCCGCAAAAGCAGCCTGATTCCCTTATTCGGGCAGGTGGATACCCTTTGCAAAGCGGTTGACTATTACCAACCCGATATTCTGCATTTTTGCGAGACGCTGGCCCCCAAAATAGATCGTCGCCGCTTCGATGGTATATTATCCTTGCAGCAGACCATGCGGGATCGTTTTCCCGAACTGGATATCATGCGATCCATCCCCATAGGCGTCGGTGGGTCCGCCGAGCTCGTCCCATCCCTTGAATATGCATCCATGTTCGAGCCTTGGAGCGACTGGTTCTTGACCGATACCCTGTTGGGCGGAGGAAACGGCATCTGTGATCATGATCAGCCGGTAAACGGTTTTGTGGGCATTACGGGCCAACCATGCGATTGGAATACGGCCCGCAAACTGGTCCGCCAAAGCCGTATACCGGTTATCCTGGCAGGCGGCATCGGCCCCGAAAATGTGTCCCAGGGCATCGCCCATGTATCACCGGCCGGTGTGGACAGCTGCACATTGACCAACGCGGTTGACGCGGATGGTCGTGCCGTTCGATTTCAAAAAGATCCGGAGAAAGTGCGGGCGATGGTGGAAAAGGCAAAAATTTCGGGTCTTAAGTGATTACGTTTAAAGTTAAAGGAGAGCTTAAATGATAGAAAGCGGAGATCTGAAAAAAGGTACGAAACTGGAAATTGACGGTGAGCCCTATGTCATCGTCCAATTCGAGTTTGTGAAACCCGGCAAGGGCCAGGCACTCTATAAGTGCAAACTCAAAAACATGATCACCGGCGCACAATTCGATAGAACTTTTCGAAGCGGTGAAAAATTCAACACCGCCGACCTGGAAGAGGTGGAGATGGAATACCTCTATTTTGATGGCGACGGTTATTGCTTCATGAACACTTCGACCTATGACCAGGAAATGCTGACCGCGGATCAAGTCGGCGAAGCCAGCACCCTTCTGAAAGAGAACGTGGTTTGCAGCGTTCTGCTTTTTGACGGCCGCCCCATCGGCGTCACCCTGCCCAATTTTGTGAACTTGCGCATTACCCAGGCGGAACCGTGGGCCAAGGGGGACACCGCATCCGGTGACACCAAGCCCGCTACTTTGGAGACCGGCCATGTGGTTCAAGTTCCGCCATTTGTCAACGAAGGCGAATTGGTACGTATCGATACCCGTACCGGCGAATATGTGGAGCGGGTGAAAGAGTAGCCCCTCAATCCCCGTCATAGGGTTGGTAGATGACATGGCCGCACGATTTGCAGTGGGAAGCATCTTTGTCGTGATATCGTAAACCGCAATTGGGACACACGACATCGACTTTTTGGGCCAGGTGAATCCACTCTTTGACAATCAGGCTGGCTTGCCAGGGGATTAGAATAATTCCAGAGCAAATCATCAAAACGGTAATCCATTTACCGCTTTGGGATTGGGGGGTAATGTCACCGAATCCCACCGTGGTAAGGGCCACCACCGTAAAATAAAAGGCATCACCAAAGTTTTGCACCTGGGGGTTGATGCGGTTCTCCATTTGGTAAAAAAGCCCTGCTGAAATGAAAAATATCATAATGATGGTGAATACCAGCCGGACCACTTTGAGGAGTTGGTTGGTGATGCGCCCGAAAAAGAAATCAGGATCTGCAGTGAACCTCAAGAATCTGAAGATCCGAAAAACGCGGAATACGCGAATCATCTGGATGAAACCCAGGTCAAGATCGATACCGAATAATTGCAGGACCCATAGCAACACCGTCGGCAGTATGGCGATCAGATCGATGACGCTGTAAATATCCAGCCACTGCCGTCTTCTGTCGGGGGATGCGTAGATCCTGGCGGCGTATTCCAGTATAAAGAATGCCACGACGCCGATTTCGAACTTCCATAAAAAGGCTCTGGCGGCGGCGCTGATGGGATAAGTATCGGCGATAAATAATAGGCAGATAGCCAGATTGAGGCCGATGATGGCGATGTCGATGGTTTTCCCCAATGGGGTCCGGCAATCGATGAGATAGAACTCCAACGTCTGGCGAAAGGATTTATGATCGCTGGATTTTGACATCCTATTCGATGGAGTGTTCTTGGGCCGGTTGCTTGGCGAGTGTGCGTACGATATACTCTTTAATCCGGTTGCCGTCCATGGATTTGACGATGATTTCAAAGTCACCCATGGTAAATTTTTCGTTCTCCGCCGGAATGCGTCCAATCTGCTCTAAAATATAGCCTGAGAAGGTGTCGTAATCGGCCGAGTCGGGAATATTCATATCGATGGCATCATTGACCTCGTCGATATCGGCTTTTCCCAAAACGATCCAGTCTTTATTCTTTTGCCGGACAATCAACGGCTCTTCCTTGTCGGTTTCATCCCTGATTTCTCCCACAAGCTCCTCGATGGCATCTTCCAGGGTAATCAATCCGGACACACCGCCATGCTCATCCACCACGATGGCCATATGGGATTTGCGTTTTTTAAACTGCCTCAACAAGGAATCCAGCTTCTTATGTTCGGGAACAAAGTAGGGCGGCCGCATGAGTTGACGCACGTCCGGTGTTATCTCACCGGCAGCGTGGCGGGCCAGGAGATCTTTAACATTTAAAATACCCACTACGTTGTCAATACTCTCCTCTATCACGGGAATGCGGGTATAGCCGGATGCGGCGATTATCTTAAGGTCCAGGGGTTCATCCGCTTCAATGACGAACATATCGGCCCGGGGGGTTAAAATTTCCGACGCATTGGTATCGTCAAACTCAAAGACATTTTGAATGAGTTCCTTTTCCTCCTCTTTGATTTCGCCTTCCTCCTCGACAACCTCTACAAATGTTTTCAGCTCCTCTTCGGTAACGGCCGGCGTTTGTTTGATTTTACCGGTCAGCTTGGGAATGAAATCGAGAAAGATGACGACGGGCCAAAACAGGATGGAACACCAATAGATGGGGTAGATCACCATGCGGGCGATTAACACGCTGTTGCTTGTGGCCACGGACTTTGGAATCACCTCGCCGAAAACCAGAATGAGAAAAGTCATCACACCGGTTACCGTACCGATGGCATAGCTGGATGCCGTTCCCATAGCGTAGCTCTTAAACAGATCGATGGTCATCCGGGTGGCCAAAGCCGAAGCGGCCACATTGACCACATTGTTGCCGATCAGGATAGTGCTCAGCAGGCGGTGGGGGTCCTCTTTCATCTCTTTTATCAGCAAATTGGCCTTGCCTGTGGTTTTGGCCAGGTGGCGTGCCTTGGTGCGGCTGATGGAAAAAAGCGCTGTTTCTGAAGACGAGAAAAAGCCGGATAATATGAGCAGAATAATTAACAGCAATAACTGGTCTAACATTTTGTATTCTTTCCGTAAATTGGCGTACTATCGGCGAGCGAGCAGGTGATAGCGCCGGCCACGGAACCATCCAGGTTGGTCTGATAAGGGATTAGGTTGTTGGCAATTTGTGAATTGGATAAAAAAGGGTCGTCCAAGACTTGCTTTTTCCTCCCGAGGCGTGCAAGCTGCCCATTGCAATGATTATAGTATTTCACAATATATCAAAAGATTTTGTATTTTCAAGCAAATAAATGACGATTTGTCGTCTCGGTTATCTTGATGCATCCTACACTGGAATATATACAATCGCTGCGCCAGTCAGCGCGATTCGGATCCCTCGTAAAAGGTTATGATTTTCGAAAGGGTTGTGACGGGCAGCTGACGGATATCCCGGATGATTTGCC
>JASFER010000098.1:0-19829 GCA_050124755.1 Desulfobacteraceae bacterium
GAGGAAACGCTGAAAATCGTATTGGCGGTTCCGGTAACATACGAAGGCAAGAATATCGGCGTGGTGGGCGTCGACATTCCGGTGCGTGCTTTTGAACCGATTATTAAGCGTGTGAAATTATATGAAATAGGTTATGGCTTTCTGATGGCTAACAACGGCGTTCAGGTTGCACACCCCACCAAATGGGCCAATGTCGGCAAACCGCTTGAGTATTTTAAATGGGCGCCTGAGGTTGGCGTGGCCATTCGGGAGGGGCGCGAAATTAAGACCTTTAAAGTATCGAGAACGACAGGGAAAAAAACTTTTTACGCCTTCTCGCCTGTCCATATTGGTAAGGCCGACAAAAAATGGAGTCTGGCCACCAACGTTCCCATCGATATCGTGACCGCGCCTGCCCGCGCGATCGTCCGCCAAGCGATGTTCATCGGTATCGTGGCCGTTATTGTTCTAGGTGTGCTTGTATGGTTTCTGGTCGGCGGTATTACCAAACCTATTTTAACCATGGCCGGTATTATTCGTCGCGTTGCCCGCGACCGTGACCTCACCCTGGACATTCCCATTGCAACAAGGGATGAATTGGGCGTTATGGGGCGGGAGTTCAACAACATGATGAAAGCGTTGCGGGACTCATTTGCCATGGTAGATGATGCCGCCAAGCATGTGAGCACTCAGTCTGCCGAAGTGGCCCGGCGCGCCACCGCCAACCGGGACCGCGCTGAAGATGAAGAGAAGCAGATGGGGATCATTCTTGATACAGTGGCGCAAATGGGTGAAACCGCCGGCGATGTACAGGGCGCTTCAGCCAATCAGGCCGACAGCGCCAATGACGCCACGGGTCGTGTGCAGCAACTGCTTTCCGGTATGAAACTGGTTGACCAGGGATCGGCCGAGCAGATTCAGGAGGCCAGCGTGGCCACCGAACGTGTGGCCGCCATGGGTGAAACCGGTTCCAGGGTTACAGCGACTGCCCAGGCTCAGAGTGAGCAGGTGATCCAGATGACCGACGCGATGCGCAACATTGCAAAATCGGTAGAAGAGGTTGCCACGGCGGCTAACCGAGCGACTGAGCAAGGTCGTACCGTGCTCGAAGCCGCCATGGAAGGTCAGCAAACTGTGGATGCCACCGTTGGTGGTATGCAGGCTATTAAGGAGTCCTCCGAACAGATTGCCGAAATCATCGGCGTGATCACCGACATTGCCGAACAGACCAACCTGCTTGCTTTGAACGCGGCCATTGAGGCTGCCCGTGCAGGCGTTCACGGTAAGGGTTTTGCGGTGGTTGCCGACGAAGTAGGTAAACTGGCGCAGCGTTCGTCCGAAGCAGCCAAAGAAATTACCCAGTTGATTAAGGACTCTTCCAGCAAGGTAGAGGAGGGAACACGATTGACAGACCGTTCCCAGGAGGCGCTGCAAAAAATCGCCAAGGGTGGTGAAATCAACATGCTGGCCATTGAGGAGATCGGCCGTTCCGCAGACTTGCTGGCCGAAAACAGCCGGCAAGTAAATGTTCTGGTGGAAGACTTGAACAAATTGGCCCAAGAGATTGCCGGCATGGCCGGGCAACAGGGCGAACGACGTAAAGCCGCTCAAGACGCTCTGACCACTCTGGTGGAAAAAGCCAATGCGATTTCAGAGCAGGTGAATAAAGCAACCGAAGAGGCCGATTTCGTCGGCGGGGCCATGCGCGGGATTGTGTCTCAATCAGATGAAATGAGGAAGATGACGGATATGCAGGCCGAGCGTTCCAATAGACTTCGCGAAATTACGACGGCATCGGCCCAACGGGCTAAAGAGACGGCTGGCGGTGCCGGCGAGGTTGTGGGAATTACTCTTGAGTTGCAACGTTTGTCAGCCAACCTCGCCCGCCAGGTGGCGCAGTTTAAGGTCCTCAAGAGACCGGTTGTTGATCTTGAGGAGGTCGCAAAAGCCAATCCTGGTAATTAGTCAGCAGCTGCAAGATGGGGGCAGTGCGGCATATGGGCCTATGCCCGCCGGCTGCCTCCTTTATGTACCGATGATAGATACGGCCGTGCGGTCCATAACCTAAAATAGCATACGGATGTGTGAATTTGGCGTTTGATGAAAACAAAGAAGATATCGTTCAGCTCATTGGCTTTTATGTCGGCCAAAAATTTTTTGGCACGGACATTTTAACGGTGCATGAAATTCTGCGTGATCCCGTTATCAAGACAGCAGATCAGGCACCGGACAGTATTTCAGGGATGGTTCAACTCAGAGGACGGACCATACCCATTGTGGATCTGAAACGGCGTTTGGGAGATAAATCGAATGCCGATAAAAGTGACCAAAAATGGGTTTTAATAGCTCAGGTCGGCGATATGACATTGGGTTTTATTGCTGATGCCGTAACGCGCATATTCAGAATCGATCCAAGCTCAATCCTTCCGGCACCTGAGTTGGTACTTTCCGGGATGTCCACACCATACATACGGGGGGTGTGTGAGTCCGAATTGGGAATTCTGGTGGTTTTAGAATTAAATCGAATACTTACTGGGGATGAAATCAAGGCGTTGAAAAAAATGGATATACATTAGAACGGTTTTGTGATCATCGATTTTGCCTGCCTTAAGGGACCACGCAGACGCCGGAAACAACAACTGCCACCAATGAAAAAATACGGGCTATCTCATATACGAAAGTGGTTATTGTTGTATTTGGCTATGGTTCTGCTGACCACCGCGGTTATATTCTTGGCCGTTTACGTTGAGGTGACCAACACATTTTCGGCATTCGAAATGAATGCGCAAGCCGTCCCAAAAATAAACACCCCACGAGCGCCTTCATCCTCTATTGCTGGTATCCAGCTGCGTTTATTGATGATTCTCACTGGTGGAATCATCATCTGTTCAATAATAGGATATATTTGGATAGGGCTGGCCACGCGACAGCTTGGGCGGCCGGTGCGCACCATCTCTCTTGCCGTGTCCAAACTGGCTAAGGGACAGCTCAATAACACGGTGGCCATTGAAACTTCTGATGAGTTTGAACGCATTGGTTCGAGTATCAATGAATTGGCAGCTAACCTGCAAGAATTATTGCTCTACATATGGAAGCAAACAGGACAATGCCTCACCATGCTCGAGCATATTCAGACCAATCCCGACTTGCGTCGCGACAGGCGATTGACATTGGAGAGCCTTGGATATCTGAAACAGCTTTCTGAATCTATTGAGGACTTACGTGAAATGGCCAAAGCCTATGTTTTCTATGATGTGAGCATTGAAGGTACCCAAACCCGAGCCATTGAAGAACCCGGAGAAACACCCGTAAGGGATGCATCACCAAAAGATCCCAATTAGTTCGTGATTGTAAGTGAATACCACACCAAACACAGTGTTCACATTTGTATAATATAAAATGTAACTTGGTTAGAGCGCCTTGGTCTGAGCCGCTGAAGTGTACTGCTTGACACAACTAATGAATCGGCATATGATTTGCAATGGTCAGATGATCAGAAAAGGCAAAGCTGTTGAAAAACAGCGACGCAAAGCCACGGGTCTAAAGCGAAACGCCATGATCGCCGAGCTGCCGATTAATATGAGGCGTCTTGAGGCGATCGGTCCTCAACGACGCCGATTTTTTTGTGAGTAAATTAATGGCAGTTAGGGCTGGGGCTTCAATCTCAACATGGGGAGGTAACCATGGAAAACTCAATTTTGCAGGCCATTGCCTCCATACCCGTTGTTTACCTTATGTTGCTCATTATTCCGGGTCTATTGGTAATGTATCTGGCTCGCATTCCGTTTCATCGCACGATGGCTGCTTTCAGTCGTATTGTATACAACGCCATGAGACTGACGTCAGCATCGGTGAAGTTGGGTGAAAAACGGCTGCAAACTCGAAACAGGGAAGTTTTAATGAGTGCCGGCTTGGAACTCGCAGAAAGAAAGATTGAAAGGGAATTTGACCGTGTCAGCGGCGTGATTCAACGGGATTTGGAGGGCTACCCGCAAATCCAACGAAAGATCAGTGAAGATTTACAGCAGTTGGAAGAGGATTATCATAAATGTGGAGAGATTCCTCAAACATTGCCCGATTGGGTGAAGGTGATCGATGCCATCGCCAACATCAAACCCACCGGAGATCGAATGGTGGTCAACATGTTGGAAGAGATTCACCGTACCTTGGAGGAGCAACATAAATCGGCTGTGGATGAACATCGACGCAATGTCTCCAAGCGCCATAGCCTGTTAAGCCGGATGACGCCGACCTGGCGCGGGATGGAGAAAACTTTGGCCGGCGTCGAGAAAGCGGTGTCCAACATTATCCAACGGACCAAAAAAATCGACCGTTACATGGACACCTATGAAAAGACTCGAAACAGGGACGATATTGCCGAAAGACAACTCTCCTCTTCTTCCCTCACCCAGTTTTTCATTTCAGGTTTGGTATTGGGGGTGGCGGTTATCGGGGCCATTATCAATTTTAATCTGGTGGCTTTGCCCATGTCTGAAATGGTTGGCGGCGCCAGCTATATCGGCGTCTTTAAGACTTCGGATGTGGCCGGCATGTTTATCGTTTGCCTGGAAATCGTGGTGGGCGTCTTTTTAATGGACGCTATGCGCATCACGAGGCTTTTTTCAATCATCGGAAGCATGGAAGATCGCAAGCGCAAAATGATATTCTGGATCCTTCTCGGAATGCTCACGATTCTCGCAACAGTGGAGTCTTCTCTGGCGTTCATGCGCGATCGCATTGCGGCCGATATGGAGTTGTTGCGTCAATCGCTGGCCGGTGTTGAGACCGGTTCTGTGGCTACGAGCAATATTCCCACCATCGGCCAGATGATCATGGGGTTTATTCTTCCATTTATCCTGACTTTTGTGGCCATTCCCTTTGAGTCCTTTGTTTCATCTTCAAGAACGGTTATCGGTCTCCTGGCCGCCTGGGGATTGAGGATACTGTCTTTTATTTTAAGACTTTTAGGAAACATGGGCTTCTATTTGGGACGTATGGTCATCAATATTTATGACTTGATCATTTTTCCGGCCTTGTGGGTGGAAGGTGCGGTACTGCGGGCGCTCAACAAATCTGATACCGGCACGGATGCGCAGGCCGAAGCTGACAAAGAGGAACGCAAAGACAATACAGCGAGCTTGATGGAGAGGACAGCACATGCAACGAGGCCGCCGAATAAGTGAGTTATATGTCACCATCGTTCTGTTCACCCTTTCGATATTGGTGGTGTTGGCTGTAACCGGTTGTTCGCAAAACACCAATCGCGCCAAAGGGGTGTACATGCTTCTGGATACATCCGGCACTTATGCTGTTGAATTGGATAAAGCCAAAGCGATCATCAATTATCTGCTCGGCACGCTGCAGCCCGGCGATACGCTGGCGGTGGGTAGAATAGATACGGGGAGCTTCAGCGAGAAAGACATTGTTGCCAAAGTGACTTTTGACTCGCGCCCATCGGTGGCAAATAATCAGAAAAGAGCTTTCCAGAAGAAGGTCAACGATTTTGTGGCCAACATCAAACGCAGCAGTTACACAGATATATCCGGCGGTGTCTTGCAGGCCATCGAGTACTTGAATGAATCCGGAACCGGGGAAAAATTCATACTCATATTCTCCGACCTACAGGAAGAGCTTGCCAAAGGGCATATACGGGATGTACCTTTTCAACTTCAAGGGTTTGAGGTGATAGCGTTGAATGTGACCAAGCTGAGGGATGATATTCGCGATCCCAAAAACTACCTGAACCGTGTGGAACATTGGCGGGAAAAAGCTGAAAGTGGCAATGGTCAATGGCGTGTCATCAACGATCTCGAACGATTGGATCATATTTTCGCTCACTGATATTAGAACCTATCTCAAAAAACGGATTTTGGTCCAAGGTGTAGGCGGGGCCGGGTTTCAAACCGCAGGCATACTGTAGTATGTCGAGGATTTGAAAGCCGGCACCAACACCCAGATTGGGCCAAAAGACTTTTTTGAGATAGGTTCTAGACAATCTCAGCGGTTACATTCAGGCCAGGATGTATGCTATGAATACGGGCAGCGACAAGGGCGTTTTCTTGTAACCCGGCATTGGGAAGAATGACCGGAATATAATTTTCACTCATGCCCCTTGAGTCTCCGGTTTTGCCATCACTTTTCTCTACAAGTACATTCACCAAACGATTGATATTTGCCTGGTAAAAGCACTCCTTTTTTTCTTCTCCAAGTTTTCGCAGGCGTTTGCATCGCTCTTTTGTGATAGGGTCGGGAACTCTGTTTTTGAATGTGGCTGCGGGCGTCCCATCGCGTGGTGAGAAAGGAAATACATGCAAATAGGTGACGTCGAGAGAATCAATCAAGTCATAAGTCTGCTTAAAAGCATGATCATCCTCTCCGGGAAAGCCAACCAAAACATCTACGCCAATGGCGGCATATGGAAGCTTTTTTCGAATACTTAGTATGACCTCGCTGAATTTCCGCTTCGTATACGGCCGTCCCATGCGTTTGAGAATGGTGTCATCACCGCTTTGAAGGGGGATATGAAAATGGGGGCATAGCGGGCTTTGGGGGGCGGCCATTAATTCAATCAGGTTCGCATCCACTTCAGTGGGTTCAATGGAGCTGAGCCGAATACGGTTCGCTCGTTTGTCTTGGTGGATTAATTCGATGAATTCATACAAGGATGTTTGGGGGAGGAGATCCTTTCCATAGGCACCCAAATGAATGCCTGTCAGGACAATCTCTTTGTAATGTTGCTTGACGAGATGATCTATGTGACGCAAGGCTTCTTGAACCGGCATGCTTCGGCTTCGGCCACGGGCATGTGGAACGATGCAGTAAGTGCAGTATGTATCGCATCCATCCTGAATTTTTAGGAACGCACGGGTTCGCGACTCCGGTGCCACCGAGGGCATTGGATCAAAACAACGGGTTTGATGAATATTGCGGTGAAGCAAAACGGGTCCCTCTGAAATTGGCGTCATTTCTTCAAGCATTTGTGCAATACTCAGTTTGTCAGCATGACCGACGACGTATTCAACACCTTCGATGGCTTGAATTTCTTCAGGAGCGGTTTGTGCGTAGCAACCTGTGACGACGATTTTAGCTTTGGGATGATTCCGAATCGCCTGCCGGATCGCCTGGCGGGATTGCATGGCGGCTTTTCCGGTAACGGTGCAGGTGTTGATCACAATGAGATCGGCATTTCCCATCGTTCCGTTATGCCGGTAACCGGCAGCCTCCAATAAACTGCCCAAGGCCGAAGATTCACATTGGTTGACCTTGCAGCCCAGCGTAGTGATGGCATAACGCTTCATTGAATCCAGCCTCCTCCCAGGACCTCATCGTGGTCATAGAATACAGCCCCTTGGCCGGGTGTCACTGCGTTCTGTGGGGTTTTAAAAACAATTTCAGCTCTGTCCGCATCCAACGGCAGTAATGTAGCTGGGACAGCCTGGTGGCGATAACGTACGCGTACACTGATATCAATGGATTCCAAAGGGGGAGGGGCAATCCAGTTGATTTGGTTCACCACAAACGATTGGACGGATAAATCATTTTTACGGCCCACGACGAGGCGGTTTTGGGACGGCTCGATACGAATGACATAGTAGGGCTCGGCAGCGGGGCAATTGATACCCCGGCGCTGGCCGATGGTAAAGAGATGCAGCCCATGATGCTGCCCCAATTCATTGCCGTCGAGATCGACGATGGGACCCGGTTTTGCCGAAAAACCGGGTTGCGTCGCCAAGAATTCTCCGTAAGTGCCATTTTTGATAAAACAAATATCCTGGCTTTCTTGATTGGAGGCCGGCCTCAATCCCATCTCTTTCGCCATTTGGCGTGTCTGATCTTTGGTATAGCGACCCAGAGGTAAAACAGCCGATTTCAATTGCCCCTGGGTCAACCGCGCCAAAAAATAGGATTGATCTTTACCGGGGTCGACACCACGGATTAGATGCATCCGGCCGTTTGATCCGGTGCATATTTGTGCGTAGTGACCGGTGGCAATGTGGGCAGCGCCATAGCGTTTGGCTTTTTTTAAGAGAAGGGTAAACTTGATCGATGGATTGCACTGCAAACAGGGATTGGGCGTCCGACCCTCCTGATAGGTACGGATAAAATAATCCACCACCCGGCTTTTGAACTCTGTTCGCAAGTCGATAACGTATAATGGAATGTCAAGTTGATCGACCATTGGGTTCAGCCGCTCTTGCGCAAGGCCTATGAGATCGATTAAAGCGTCTTTTGAAAATGATGAGGAGAACCGATTGGTCGGTATGGACTCGTATCCGGTCAGAAAGTGGATTCCAATCAGCTGATGTCCTTGCTCTTTCAGGAGTGCGGCGGAAACGAGGGAATCGATGCCGCCGCTTAATGCGATGGCGATAGTTTTCGGCATTTAGAAAAACGTCTGATTGATTGGCCTTACCTTCATGGAGCGGGTAGGGCAGGTCGGAACGCACAACTCGCAGACACTGCATTTTTTTTGATCGAAAAGCACGGACATCTCGGGTCTTTGAACGGAGAGGGCACCGGTGGGGCATACGGCTGTGCAGGCACCGCAATGGGTGCAGGTCTGTTCGTCTCGTTTGACTTCTTGGGATGCGTTTTGTACATCTACGCCTTGCGATTTAAGGAACTCCACGCCTGCTTTGAAGTTTTTGCGCGTTCCGGAAAGCTCCATTACCATGTATCCCTCTTTGCGCGGTAATATGCCTGCATTGAGGATATTAAAAAAGAGATCGAAGTCTTTTGCCAGATGGCAGACGATGGGTTTTCGAACTTCGGTCTTGGGAAACCGCAAGATGAGGATTTTAGAATGCACAAGAACCTCCGAAAGTGCTTTATTTATTGAAAGTAAGTGTGTAACATAATTGCATTACATCGCACTGTCAACCTAATAGCAGCCATGAATCCTATCGCATATCGAACCACCGGTCTCGCCATCAAGACTTTGGAGAATTTGTCCAAGGCAAAAGTCAACCTTCATGGAACTGAAAATATTCCGGATGGATCCAATATTTTTGTCATCAATCACTTTACCCGTCTGGAAACATTTCTCATGCCTTACTATATCCACAAATTGCTTAAGCGGCCGGTGTGGTCTATAGCGGCCGCAGAGCTGTTTGTGGGAGCCATCGGTCGCTATCTGGAGTCGGTTGGGGCCGTTTCCACCGATCATCCGGATCGGGATCGGTTGATCGTCAAGACGCTGCTGACCGGTGAAGCCGGATGGATCATTTTTCCCGAAGGGCGCATGGTCAAAAGCAAGAAGATTGTCGAAAAAGGCCGATATGTTATCTCTTATGCCGGAGGCAAGCACCCCCCCCATACCGGGGCGGCCTATTTAGCATTGCGCACTGAATTCTATCGACAGCGAATGCTTCAACTGGGCAATAGTGCGCGGGATGAAGCCCAGCGCCTGCTTCCGCTTTTTAACCTGAGTTCCATGAAAGATATATCGCGTCGCGGCACTTTCATCGTTCCCGTGAATCTGACGTATTATCCGTTGCGTGCGCGAATAAATATTCTAAATCATTTGGCCAGGCGCTTGGTGGAGGCGTTGCCCGAACGCGTCACAGAGGAGCTCATGACCGAAGGCGCCATGCTGGTCTCGGGTGTGGATATCGATATTCGATTCGGAAAACCCATCGATATCGCTCCGTATCTGCAAAAAGGGGCCATTGTCAAAGACATGCGGTCCACCCGATCTTTTGGTTTTGATGACCCGCTGCCGTGCCTCAAATGCATGCGCCAGTCGGCCCTTAAAATCATGCAGCGCTATATGGATGCCATCTACCAGATGACAACCGTCAACCATGACCATATTTTCGCCTCCTTGCTCAAACATAGCCCCACAGACCTCATCAATGAGACCGATTATCGAAAAAGGGCTTTTTTAGCCATCACCGACGGCATCGAGAAACTGCCCATACACCTGCATCACAGCCTTAAAGTGAACCAAAGCCATTTGCTTATCGATGACCGATTTCAGAGGATGTCCGACTTTTTGAGTGTGGCCGAAGAAAAAGGTGTTATAGTAAAACATGACCACACCATACGGCGCAACCGTTCTAAGATCAGAACTATTTTTGATTATGACAGGGCCAGAATCGACAATCCCGTAGCGGTGATAGCCAATGAAGTGGAGCCATTGACCCAACTCCAAAAGCGTATTTCGAGGTTATCCTGGCAGCCGGGATTTTTGATAAGAAAAAAAATTGCCCGGTTTTTTCAAGAGAAGAATGAACTGGAATTTGAGAGCGATTATGATGATTATTATATTGAAGGGGAAAGCAAGCCAAAGGAAATCGGCCGGCCGATATTGCTGCGCGCGCGATCCCGAAGAATTGGTGTGGTGTTATCCCATGGCTACATGGCGGCACCGGCGGAAGTGCGTGATTTGGCAGAGTACCTGTCCGCAAAAGGCTACTGGGTATACACCCCGCGTCTCAAAGGGCATGGTACTGCGCCGGAAGACCTGGCGCGCCGTTCATTCAATGAATGGATCTATTCCATGGAGGACGGGGTCGTTTTAATGCGTAATTTATGCCGTCATGTGGTGCTGGGGGGGTTCTCCACCGGTGCTGCCTTGGCTTTGGAACTCTCTTCACGGTTAAGGGGCGTAATCGGTGTGTTTGCCATCTCTACACCGCTAAGACTCCAATATTTAAGCTCAAAATTGGCGCCGGTGGTGGACACTTGGAATAAGTTGATGGGCAAAGTCCATTTGGATGAAGCGCGTATGGAGTATGTTGAGAACCAACCGGAAAACCCTCATATCAACTATTTACGCAATCCAATATCCGGTGTGCGTGAATTGGAGCGGCTGATGAATTATGTCGAACCAAAACTCAATGACATTAAGGTTCCGGCGTTTGTGGTGCAGAGCAGTGATGATCCTGTGGTTCATCCCAACGGCTCGGAGCGCATCTTCAGAATGCTGGGTTCAAAAGACAAACAATATGTCATGTTTAACTTTGACCGACACGGAATTGTTTTAGGAGACGGGGCCCAACGCGTCCATCAGGCCATCGGCGACTTCATCGACCGATTAGCGCTCTCCTCTTCACGTTAATCTGACGAAATCGAACTTGTGATCATGCATCCCATTGCAATTGTAATATTATCCTTTATGCTGTTGGACGTCATCATCAACATCGCTGCGGATTATTTGAATCTCAAAGCGGTGAGAACCCATTTACCTGAAGCCTTTAGAGGGTGGTACCCGCCCGAGCAATATGAAAAATCTCAAAACTATTTAATGGTGAATACGCAGTTTGGATGGATTGTCGGCGGTTTCGACCTGTTCATATTGTTGGCGTTTTGGTTCGGCGGCGGATTTGCCTGGTTGGATCGTTGGGTTCGCGCAATGGAGGTTCACGCCATTATCACCGGGCTTATCTATATTGGGGGGCTGTTGATTCTCAAATCACTGTTGTCCATACCATTTGGTCTCTACAAAACATTTGTCATTGAAGAGCGCTTCGGATTCAACCAGACAAATTGGAAGACTTATTGGAAAGACCGCGTTAAAGGTTTCATATTGGCGATCGTTATCGGAGTACCGCTGCTGGCTGCTATTTTAGCCTTTTTTCAATACGCCGGTTCCAATGCCTGGTGGTACTGCTGGCTGGCAACAATAGGTGTTATGCTGGTTGTGCAGTATATTGCACCCACCTGGATTATGCCTTTGTTCAATCGCTTTGAACCCCTTAACGAGGGCGAATTGAGAAGGGCTATATTGGATTATGCACAGCGCATTCAATTCAAATTAGACAATATATTCGTGATGGACGGCTCTAAACGCAGTTCAAAATCCAACGCCTTTTTTACCGGCTTTGGCAAAAACCGGCGGATAGTCCTTTTTGATACACTCGTCGAAAAACACACGGTTGCCGAATTGGTGGCTGTGCTGGCCCATGAGATGGGACATTACAAAAAGCGGCATATCATAACGAATTTGGGCATTGGCATTGTTCAAGCAGGCGTCATGTTCTATATTCTCTCCTTTTTTATTTCCTATACTGGTCTGTTTAAGGCATTTTATGTCGAACATGTCTCCATCTATGCAGGCTTGATATTTTTTGGAATGCTGTATGCGCCGCTGGACGGTGTGATGGGTATGGCTCTCCAGGCCATGTCGAGGCGGCATGAGTATGAGGCTGATCGATTTGCTGTTCAAACCAGTGGTAACGGCACAGCCATGATTGGGGCGCTAAAGAAATTGTCCGTACATAATCTTTCCAACCTGCAGCCCCACCCGTTCTATGTATTTTTAAATTACTCCCATCCACCCGTGCTTAAACGAATCGAAGCCATCGAAAAGCTAGAACAATAGGAGCATTCAGGACCGGCCGGTACAGAGCCCGGCCCTACCCGGGGACCATTTTTTCAACCAACGGTGTTGTTAGGAACGTAGGGCCGGCCTCTGCGCCGGCCTGGCTTTTCCGGGGGAGCATTCAGGACCGGCCGGTACAGAGCCCGGCCCTACTTCAGCAAAGCTTAATCGCCATACCTGTGTTTCAGTGCTTTTAACAAATTTCCTTTAGAGGGGTTAACTAAGGCCTGGCCTCTTAGGAATCGGAATTTTTACTCAGCTTGGCTCTGAATCAACATGGTCGCAGGATCCAATACCAGGCCCGGCTCGGCATTGTCTTCGAATGATCCCTCCAACGCTCTGATGTGAATGGTATCCTTCACCGGATTCAGTGCAATGGCCACATCGAAAAGATCATGCAGCGGTGAAAGTTGAATGGGCAAACCATCGTTTGCCGGCTCTTCATGTCGATGCGTGGTGATGGTAAACCAAACCGGCAAGGATTGTGTTTGAGCCAAATGCTTAAGCGCTTCCATCTCTTGGCGGATATCGCCATCAAAGGAGAGACCATCGATGATCATCATGTCGGGTAGGAAAATATCCTGTGCTGTTAGGTCGGTCAGGCGCTCTTCCAGTCTGGGGGCACTAAAACCTTCTGCGCGAAAGGTCATGATAAAGCGGTGGGGAACAATGGCATCCCATAATTGGTCAATTTGGGAAACTTTGTATTGCTGCGCCAGACGCTCAAACATCTCCTGATACCAGAGGCTGACTTTGCCCACCGGCTCGTTCAGGCTGATATGCAGAACGTTTTTTTGCTGCAGCAGGCTGTTGAGCGCGATCTGAATGACCATGGCGGTTTTACCCACGCCGTGACGCGCCAACACCGCCCCCAAATTACCGGACTTGATGATGTCCTCATTTTCTTGTCCCAGGAGGCGAAGCGGGTTGCGCAGGATAAGGTCTTTTTTCAGCATCATCAAGCTCCTTTCTCTAATATGGATCACTTTTGCCTTTGCGGCAGCCTTGGGTACCGGCGGTGTCCACTTTCGCCGGCCCACAGGCCGGCGATTCTGCGTTAAAGTCTGTTCCATTGTCATCAGCTTGCGGCAGCCGTCTATGCAACCTTTTGTTTTTTATCGGCAATCTTTTTGGTGATCTCTTCCGCAATGGATTGCGGTACCTGTTTGTAGGCAGCAAATTCCATGGTAAATTGCGCCTTGCCCTGGGTCAGCGAGCGCAGCACCGTAGAGTACCCAAACATCTCCGATAACGGTACTTGAGCCTCAATGGCGCACATGACGCCTTCGTCCTGGGTACCGACGATAATGCCGCGACGCTGATTGAGCGATCCCATGGCGGCGCCTTGAAATTCCGTGGGGGTTTCCACGACAACTTTCATCACCGGTTCTTGAATGACTGGTTTGGCTCTGCCGTAAGCTTCCAGAAAAGCGCCGCGAGCCGCCGCTTGAAAAGCCATATCCGATGAATCCACACTATGGGAGGCGCCGTCGTTGATCACCACCTTAATGCCGGTGAGCGGGAATTCCAGCTTGGGTCCTTTGGCCATGCAATCGTGAAATCCCTTTTCACAAGCACCAATGTACTGGGTGGGAATGGCACCGCCGGTGATCTTGTTTTCAAACGAAAAATCTTCGTCGCTGATGGGTTCAATATAGCCGGCAATCCGTCCGTATTGGCCGGAACCACCGGTTTGTTTCTTGTGGGTGTAATCGAATTCGGCCATCTGGGTAATGGTTTCGCGGTAGGCGACTTGCGGTGCACCGGTGGTCACATTGGCATTATATTCCCGGCGCATGCGTTCGATGTAAACTTCCAGGTGCAGTTCTCCCATGCCGGATATAATGGTTTCATTGGTTTCCTCATTCACAAAGGACTTAAAGGTCGGGTCCTCTTTTGTAAAGCGGTTCAAGGCCTTGGACATGTTTATTTCCGCCTTGTTGTCCACTGGATTGATGGCCAGGGAGATAACAGGCTCCGGCACATACATGGAGGTCATGGTGAGATTGACATCCGGCGAGACAAAAGTGTCCCCGGAAGCACAATCCACTCCAAAGAGCGCCCCAATAAAACCGGCCGGCAATTCGGGAATATCTTCCATCTGGTTGGCGTGCATGCGCACCAAACGGCCGATCTTGACCTTTTTCCCGGTCCGCACGTTGACCACCGTATCCCCCTTGGCCAATTTACCCTGATAAACCCGGATGTAGGTCAGTTGCCCGTACTGGCCGTCTTCCAGTTTGAAGGCCAGCGATACCGTGGGCTTGGAAGGATCGGCTTCAAGATCGACCGGGGCCTCGTCCGCTCCCAGGTCCAATGCCTGGTTGCGTACTTCAGCCGGACAGGGCAGTAGTTCGGTGACGGCGTCCAGCAATAATTGGACACCTTTGTTTTTATAAGCTGAACCCAGGAAAACGGGGGTGATTTCTCGGGTCAATACGCCCGTGCGAATCGCCGAGAGCAAAAGTTCGTTACTGATGGGTTGCTCTTCCAATACAGCTTCGGTCAATTCATCTGAAAAGAGCGTAGCCGCATCGATCAAGGCTTCGCGCTTCTCTTCGGCCAGGGCGATCAAATCTGTGGGGATCTCTTCTTCTCGAATGTCCTCACCATTGGCGCCGTCAAAGTAGATGGCCTTCATGGTGAGCAAATCGACGATACCTTCATGATGCGCTTCCAGGCCTATGGGGATTTGCATGGCTACGGGATGGTGTCCCAGCTTGGTTTCGAGCTGTTCAATCACTTTAAATGGATTGGCCCCGCTGCGGTCGCATTTATTCACAAAGGCGATGCAGGGTACCTTGTAGCGCTTCATCTGCTGGTCAACCGTGATCGATTGAGATTGAACGCCACCCACTGAGCACAACACCAAAACAGCGCCGTCCAGGACGCGCAAGGAGCGTTCCACCTCGATGGTGAAGTCGACATGGCCCGGTGTATCGATGATGTTGATCTCACGACCTTTCCATTGGCAAAAGGTGGCTGCCGAGGCAATGGTAATGCCGCGCTCTTTTTCCAATTCCATGGAATCCATGGTGGCGCCCACACCGTCCTTGCCTTTAACATCGTGAATGGCATGGATGCGTTGTGTATAGAATAGGATCCGCTCAGTCAGGGTGGTCTTGCCGGAGTCAATGTGGGCGCTGATGCCGATATTTCGTACAGATTGAAGGTTGGTATTCATTGTTTTTTCCTTATATTACCGCAAATCATTGTGTTTTTCTTATCGCCGATTAAGCGATCAACTTAATTGTAAAGCCCTGATCAGGAACCCATTCGAATGGGTGCTCGTTTCCGGGTTGTATTCACATTTCAAGTCTCTTCTAAATGGGATTTATTAGCGCCAGATGAGCAATTGATGCGTATTTTTGCAAGCAAAGCTCCCCCATTTGCGGTTGCCGGCAAATGAAGTGGTCGGCCTTGTGACCTGAAAAAATGGCAGACCATAAAGGCTTTTATTGGTGTTGTCAATACTTATCGGTAAAAAACAGCAATTCTCGGTGAACACGATAATGCCTGCCATGGGCGCTCATTAAGAATGATGATAAAACAATCTGTATTTATGATATCGGATTTTATACCCGGCCGGCGCAGAGGCCGGCCCTACGGTTTGAAGAAATACCTTTTGCAGGATCAATGGTTTTCGTAGGGCAGGGCTCCGTCCCTGCCGTGTATGCAATACCATTGCCAGGATCAAGCACCGGCCGGCACAGAGGCCGGCCCTACGCTAATCACACCGGTCCCTGGCGTTTCTATGATTCTCGTAGGGTCGGGCTCTGTCCCGACCGGTTCACAAGGTGGTATTAGCGTAACCCAAAAATCTGCTAAATATCCTTATTTGAACGCTTATGGGTTTACTCCGTCCCCGTGTTGGCTTCACTGAGATTTTCTGCGGCGTTTGGTCAATGGTCGTTGTCGCAGCAATACATAGGTGGCTCCGGCGCCGCCGTCACAGGAACGGGCGCTGGTCAACGCAATGACCCATTTTCGCAGGCGGCCCCGGGTAAGCCATGCATAAACATTTTGCTTGAGTACCGGTTCTTTGGGCGAGGTCAACCCACGGCCGTGAACAATCAATACCGCCCGGTAGCCGCGTTCAATGGATCGTTTGATAAAGCGTTCCAGCACCGGTTGGGCTTCCTGAACGACAAGACCGTGAAGATCGACATAATCCTGTATGGCATAGCGGCCTTGATGCAAACGACGCAAAGTGTCGGCACTCACACCGGGAGTTGCGGACTCCATATATTCAGGTGTCAGTGACACAACAAAACCTTGTCCGTATTGAATGAGCTTGTGGAGTTCAGCCATGGTTGCTTGATCTTCATCGTCATTGTTAAAGGGGATGGAAGGAGGCTTTGATTGCCAGCCGGTATTGTTGAAAATAAGAGGTTTTACATCCGCCATGGCTTGTAAAAAAAGGGCTGACTCCTTTTCCTCGGAAAAAGGGGATGAAGCGGTTTTTTGCGCCGGTCGATCGTACCGATAAGGTGCAAGAGAAATCTTTTTGCGTTCCAACTGTGCCGCTAAATCCTTAAACGGTCGATTGACCTGTTTTTTGGGTTTCTCTTTCATTGCATTCATGTCCCGGGATTGGAAATGGTAAAAATATTCTTTCTCGGAACGCCGCTTTTGTGAGCAAAGTAATCACTGAGTATTTTCGGGTGATCGAATACAAGGGGTGAGGGAAGGTTTTTTTCAGTGAAGATACCGGCATCTTTAGCGTCATCGGCCGCAACGGGGGTACCTTGAGCTTTTGCGATATAGACGGTGGATACGGTATGGTGTCGGGCATCACGATTCGGATCGGAGTATGTGTGCATCTGTTCTATCAAATGAACCTTTAAAGACGTTTCTTCATAGGCTTCCCGAATTGCAGCCGATTCCAGAGATTCACCATAATCGACGAATCCACCCGGCAGCGCCCATCCCATAGGCGGGTTCCTGCGTTCGATGAGCACGATGCCGTCTTGGCATTCAATTATGATATCAACAGTCAAAAGCGGATTTCGGTGGGTCATTGGGCAATCCTCGCCGGTCTGATTAACGCGATTAAGCGTCATCATCGCCGATCATAATCACCCCGTCATCATTACGCTTGATGCGCGTTATGCCGGGTGCTTGTTTCTCCAGACCTTCAAGGAGGGAAACATATTGTTCCGAAGTAATTGGAATTGTGGGTTGTATGGTCATTTTCCTCAATCAATTCGATTAGTTCGTTTATATACATATCCCCATTATTAAAAAATAGTCAAGATTAGAAATTGTCGTTTGAGGTATTGACTTAGCGAATGGTCTAGGAAAAGATACAAAATAATTTATGCGGATATCTTATAATACAACTTTCGGGTTTAACATGTTGCCATCATAAAACCCGGTGCGGATATTCAAATGAGTATTCGGGGCTTATGCCCCAAGTCGATGTTTAAAACTGGCCGGCGCGGAGGCCACCCCTAATTTTTTATCGGCATTACAGCAATGCAGATGGTTTTTCGTAGGGCGGGGCTCTGTACCCGCCCTTAGACGGCAGACCACTGCTGCCAGAGTGATGTTCCAGAGCAAGGCTCGACTGCGTGCCGGCCGGGCATCAATGGTTTCCCGTCACAGTTGTTTAGTGGCCGCATTTATTGCACATGACGGCGACAGGAATTTCAAAAACCGAAAATCGAAAGTTGAGTTTAAAGCTATTGACCTTTGGGAGGTCGAATGGATTTAGAGAAATATTGCCCTGAAAAATTAGTCGACGCCCAGTATGCCATCGAACAAATCAAGAATGGGAGCCGCATTTTCATCGGAACCGGATGCGGAGAACCCCAACATCTGATTCATGCCTTGGTTCAGAATCCTAAAATCCAGGATGCCTTGGTCTATCAAATGCTCTCATATACCCTGTCCAAGTATGTGGATGATGATGATTTTTTAAAACGATTTGCCATCAAGCTGTTTTTTATCAGTGCCAGTATGCGCAAGGCGGCCTTCGATGGCAAAATCGATTATATTCCCAGCTACTTGTCCCAGATTCCCAACCTTTTTTACAGCCGGCGAATCGGCCTGGATGTGGCGTTGATCCAAGTCAGTCCCCCGGATCGTTTCGGTTTTTGCAGCCTGGGTGTTTCCGTGGACATCACCAGCGCCGGTATGGCATCGGCAGCGATGGTCATTGCGCAAGTCAATCCACGCATGCCGACAACCTGGGGCGACAGCATCGTTCATGTAGACGAGATCGATTACCTGGTTGTGCACGAAGAGCCGCTGGTGGAAGCGGTGCCCGATGAAAAGGACACGGAAGTGGTTTCTCGTATCGGGTACTATGTGAGCCAACTCGTGGAAGACGGTGCCACCATGCAAATCGGGTTTGGTCATCTGCCCTATGCCATTTTGCCCCATTTGATGGATAAGAATGATCTTGGCGTCCACACCCAGCTGATCACCGACGCATTTATACCGCTGTTGGAGCAAAAGGTCATTACAAATCGGAAGAAGACATTGCTGCCCGGACGTGTTGTGGCTTCGCTATGCATGGGATCCGAAAATCTTTACAACTATGTTGACAATAATCCCCAGTTCTATTTTCGGTCATCGGAATTCGTCAACGATCCTACCATCATCGCCCGCAACGACCATCTCATTTCAATATCTTCAGCACTTGAAGTGGATCTTACCGGTCAGGTGTGCACCGATTCCGTGGGTTATATGTTCTACAGCGGCATCGGCGATCAGGTCGATTATCTGCGCGGCAGTGCGATGTCAAAAGGCGGTTTCTCGATCATTGCGCTGCCGGCGACGGCTCAAAACGGCCGGGTTTCCCGAATCGTGCCCAGTTTGAGTGAAGGTGCCGGTGTGGCCACCACACGGGGGGATGTCCATTTTGTGGTGACCGAGTACGGCGTGGCCGAACTTCAAGGAAAAAGCATCTACCAGCGCGTTATGGAGTTGGCCCAGATCGCCCATCCGAAATTCAGGGAAGAGATTATCGATGTGGCTAAAAAAAGGCATTACATATTCCAGGATCAAATAGCGCCGGTGCAGGACGATTTGCTTTTCATTGAACGTTACAAAACGCGCGCTGAACTGAAAAACGGCAAAATTATTGAAGTGCGGCCGCTATTGCCATCGGATGAATTTGAATATCGAAATTTTTTCTACTCCTTGAAGGAGGAAACCATCTACCTGCGGTTTTTCTATCGCATGAAACTCTTTTCCCACGAAATAGCCCAGAAACAATGGGCAAGCGTTGACTATCACAAGAATATCTCCTTGGTGGGATCTCTTCAAAGCAAAGGCCGTAAAGAGATTGTGGCCATCGGCTCATACGCCGATGATGGCAGCAACCGTGCGGAAGTGGCTTTTGTGGTTCGAGAAGATATGCAACGGTTGGGCATCAGCAGTTACCTGTTGGCCCAGTTGGAAACAATTGCCAAAGAAAACGGCTTCACCGGGTTTACGGCCACGGTGCTCAAGGAGAATAAGGGCATGCTGCATGTGTTTAAAAAGCGCTATCCCAATGCGGAAATAAATATTCAGG